>NZ_JBEPOZ010000009.1:0-171481 GCF_040547005.1 Arthrobacter sp. UYCu712
AGAAGTCGACGCTGACCAAGGTGCTGGAGAGCACCGACTGGAAGGGCCCGGACGCCGATAAGTTCCGCAGTGAGTGGAACGGCCAGCACGCGACGCGCTGGCTCGGGTTTCCCAGGCGCTGCAGGAGGCCGGCAAGCAGGCCAGCCGCAACGCCACCGCGCAGGAGAGCGCTTCCCGCTAGGCAGCCCCTGCACGTGAGACCGGCCCGGACGCATCAGCGTCCGGGCCGGTCCGTATAGGCCCCCGTTTAGGCCCCCGGCCTACGGAACGGGTTCGACGTCGTTCGCGTGGTCCAGCGGGGCCTGCCGGACAGCCGCGCGGGAGGGGGTCCGGAGCTCATCCAGCCGGACCAGCACCACCCCGCCGACAATCAGCAGCCCGCCCAGGAGCTGGATGGGGCCAGGCAGTTCGCCCAGCAACAACCACGCCCAGATGACGGCGAACAGCACCTCGGTGAGCGAGACAAAGGACGCGACCTTCGAGCCGAGGGCCCGCGCGGCCACGATGCCGGAGACATACGCCAGCACGGTAGCCAGCACCACCAGGCCGCCCAGCGCCACCCACCATGGGGTGACCCAGGGGCCCAGGCGGGTGTCGGCGGTACTGAAGGCCATCGGCAGCAGCCCGGTTGCCGCGGCAAGCCACATGACGATGGCGCCCACCATCAGCCCGCCGGAGGCCAGGACGATTGGCGGGAGGGTGTCGTTTTCCTTGGCCGTGATGAAGAAGTAGATAGCGAGGCAGACGGCGGCCGCGATCCCCCAAAGCACGCCGATGAGGTCGATCTTGACGGCCCCTGTGAGGTCCAGGACCAGGACCAGCCCGCCGAGGGACAGGAGCGTCCCGGCGATGGTCAGCGGCCGCGGCCGTTTCCGGCTGGCGGCCCAGAGCCAGAGCACGATGATGACCGGGGCCAGGTATTCCAGCAGCAGGGCGACGCCGACCGAGAGCCGGGACACGGCGTTGAAGTAGAACAGCTGGCACGCGGCGACGCCGATGAATCCGAACAGCACGACGGTCAGCCAGTTGTCCCGGAGCTGGTGCCAACGCCCGCGCAGGGCGGGAATGGCGGGGATGGCCAGGATCAGTGCCGCGCCGGTGAGCCGGGCCGTGACGGCCGCACCGGGTGTCCAGCCCGTTTCCAGGAGCGCCTTGGCGAACGATCCGGAGAGCCCGAACACCGCGGACGAAAACAGTGCGACTCCCAGGCCCGAGGCCATGAAGCCCGCTGCCGCGCCGGACACCGGCTTACCCCGTTTCCCGGGGGCGCGCGAACCAGCGTCATCGACTCCCTGGGGAGTCTGGACCGGGGCATCGGCGGGGCTGCGTGCGGCAGACACGGGCTGCCTCCTGTCAGGAGTAAAGTAAGGTTATGGTCATGACAGTACGCCAGCAAGACGTAAGGAGTCAAGATGGTTTTTGCCCCTGACACGGAGGTCGCTCTGCGGTCCGTGGTCAACCTCATCAACACCTCCGCCAACGGTGACGAGCAGCTGGCCACACCGGCGGACCTGGACCGCTTCCTGGCCACCGAGGGCTTCACGGGTTCCCGGACCCGGGACGCGGCCGAGCTCGCCAGTGTGCAACGCCTCCGCGCGGAACTCGCCGAGCTCTGGATCGCCGGGGAGTCGGCGGCTGTGGACACGCTGAACAGGCTGCTGCAGCAGGCCCGGGCGCTCCCCCAGCTGGTCAAACACGATGAATGGGACTGGCACCTGCACGCCACGACGCCCGAAGCCCCGCTGGCGGACCGGATGAGCACGGAGGCGGCGATGGCGCTGGTCGATGTGATCCGCAGCAAGGAGATGGACCGGATGCTGGTCTGCGCCGCAGAGGACTGCGACGCGGTGGTGCTGGACCTCAGCCGCAACCGGTCCAAGCGATACTGCGACACCGGGAACTGCGCCAACCGGGCGCATGTGGCGGCCTATCGGGCGCGGAAGGCGGCGTCCTGAACGTGTCGTCCCGATCCGTGGCCGGCGCAGGCATCAGGGACCGCCGGAGGGCCTAGCGTAGGTCGTCGCGGGGGGTGCCGTCGGGGGTTTCGGAATGCGGCTGCGCCGGGTGTCCGCCGTGGCCGGAAGATGATTTCTTGGAGCTCAGGTTCACGCCGGAGCCCTTGCCCAGGTGCTCGGCATTGTCCTTGTAGCTCATGGAAAGCATGGCAGCCACCACCAGGGTGACTATGAAGGCGATGCCGGCGCCCGTGAAAGCCAGGTCAAACCGGGGCGTTTTGGCGCTGCCGCCGGAGGCGAAGATCAGCACGGCGAAGAAGGCCAGCACTGCCCAGAACGCGGAAAACATCAGGGGTCCCTTGACCGAGGTCCGCAGGCTGCGCGGTTCTCCAGATTTCTGCTGTGCCAAGGTGCTTTCCTCCTGCAGCCGACGCCCGGCAGGCGTGGCAGTTTTATGCCGCAATTGTTCTACGCAGGGTAGAACCTGTCCGTACTAGTTTACGGCCTCCGCGGAATCGCGCCGCGCATCGTGCTTGAGCGTCAGGCCGGCCAGCATCCACAGCACGCCGCTGATGATGGCACCGCCGCCGGCGACGCCAAGGAGGGCGTGCGGCCCCAGGTCGATGAAGAACGGCAGGGCTGCCGCGGTGCCAAGCCCGATCACGCCGGAGGCGATCCAGTCCCTGGCCAGTGCCGACCGGCCCCGGACCGTGGCGCCGAGGTACAGTTCCGCGGCGCCGGCCAGTCCCAGCCCGACGGCCGCGAGGACGCCGAACACGAGGCTGCCGCTGATCAGCCCGACGGCGGCGCCGGTCCCGGCCAGCGCGGACCCCGCGGCGGAAAGGATTTTCCCCGGTCGAGAGACGCCGGGGAAACCGGTCTTCTTGACGCTCCAGATGAGGACCACGCCCGTGGCCAGCAGGTAGAGTCCGCCGGCCCAGCCCATTCCGGCGACCGAGGGGGAAGCCCAGAACACGGTCAGCGCACCGAAGCAGAGCGCGAGGGCGGCCCGGACCAGCACGGGCTTCCAAAGGTCCGCGGCGGCGGGCATGGCGGTGGGCACGTCAGGGCTTGCGGGGAGAGTCACCCGACCAGTTTAGTGTCATGCGGCTCCGGCGCGTGCCGTGGGCACCGGCGCCGCCAGGGCTGGCCGCTCAGTGCGCGCCGAGCACCATCCAGCGGTCCGTCCGCGCGCGGAGGCCCAGCGTGATTGCCCGGGCCAGCATGTAGCCGAGCGAAAAGACGGCCCACAGCCAGAGCAGCCCCGCACCGCCGTCGGCCCCGGACAAGCCGACGGCGGACAGCAGCGGCAGGTACACGGCCAGATTGACGACGCCGGCGATCGCGAGATATTTCGCGTCCCCCGCCCCGATGAGCACACCGTCGAGGACAAAGACGTACCCGGCGATCGGCTGGCCGGCCGCGAGCACCCACAGGGCGAGCGTGAGCGCCGCCTGGACCTCCGGATCGGAGGTGAACAGGTACCCGGCCCAGGGCGCGGCGACGGCGAGCAGCACTCCGGTGAGCACCCCGAAGCCGAGTCCCCAGCGGACCATGGTGCCGGTGAGTTCGCGTGCCGCCGCCGGGTGGCCCGCGCCGAGTTCCTTCCCGATCAGGGCCTGCGCGGCAATGGCAAGGGCGTCCAGCGCGAAGGCAAGGAAGGTGAAGACGGTCATGGCGAGCTGGTGGGCGGCGAGATTGACCGGGCCCTGGGCCGTGACCACCACCACCGTCGCCAGGATCGCGATCCGCAGGCTCAGCGTGCGCAGCATCAGCCAGGAGCCCACCCGGGTCAGAGCCCGGATGCCGAGCCAGTCCGGCAGCAGGGGCACCCCGTGGTTGCAGGCGTTGCGCCGGACCATCTCCACATAGACCAGCGCCATGGCCCATTGCGCGATGCTGGTGCCGATCGCCGAGCCGGCGACGGAGAGCTGGAGCCCGTAGACCAGGAGGAGGTTCAGCGCGATGTTCAGGGTGAAACCGGCGGCGGCGACGATCAGCGGGGTCCGGGTGTCCTGCAGCCCCCGCAGCACACCGGTGCCCGCGAAGATCAGCAGCATCGCGACGAGTCCGGGCATCGACCAGCGCAAATAGTCCGCCGAGAACACCAGCACCTCGCCACGGGCGCCCATCAGTTCCAGGAGCGGGCCGGCGGCGGCGAACCCGGCCGCGGCCAGGACGATCCCGAGCAGCAGGGCCAGCCAGACGCCGTCGCGGCCGGCCGCGAGGGCCTTGGGCAGCTGGCCGTTGCCGATGGCCCGCGCCACGGCCGGGGTGGTGGAGTAGGCGAGGAAAACCATAAGGCCCACCGCCGTGTGCAGCACCGCCGAGGCCAGCCCGACGCCGGCGAGCTGGGCCACGCCGAGGTGGCCCACGATTGCCGAATCGGCAAGCAGGAACAGCGGTTCGGCGATCAGGGCGCCGAAGGCCGGGACGGCAAGACGGAGGATTTCCCGCTTCCGGCCCGCCGCGGCGGGCAGGGTGGCGGGAGGAGGGGGCGGGACTGGCACGGATCCACCCTAGCGGCACACCCGGCGGCGCACATTTTCGTTATTAGTTGACATTTCAACTAAATTTCGGGAAGACTTGACGCTGAACGCAACCGAAGCCGCGGCAGCACGCAGCCGCGACGCCCCCTCTCTACGAAACGGTATTTCCCATGAACCAGCCCGCCCTCACCACCTCGGCCCGCACGATCCTGCGCATCGTGACCGGATTCCTCTTCGCCGCCCACGGCTGGCAGAAGTTCTACGAGTTCACCATCCCCGGCACCCAGGCCGCCTTCACGCAGATGGGCGTTCCGGCGGCCCAGGTTGCCGCCCCCGTCATCGCGACCCTGGAACTGGTCGGCGGCATCGCCCTGATCCTGGGCGTACTGACCCGCGTGTTCGCCGTCCTCCTCGCCGTCGACATGCTCGGCGCCCTGTTCCTGGTCCACGCCTCGGCCGGAGTGTTCGCCGCTACCGGTGGCTACGAACTGGTGCTGCTGCTGGCCGCCGCCGCCCTGGCCGTGGGCCTCGTCGGCGCGGGCACAGTCTCCGTGGACAAGGTGCTATTCGGCCGCGCCGACTCGAAGCTCCGCGTCCTGGCCTAACCACCACTCCCTGAAAAGCGCGCGACGGCGGGCGGTCACCTCCTGAGGGCCGCCCGCCGTCGTCCCCGGGCCGCAGATGGCGGCCGGCGCCGCGTTTATGTCCTTCGGCCGGGACCGTTCGGAGCAGGGTCAGTAAACTCACAGCATGAGTGAGACAGCCGCCAATTCCGTGACCCTGCGCTTCCTGGCGGCCCCCACCGACGTCGGCCACAGCGGATCCGTCGACGCCGGCACGGTGCTGGAATGGGTGGACAAAGCGGCCTACGCCGCCGCCGTCGGCTGGGCGAAGTCGTATTGCGTCACGGCCTACGTGGGGAACATCCACTTCGCGGACCCGGTCAACAGCGGCGACATGGTGGAAGTAGAAGCCACCATCGTCTACACGGGCCGCTCGTCCATGCATATCCGCACGGTCGTGTCCTCGGGTGATCCCCGGGGCGGCCGAGCCACCATGCGCAGCCAGTGCATGGTGATTTTCGTGGCCGTCGGCGCGGACGGGAAACCGATTCCCGTGCCGCAGTTCGAGCCGGTGACGCCGGACGGGATCGAACAGCGCGACCATGCACTCGCCCGGATCAAGGTCCGCGAGGCCATTGTCCAGGCCATGAGCGGCCAGGAGTACACCGACGCGGGCACCGCAGAACGTGTGGTCCTGCGGTTCATGGCCGCCCCCACGGATGTGAACTGGGGCGGCAAGGTGCACGGCGGGATCGTGATGAAGTGGATCGACGAGGCGGCCTACGTCTGCGCCTCGCGCTATTGCGGGCGGGATACGGTGGCCGTTTTCTCGGGCGGCGTGCGGTTCTACCGGCCGCTGCTGATCGGGCACGTGGTGGAGGTGGAGGCCCGGCTGGTGTACACCGGCACCAAGGGCATGCACATCGCCGTCCATGTCCGCTCGGGAGACCCGAAGGGACGCGAACTGAACCTCACGACGTACTGCCTCACGGTGATGGTGGCCCGCGACGAGAGCGGCACCTCCGTCCCGATCCCGCAATGGGTGCCGGTGTCCGGGGAGGACAAAAGGCTGCACGCCCACGCCCGCGAGCTGCTGGAAATCCGCGGGCAGGCACCCGGGAACCGTCTGCCCAACCATCTGCTCCCGGCCGGCGGGACGGAACCCCCGGCAGGGGCCGGTCCGTCCGGACCGGCGCCCTAGAAGCCGCCGCCGCCGGCGTCGGCCGCCATGTTGGCAAAGCGTGAGTAGTGGCCCTGGAAGGCGACCACGATGTCCTTGGTCGGGCCGTTGCGGTGCTTGGCGATCAGGATGTCCGCCTCGCCGGCGCGCGGGGACTCCTTGTCATAGACGTCTTCGCGGTGCAGCAGGATGACCATGTCGGCGTCCTGCTCGATGGAGCCGGATTCGCGGAGGTCGGAGACCATCGGCCGCTTGTCCTGGCGCTGCTCGGAACCACGGTTCAGCTGCGAGAGGGCGATCACCGGGACCTGCAGCTCCTTCGCGAGCAGTTTCAGCGCACGCGAGAATTCCGAGACTTCCTGCTGGCGCGATTCCACTTTCTTGCCCGAGCTCATGAGCTGCAGGTAGTCCAGGATCACGAGTTTGAGGTCGTGCTGCTGCTTGAGGCGGCGGCACTTGGCCCGGATTTCCATCAGCGACATGTTGGGGCTGTCATCGATGAACAGCGGGGCATCGTTCATCCGGCCCATGGTGGTGGCGATCTTGGACCACTGCTCGTCCTTGATGGTGCCCTTGCGCAGATCCTGGAGGCCGATGGTCGCCTCCGCGGACAGCAGGCGCATGGCGATTTCGTTCCGGCCCATTTCGAGGGAGAACATGACGGTCGCGAGGTTGTTCTTGATCGCGGCGGAGCGGGCGAAGTCCAGGGCGAAGGTCGACTTACCGACGGCGGGGCGGGCGGCGATGACAATCATCTGCCCCGGGTGCAGGCCGTGGGTCAGTTCGTCGAGTTCGTAGAAGCCGGTGGGCACGCCGGTCATTCCCTCCTCGCGGTGGCCCGAGGCCTCGATCTCGTCCACCGTGGATTCCATGACGTCCTTGAGGACCACGTAGTCCTCGGCGGTGCGGCGCTCGGCCACGGCGTAGATCTCGGCCTGCGCCTGGTTGACCAGGTCTTCGACCTCGCCGTCAGCGCCGTACCCGAGCTGGACGATCTTGGTGCCGGCATTCACGAGGCGGCGCAACACCGCCCGCTCGCCGACAATTTCGGCGTAGTAGCCGGCGTTGGCGGCCGTCGGGACAGTCTGGATCAGCTCGTGCAGGTAGGCGGGGCCGCCGATGCGGTTGATCTCGCCGCGTTTGGTCAGTTCGTCCGAGACGGTGACGGCGTCGGCGGGTTCGCCGCGGCCGTAGAGGTCGATGATGGCCTCATAGATCGTCTCGTGGGCCGGGCGGTAGAAGTCCTGGCCGCGCAGGATTTCGACGACGTCGGCAATGGCGTCCTTGGACAGCATCATGCCGCCCAGGACCGACTGCTCCGCCGGAATGTCCTGCGGCGGCTTGCGGCTGCCTTCGGATCCGCGCGTGCCCTCGACTGAGTCCAGATGCGTAACTGACAAAACTGCCGTCCTCCATTGTGTGCCGCGGCGGAAAATCCTCGCCGGCGGCGCGTGAGCCATGTGCTTTGGTGCCCATGGCGTGAATCCCGACCTCTACCGACCTGTTGAGTCTTATCAGCCAGCTCCGACAGTCTTTGCCTGCCCGTCCGTAATGCCGTTATCCACAGCGTCGATCCATGTGTCGATCCATGCGGTGCGCGGACCGGAAATTGTGGTTGGCATCGAGGGGCGATCATCGGATTCCGCATCCAAGGCTCGATATCCAGCAACGTTATCGCCCCATCGGACCGGCACCAACCCGGCCATGCACCGGCCCTGTGGATAACCTGTGCACTACCGCCCCGTGCTTGTGCACAGCCTGTGGGAACAGCTGTGGATAGAAAAATTGTTCATGCCGAAATACCGCGCTGACCTGCAGAAACATTGGGTTTACCTTGTGGACACAAAACTATTTTCGCGAAGTTTCATCCACAGCTTGCACCTTGCGGCTGGGGATACATCACAAAGCGGACCCGCACATTAGGCGTGAAATATTCACATTTCGTGATGAGCCTCACGGGAACGCGGGGAATTGACGACTTCGGCGGCGGGCTGTATGCATGGCGCAGAATATGCTGTGGATAACTGCAATCTGGCATAAGCTCTAGGCATGGGCGATGTATTGCTGGTTATACTGCCTGCCCTCATTCTGGCGGCAGTCCTCTGGGCGTTTGTGACGGCCCTTAAACCCCGTGACTTCGGCATGTCGGATGCGGAGCGCTATCAGCACGAGCTGGCCGTCCGCTCGCAGGCGCACTACGCGGCGCAGGTGCAGGCGGCCACTGCGGCACGGGCTCGCGTTGACGCCGTCACCCGTCCCAGCCAGAACGAACAACAGCAGTCACAGCAGGAGGACCACGCCCGGGCGGCCCTGCGCCGGCAGAGCGGCGCGGCACCGGCCGTCGGACAGCACGGCTACCAAGGTTCGGTCCTGCCCGGCGGACAGCTGAACCCCCAGTTTGCCCTCCAGCTGCAGTCGCTGGCCCGGAGTGGCAAGAAGATCCAGGCCATCAGGCTGCTGAGGCAGGCAACTCATTCAGATCTCTTGACCGCAAAGAATTATGTAGATCGGCTGTAGTACATGGAATCCCTGATCATCCCCATCCTGATCCTGGCACTCGTCGGAGCCGGGGTGCTGCTGGCCGCCCGTGCCCTGGGCCGCCGCGAGGCCAAGGACCGGCCCGGGTCGGCACCGCCGCCCAGCCGCGATCCCGTCGAGCTGGCCCGCACCGCCGCGGCCAAGCTCAACCAGGAGCAGCACCGCCGGCTGTACGCGCTGATCGCGCAGGGCCAGGCGATGGCCGCCATCAAGCTCTACTTCGAGAGCACCGGCGAAGGTCTGAGGGCCTCTCGCGACGCCGTCGGTGCCCTTGCGGCACATCCCCAGGCGTTCCGGCCGGCAGCGCCCGAGCAGGCCCCCCTCGACGAGGACGACGACACCCCGCAGCGCTTCCCCTACCGCTACCGTGCGATCGCCAGCAAGGGCGACGTCACGCGCGAGGTCAGCAGCAACATGCTCAACGACGAGATCTACGGCAGGATCCGCACGCTCGCCAAGAGCGGCGACACGGAGGCCGCCGCGACGGCGCTGACCCGCCACTCGGACATCTCCATGAAACAGGCCCGCGAGTTCATCGCCCTGCTGGGCGACTGAGTCCGGCCGGCTGACGCTCCGGCGGCCGACGTCCCCGGGGGCTGACGGTCAGAAGTCGAACAGTTCGCCGAGCCAGCCTTCCTTCTTTTTGGGGCGGCGGCGGTCGTCGTACCGGGCTGGTCATACCGCGGCCGGTCCCGGGAGTCGTAGCGGCGGTCATCCGGGCGGCGGGTATCCCGGCGCGGATCCAGGTCATAGAGCGGCGGCGGAATATGCCCGGGCGACGTGGGCAGGGGCGGCGGGGCCACCGGGGGAGCCGGAGCCGCGGGGCCCAGCGAGTCAGCCGCACGGTCGATGATTTTGTCGAGCTCGCCGCGGTCCAGCCACACTCCCCGGCATTGCGGGCAGTAGTCAATCTCCACGCCGCTTCGTTCGCTCATGATCAGGTCAATAGAATCCACAGGAATCTCAATGATGTTGTCAACGGTTTTGTCGTGCCGCCCCGCGCCCCGGCCGCTTGGCGGCCGGGGCACCCGCGCTGGTGGCTAGTCGGTCCAGCCTGGGTTCGGTTTCCGGTCCTTGGCGGGCAGTCCGGCGGCGGTGGCGGGGAGGTTGTCCGGGCCGTCGGACTGGCCAGAGGTCCAGTGGAAGAACACTTCGGCGCTGATCGCTTTGAAGCAGGCGTCCTGGGACCGGAACCAGTAGGTGGAGGTGTCGCCTTCGACGTAGGTTCCGTAGCCGAACAGTTCCCCGTTCCCGTCGCGGGTGCGGGCGACGGCGAGAATGATGTAGGGCCAGGATCCGGCGTCCCATCCCTCGCTGCCCCAGTTCGGCAGGACCGACCAGGCGGTGCCCTCGAGGGTGTCCATCCAGTCGTACCCGTCCCCTGCCGTGGTGTCCGCGGGCAGGACCGGGGCGGTCACCGCTTCGGCGGTATCGGCGGTGAGACTGTGGCTCATGGTTGTTGTGCTCATGAGGTGGTGCTCCGTTTCGCTCGGGCGGGGCGGGTGCCTGACGAACGGGCTTCCCTCTCCCCCACCATGTTTTTTGCCTGCTGGCAGAGCATCGCGGAGCTGTGCCCGACGGAGCCGGGGCAACCCGAAGGGCAAGCAGCGGAGGGGTTGCGGGAGGAAATAAGCGCAGCGCCGAACACAACCCATCCGCTGCGCAGCCGTCCGCAGGACGGTTGAGCCGGTGGAGCGGGCCCGTACGATCCACCGGACAGCAGCAAAAAAGGACAAGAAAAAGGCTTGTGCTGCCCGAGCGCAGCGAGGCCCTTATCCGTGGCCTGACGCGGCCCGCGGCCGACCCTCCATGGCCGTTCCTGGAGGTGTTCCCGGATAAGGCGGTAAGAGAGCGACCAGTAGTAGGAGTACTACTCTTCCTACTACATTTGCGGAATTCCGCCGATGTCCCTGTCAGCAAAGAGCGCGTCCACGCCGCCACGGCGCAAATCAGCGAGGGACCAGAACCCCAACGTCTCCAACGCCGGCTCCACCCGCTACCTCATGTGCAGGTGATCCATCAGATGGCGCCTGAAAGGTCCGTGCCGGCCGGTGTGGGCATCCGGCTGGTCCTGCTGGTGGCTTCTGGAGCTGCATGAGGATTCCCCGGCTGCCTGGGTCTCAGGTCCTGGCGGGCAAGCTTACGAGGAGTGGCCGCAGGGGCATCAGCGGCGCTCAGGCGAACCTACGTGGTTTCGGACCCGGAAACTGAGTGCCTTGATCGATTTTTCGAGTAGTCGCTACCCGTGTGCTCGTGCGGTTCTCTTCCCTAGGGTCGTGTGTATTGAGGAAGCGGCCGGGTGGCAGAAGCGGAGCGAGTCCCGATACATGGTTCCCGGCCGAGACGGCGGGGATGTAAGTGTCGGGCCGCTCTTTTGTTTCTGGCGTTCATCGTATTCCCGTGCGGTATCGATCCCCGCTGACCGGCGGCCATCCGGTGGCGGGTGCATCTGAGCGTCTTCCTCGTGCCCTGCAATGCTGCCCACCCTCTGGAACGGTGCCCCATGCCCGATTCGATCAGCCTTGTCCTGTCCATCCTTGGCCCTGTTGTGTTCGTCGGTGTTTCGATTATCGGCGTGCGGATGGCCTCCTCCTGGTGGAGTTTTCTCTTCCGGTGGAGGCGCTACCGGCGCCGCGAAGCGGTTTCAACCAGCGCACTCCGTGCCCTTGAGGTGCCGTTTGTCAAAATCCAGATCACTACGCGTGGATCGGCGGGCAGCACTGAGGTGATTGTCCGGGGAATCCGGAACGTCGTCGCCCTGGCTCTTGAGGATCCGGCATTCTATGGCCGGTTCCTGTCCGTTGAAGTTGTCACCGAATCGGCGGACCAGTCCGAAAACCTCCAGCAGGTCTTCGATGGTTCACCGGTCCCGGTCGACGTCCTGGTGGTGTCGCAGGACTACGAAACCCCGAACGGCACGAAGCTCAAGGCCCGTGGGCTGCATTATGTCGTGGAGCAGCGTCGCGCGCTGTGGAAAAGGAAACCGGGACGCACGTTTATCGTCCATTACGACGAGGAAAGCGTCATGGTCCCGTCCGAGCTCCGCAAACTCATTGGCTGTCTGGCCACGACAGACAAGAAAATCCTCGAGGGCCCCATCTATTATCCGCTCGAGTACATGCATGCCTCCGCGCTCTGCCGGGCGATGGAAGCCAACCGGCCGATCGGATGCTACGAGTGCCGCCATGTCATGGAATCCGGAGTGCCCCTGCATCTGCACGGGTCCAACCTGGTGATCGAGGAGTCGCTGGAGAACGACATCGGCTGGGACATCGGCTGCCTGGACGGCCAGCCGTTCATCGCCGAGGACTATGTGTTCGGCATGAAAGCGTTCACCGGGTACGGGAAGGACGTGTTCGGCTGGCACGGATGCGTCATGCTCGAACAGCCTCCGTTCTCCGTCCACAGCGCGTTCAAGCAACGCTACCGCTGGATTTTCGGTGTACTTCAGGGCTTGACGGCAATGAGCCGCAACCCCCTCTTTGCGTTGCTGCCCTGGAGGACCCGAACGGGTCTGGTGTGGGGCACCCGGTACCGGATCGGCACCTTCGCGCTCGGGGCAGTCGTCGGCGTCCTGTCCGCGGTCATCTTTCCCGTGTTTCTGATCCTCGCAATGGAGTCGCTGCTCCTGAACGATGAGGCCCCCTTGCCGGCTCCGGGCAGCGCCTGGCTCGCGCTCGTGGGAATCATGTGGATGGGCTCGGTCTTCATCGGTGCCTGCCACAACGTCGCCGACGCGGGCCTGGACCGGTGGACCCGCGCCGCGGAGATAGCCCGCGCCCTCGTCTGCGCTCCCGTTGCGGGATTCATTGAAAGCTCCGCCGCGCTCTGGGCGGTGCTCCAATGGGCCGGCGGGAAACGCGGAGTCAGCTGGGTGCCCACGCCCAAAACCAAAAAAGCAGACCTTCAAAGCATCAGGAGCGGTGAATAGCCCATGGAACACAGCACACCAGTCCTCATAAACACCCAGCAGAGAGCTGCCGACAGGAACTTCCTCGCAGAGGCGAACGTCCACCCGCCCTTGGCAGTGGTCAATCTGCTCGCACCCTCCGTCCGGCGACGGGCCATCCTCGGGGCGCAGGTCAGCTGCGTTGCCTTGATCTTCGCCGCGCTGGTCGTCGCGGCAGCCTACATCCTCATCCCCCTGGCACTGGCCGTGCACTCCGCTGTGCACCCGGTCCCCCTGACCCTGGTGATCGCGGCCGCGGTCCTGACCGAACTCGCGTTGATCGTAACGTTCATCGTCCTGAAAACCGAAGGCCCAGCGGAGTAAGCGATGCACCAGCCCACAACCTTCAGGAATCTCACACTTTTGATGTCAGCGATCGCCCTGACCACCGGGAGCCTTACAGCCGCGTTCAACGAGGTACCCGGCCGGTTTCCCGTCCCCGAGGACGGCCGGACCTACTTCGGAATCCAGCTGGATTCAGAATTTGACAAGGTGGGAGCCTACGCCGCCCGTCTGGGAGCCACGCCCGCCCTCTACGGGCGCTACGTCAACTTCCCGCTGAGCGCCTACGATGAGGGACTCATCAGCCAGGAGGTCCAGGACCTCGCAGACCACCATTCGTCGCTGATGCTCACCATCGAACCGAGGAAGGACCTCAGCGCCGTCACCCCGCAGTCCCTGACGGACCTGACACGGGACCTGACCGCCTGGAACCGCAAGGGCGTACCGGTCATGGTCCGGTTCGGACATGAAATGAACGGCTCCTGGTACCCGTGGGCCCAGCAGCCGGCGGCCTACATCGAGAAGTTCCGCCGGGTCGCCGCCGCCGTCCACAAGGCCCCCGCGTCGGCGATGCTCTGGTCCCCGAACGAGGGCGGCGGTTACCCCTTCGAAGGCGGACCCCACGGAGTCCAGCCGGGCAGCCCGGACTTCCAGGTCCTGGACACCAACCATGACGGGAAACTCACCATGGACGATGACCCCTACTCCCCGTACTGGCCAGGGGACGACGCCGTGGACTGGGTCGGACTGTCCGTCTACCACTTCGGCAATTCCTACCCCTGGGGAGAGAACATTATCCCGGAACCGGGAAAGCTCGCCGGCAAGATTTCGGGGACGTACACGAGCGGCTACGTCGACGAAACCGTGCTGCCTGACTTCTACGCCACCTACGCGGCCGGACACCACAAACCGTTCGCGATCTCCGAGACGGGGGCTTTCTACAACACCTCGCGCAGCGACGGTGCACCGTCCCTGGCGATCAAGGAAGCCTGGTGGAACCAGCTCTTCGACCCCGGATTGCAGGCCAGATTCCCCCAGCTCAAACTCGCCGTCTGGTTCGAATTCTCCAAACAGGAAAACCAGCCCGGAAATCCCGTGGTCGACTGGAGAACCACGACAGATCCACAGATCAGGGACGCCTTCACGCGGGCGCTCCCCAGCCGCTTCGCCACGGCGCCGCTGAAATAAACAAAAGGTGACCTGTCCCCGGCCGACCCAGCGAATCCAAACGCCGTGCCGGCCGCTGCGCATGAGACATGACGCGCCGGTCACCTTGAAGGAGCCCCGCGCAACGGGCCGCCACGACCAGGCCTGCACCCGTTGCCTCGCGGAGCTTCTTCTGAATCGCCCGGCGGCATGGCCGCCGCCGGCGGGCCGCCGGATCATGGACCGGCTGGCAGCAGGGCGGGGCCGACGGAGCCGCACACCGGTACACCCCGAAGGCAGGCACCGTCGGCCCCCTCCGGGCCTCCCGGACAGGACCAGAGCCATTGTGATTACCACGATGGGGCCATGTCAGACTTTTCAAGACACCGTCTCTGCTTCCCCGCATGCCGCGGTGCTGCGTGGTGGGTAGAGGGTGCCGCCACGGAGCATGGCGTAGAGGGTATTGCAGCGTCGTCGGGCCAGCCCTACGAGGGCCTGGTTATGGCGTTTACCTTCGTTTCGTTTTCAGTCGTAGTAGGCGCGGCAGTCAGGGTCTTTGAGGGAGGCGAAGGCGGAGAGGAAAGGACGCGTTCGAGTGCCTTGGTGCCTCTCCTGGAGGCGTGCGCCGCCTCGGATGGAGGTACCGGATGAGGATGGCATTCCGAAATGGCCCCACTTAAGGGCGTTTAGACGTTCGAAGTGGCCCCACGACTGCCGCGGATAAGGCGGTAAGAAAGCCGAGTGGTAGTAGGAGTACTACTCCTCCTACTACTTTTACGAAGTTCCGCCGATATCCCAGTCAGCAAAGAGCGCGTCTACGCCGCCACGGCGCAGCTCAGCGAGGGACCAGAACCCCACCGTCTCCCACGCCGGCTCCACCCGCTACCTCATGTGCAGGTGATCCATCAGATGGCGGCTGAGAGGTCCGTGCCGCGCGGTGTGGGCATCCGGCTGGTCCTGCTGGTGGCTTCCCTGGCTTTGCTTCGGGATCCCGTTCCGGATTTCATGCCGGTGACCGGCTGGCGCGGATGAGGTTCTTGTTTGGTCTTCTTCGTCTTGATGGTTGCGCCAGCATCGTGGGACGCTGGCCGCTGCTCGGCCCGTGGCTTCCTCCTGCTTTCGGCGTCGCATGGCCGCCGACCGTCTCTTCTTCGCTGCGCTCATCGGAGTGTTCCTTCGGTCCGGGGTTTTTGCGAAGCACAGGTCCGGGCAGAGGCGGTGATTCATTGCCGCCTGGGGCTGCGCCCCGGTCCGGTGGTTCCTCCTGAGGGCCGGCAGCGCCGCCGTCCGCAGGACAGAGGAACCGGTCGATCGGGCACGTACGCGCTCTCAGGCAGCCAGCCGGGCTGCCGGAGCCCGGGGCGGGGTGTACGTGGTGCCGTCGCGGAGCATGGCCCAGAGAATGTTCAGGCGGCGCCGGGCCAGGGACAGCATCGCCTGGATGTGGGTTTTGCCTTCACCGCGTTCTCGGTCGTAGTAGGTCCGGGAGGCGGGGCAGCTTTTCAGGGCCGAAAGCCCAAAGAGTTAGAAGACCCGCAGCAGCCGCCGGTCGTAACGCCGGGGCCGGTGGTGGTTGCCGGTGATCCTGCCCGAGTCTTTGGGGACCGGTGCGAGTCCGGCGACGCCGGCGAACCGGTCCGCCGTTTGAAAGACGGTGAGGTCTCCGCCGGTGGCGCCGAGGAACTCGGCGGCCAGGACGGGCCCGAAGCCGGGCATGCTCAGCAGCACCTGGGCGTGCCGGTGTTCCGTGACTTTCTCGCTGATCAGCGCATCGGGGTCGGCCAGTTCCTTGTTCAATGTCAGGATTTCCCGGGCGAGGGCGGCGACGATCAGCTCGCCGACGTGCTAGGCGGGCACGGTGGTGTGCTGGGATTTCGCGGCCTCGACCGCGGCCTGGGCGACCGCGGCGGAGGAGCGGGTGCCGTGTTTCTTCAGCCACGCCTGCAGCCTGGCCTGCCCGGTTCTGCGGATCCCGTCCGGGGTCCGGTGTTTGGTGAGCAGCAACAGGGCGGCTTTGGAGCGGCTGTAGTCAAAGGCCCGCTCCAGGGCCGGGAATTACTCCAGCAGCTGTGCCTGCAGCCGGTTGATCGCCCGGACCCGGTCCGCGGATTTATCGGCCCGCCGGGAGGTGAGGATCCGAAGGCGCATGCTGATCTCATCCCCGGCCCGCAGGGGCTGCAGATCCCGGTACATCCTCGCCTGGTCAGCGATCACGGCGGCGTCTTTCGCGTCCGTTTTGCCCTCCCCGCGGTAAAGGCGGGAGGCGTGATGCACGATCCGGCCCGGGATATACAGGATGTTCTGGCCGTGGGCCACCAGCAGGGCGATCAGCAGCGCCGATCCCCCGTGGTTCAAATCCGTCGCCCAGAGCACATCATCCCCGTCGGCCAGTTTCAGGACGTTGGCGATGAGGTCCAGCAGGGCCGGTTCGTCGTTGGGGATTTTCTGCGAGAGCAGCCGGGTTCCGTCGGCGTCGATCACGACGCAGTGGTGATGGGCTTTGCCGGCATCGATACCGGCCCATAGGTGCACCAGAACAGCCTCCATTCTGTCGGATGGGTCAAATCCCAGCAGATAACCGCGCCGTCGTGTCCTTATCCGGCGATCATGTCGCGTCTCTCAATCAGCGGTCGGGTCATCGCGGGGCGGCGGGCGGCCAATCCTGCGAAGCCGTCACGGAGAATCCGTCCGGCACAGCAACCAAAGCCATACCCGCCTCCCCTGGGTAGCCACGACCCTACAACGGCCACGGAACCACCCGTCAACACCATAAGGACACAACATGACCGGACAACGAGCGGGCGGCCGGAATCGTTCGGGCCGCCCGGCGCGGGTTCCCGGCTAGTGGCCGGCGGAGATACCGGCGAGCAGCTGCTCGAAGGGCAGCGACTCCAGCGCGGCCGGCAGCTGCGGCGCCCGGGTGCCCTGGAGCAGGCCGGCAAACTCCCCCGCCGCACGGTCGATCCGCGCCGAGAGGGGCGAGCCGCCGTCGTCGTTCTGGCCCCAGTCCTGCGGGCCCGCGAACACCGCGGTGGGCGCGATCCGGGTACGCAGGTAGGTGAACAGCGGACGCATGGCGAAGTCCAGGACCATCTGGTGACGGTCCGTGCCGGCGGTGGCAGCAAGCAGGACGGCCTTGCCCTCCAGCGACTTGGGATCCAGGACGTCGATGAACGACTTGAACAGTCCGCTGTAAGAGGCGCTGAAGACCGGGCTGACGGCAATGATTCCGTCGGAGGCCTCGACGCCGGCGATCACCTCGGCCAAGCGCGGCGCCGCATAGCCGGTCACGAAGTTGTTGGCGACATCGACCGCGAGGTCCCGGAGTTCCAGAATCTCGACGGTGACGGCGTAGCCCGACGCCGCGAGCTGGCGCTCAGCCGAGGCTGCCAGCTGGTCTGCCAGCAGGCGGCTCGAGGACGGGACGCCGAGTCCGGCGGAGAGAACGGTGATGCGGCGGGCTTCCACGGGTGCTCCTTGGGTGGGTCTGGGCCTCTCCGGCCCTACTACATGCGTTTGCATCTACCTGTAGAAGGTTGTGCCCGCACCGTTTATTCCCGCCCCCCGTTGCGCTATCACTTTTGGGCCCCACAGGGGCGGGCAAAGTCAACTGGTTGGGGCAACGCGGGGGGGTTTAGGCTGCGTACAGCAGCTGGTTCAGCCGGTTGGCTGGGGTCTCGAGGTTGAGGGCGGGAATGGCAGCCGCAACTGACAGGGCAACGGGTCGGGGGCACCTCAGAGCAGGACAAACCCCTCGATGCAGCTCACAGAGTCTCCGCCGACCCAGATGTCCTCGCCCACGGCATCGATGTGGATCCGGCCTGACCGGCCCAGCGCGGTCCCCTGCGCCGCCATGTAGGATTCCGGCGCCCGCCCGCTCCGGATCAGCCACTGGGCGGCTCCGGCGTTGAAGCTGCCTGTGACGGGGTCTTCGGCCGCGGCGTCGCCCGGGATGAAGGTGCGGACCTCATAGTCGACGGCGGATCCGGCGGCGTGCGGAGCAATGACGCCGACCTTGAGTCCGGCCATTGCCGCATAGTCGGGCCTGATGGCGAGGACCTGCGCGGCGGACTGCAGCAGCACCCCGATCCAGTCCGGCCCGTTGACCAGCCAGGAAGCATCCAGCATCGCTTCCCGCGGCATCCCCAGGCCGGCGGCGATGCGGCTGAGGTCCTCCCCTGCCACCGGCCCCGAGCGGGTCAGCGGCGGTGCCGCAAAGGCCAGCCGGCCGCCGTCGCGCTTTGACCCGGACCAGGCCCGCCGCGCACTCCTGGACCAGCAGCCCGTCCCGCTTGGGGATGCAGGAAGGTGGTCTCCGAGAGGTTGGTCCAGTTGGCGAAGTGCTGCATCCGGTCCGTGGAGAGGCCTTCGCGCCGACGACGACGGCCAGCGGGTTGCCGAGGTACTGCTCGGCGGAGAACACGTCCACCTGCGTGAAGGGACGGAGGCGCGGTTCAGGGGCTGGATTCGGGGTCACCGCAGCAGGCTATCGCCGGCGCGCGCCGAGGCTGACATGACGGCCGACGTCTGCCAGACTGCCGTCATGACGGAAAACGAGACCCAGAACAAGACGCAGGCCACCGGGTATTCCGTGGAGGAGTTCCTTGCCGCCGTGGAGCATCCGGTCCGCCGTCAGGATGGTTACCGCCTGCTGGAACTGATGACGGCCGTCACGGGCGAGCACGCGGAAATGTTGGGGCCGACGATTGTCGGATTCGGCCAGGACCACTACAAGTACGACAGTGGACGCGAGGGGGACGCCGCGGCCGTCGGGTTCTCGCCCCGCAAAGCCAGTCTCTCGCTGTACGGCCTGACGTACGGCCCGGAAGCGGCCGGGCTGCTGGGCAAGCAAAAGACCGGCGCGGGTTGCCTCTACGTCAACACACTCGCCGACGTCGACGAAGGAGTCCTCACCGAACTGGTCCGGCTCGGATACCGGCACGTGACCACGGTGCTGCACCACGGCTGACCGGCACCTGAAAAACGGCCGCCCCGAAAAACCGCGAAAAAAAGGCCCCCGCGTCCGGTTCCTTAGAGGAATCCGAAGGCGGGGGCCTTCCAGCAGTTCAGGACCGCATAGCCGGTGAGGGCTACTTGCCTGCGACTACGTCGAGTTCGATCACAGCGGCAACGTCGGCGTGAAGACGGACGTTGGCCTGGTAGGAACCAACCGACTTGATGTGTGTCGGCAGTTCAACCTTGCGCTTGTCGATGCGGCCAAGGCCAGCGGCCTCAACAGCGTCGGCTACGTCGCCCTGCTTGACGGTGCCGAACAGGCGTCCGGTCTCGCCAGCCTTGACGATGAGCTTGACCGGCTTGGCGGAGAGTGCAGCGGCCTGCTTCTGAGCGTCTTCCAGGGAAGCGTGCTCGCGGGCAGCGCGGGCAGCCTTGATGGACTCAACCTGCTTCTCGCCGCCCTTGGACCAGGTCAGGGCGAAGTTGCGGGGCAGCAGGTAGTTACGTGCGTAACCGTCCTTGACCTCGACAACATCGCCAGCAGCACCGAGACCGGTTACTTCGTGGGTCAGAATGAGCTTTGCCATGTTAGTTAATCCCTTCCTTAGCCGCGGCCAGCGCCGGAGTAAGGCAGCAGAGCAACTTCGCGGGCGTTCTTGATTGCCTGGGCGATCTTGCGCTGTTCCTGCACCGTGACGCCAGTGACGCGACGGGCGCGGATCTTTCCGCGGTCGGAGATGAACTTGCGCAGCAATGCTACGTCCTTGTAGTCGATGACAGTGATGTCAGCGGCCTTCAAGGGGTTGGACTTTGGTTTGGGCTTACGGAGTTCAGCCTTAGCCATCGTGGAGCTCCTATTCGATGGAGCCCGTGGATATTGATCCACGGGATGGTGGTGATCCGACGTCGGGGTGTGAAGGTCCGCCTCGCGGCGGCCCGTCAGGTTCGGCGTCGAACCTTAGATGTTGTTTAGAAGGGAGGTTCGGAATCCGGGCCGTTGCCCCAGCCGCCGCCTGCAGGGCTGACACCGGGCGTAGCCCAGGGGTCATCCTGCTGTGCGGGCTGGTTGCCGCCCCAGGTTCCGCCGGAGTTGCCGCCCTGGTTTGCACCAGAGCCGCCGCCGAAGCCACCGCCGCTGTTGCCGCCGCCGAAGCCGCCCTGGGCACCGCTGCCGGCGCCCCCACCGCCGGAGCGCTGGGTACGGTTGACCTTGGCGTTGGCATAGCGCAGGCTCGGGCCGATCTCGTCGACCTCAAGCTCGATGACGGTGCGCTTTTCGCCTTCTTTTGTTTCGTAGGAACGGCTCTTCAGGCGGCCGGAAACGATCACGCGCATACCCTTTGTCAGGGATTCGGCGACGTTCTCGGCTGCTTCACGCCAAACCGACGCGCGGAGGAACAGGGTTTCCCCGTCCTTCCACTCGTTGGACTGGCGGTCGAAGGTGCGGGGAGTAGAAGCGATGGTGAAATTCGCCACGGCCGAACCTGACGGTGTGAACCTCAGTTCGGGGTCATTGGTGAGATTACCGATGACCGTAATAGTGGTTTCGCCTGCCATCTACTGCCTCCTTGTTCGTTCCTGCGGGGGTGAAGAATAAAGATCGGGAGCTGAATTACTCAGCAACGACCTTCTGTACTTCGGGGCGGGTGATCTTGGTGCGCATGATGGTCTCATTGAGACTCAGCTGGCGGTCAAGTTCCTTGGCGGTAGCCGGCTCAGCGGTGAAGTTCACCACGGCGTAGATACCTTCAGACTTCTTCTGGATTTCGTAAGCCAGGCGACGACGGCCCCAGATGTCAACCTTTTCGATGGTTCCACCATCGTTGGTGATGACACTCAGGAACTTCTGAAGCGTTGGCTCAACGGTACGCTCTTCGACCTCGGGGTCGATGATTACCATCAATTCATAAGGACGCATATGTGAACCCACCTCCTTTGGGCTAAGCGGTTACGGCATTTCCGTAACAGGAGGTTCATTTGCGGTGCCATGTGCCCCACGTAGCCCCCGGAACGGAGGCAGGGCGCAGCACAGACTTCAACAGCTTAGTGCATCCGGACCGGTTTCCGCGATTCCTTACCCCACGGTAAGGGCCGCCCTGCCGGCACCGGAAGAGCACGGTCAGGCATGTGGACAACCGCCACGGCGGGGCGGACGGCTGTGGCATGGCGGACGGCTGTGGCATGCCATGATCAGGGAATGAACACCGGATCCCCGTCCCGAGGTACCGTGCGCATCCGGCGGAGCCGCCTGCGTTTCGCCGTCATGCTGCTGGCAGGCCTGCTCGCCGCAGTCGCTGCAGGGCTGGCCGGGCACTGGGTGCAGGCTCCCACGATCGGCTGGTGCGCGACCGCCCTGACCTACATAGCCTGGGTCTGGCTCGTCATCCGGCGCCTGGATCCGGCGGACACCCGGCGGCACGCCACCACGGAGGACCCGTCCCGGAGCACCACCGACCTGCTCATCCTGGCCGCCAACGTCGCCAGCCTCGTGGCGGTGGCCGCGGTCATCGTCGACTCCCACAACAACACCGACACCGCGTCCCGGATCGGCGGCGGCCTGCTCGCGCTGGCCTCGGTGGCCCTGTCCTGGATGCTGGTCCAGACGCTTTTCACCCTGCGCTACGCCCAGCTGTACTACGGCACGGGCGCGAAGGCCGGCCCGGGGGTGGGCGGCATCGACTTCAACCAGAGCCGGCCGCCGCAG
The DNA here is from genome assembly GCF_040547005.1 of Arthrobacter sp. UYCu712. Classification (NCBI taxonomy): domain Bacteria; kingdom Bacillati; phylum Actinomycetota; class Actinomycetes; order Micrococcales; family Micrococcaceae; genus Arthrobacter; species Arthrobacter sp. UYCu712. The sequence goes on from NZ_JBEPOZ010000009.1 coordinate 21,763, forward strand.
TACACCGACTTCGCCTACCTGGCCACCAGCCTCGGCATGACCTACCAGGTCTCGGACACCGCCCTGCAGAACCACGGCATCAGGGCCGAGGCGCTCAAGCACAGCCTGCTGTCCTACCTCTTCGGCACCATCATCCTGGCCGCCACCATCAACCTCGTGGTCGGGGTCGCCGGCTCCTAGGCTGCGGTGCGGAAGAACAGTTCAGTGACCCGCGCCAGCCGGTAGGGGTCCTCGACGCCGCACAGCTCACGGGCGGAGTGCATCGACAGCAGTGGCACACCGACGTCGACCGTCCGGATGCCGAGCCGGGTGGCCGTCAGGGGACCGATCGTGGACCCGCACGGCATCACGTTGTTGGACACGAACTCCTGGTACGGGATGCCGGCACCGGCACACAGCCGTGCCCAGAGGGCGGCGCCCGGGGCGTCCGTGGCGTAGCGCTGGTTGGCGTTGATCTTCAGCAGCGGGCCGCCGTTGAGCGCCGGTCGGTTGGCGGGGTCGTGCCGCTCGGGGTAGTTCGGGTGCACGGCGTGGCCGGCGTCGGCGGAGACGCAGAACGACGCCGCAAACGCCTGCCGCCGCTGGCTCGCCGACGCGCCGAGCCCGTCGGAGATTCGCACCAGGACGTCCTCGAGGACGGGTCCGCAGGCGCCCGAGCGCGACGCGGAGCCGATTTCCTCGTGGTCGAATGCCGCCAGGACGGCGATCGGCGAGCCCGCCGGCAGGGGCGAGCCGGCGTGGGCGATCAGCGCCTCGAGCCCGGCATGCGTCGCGGAGAGATTGTCCAGCCGGCCGGATGCGAAAAACTCACCCTTCGCCCCGAATACTGCCGGCGCCTGCGTGTCCGCAATGACGACGTCGTAGCCGCCGATCTGCGCCGGATCGACCTTCGCACCCGGGACGCGTCCGGCGAGCAGCGCGAGAAGGTCCCAGTCCGCGGGGTCGCCGAGCCCGAAGACCGGGTTCATGTGTTGCTGCTTGTCCAGGGCCAGGCCATCGTTCACGGCGCGGTCCAGGTGGATGGCCAACTGGGGGAAGCGCAGCAGCGGCCCGGTGGCGGTGAGGTGCTGGGTGCCGTCGAGCATCACGAGGCGGCCGGCCAGCTGGAGTTCGCGGTCCAGCCAGGAGTTGAGCAGGGGCCCGCCGTAGACCTCGACGCCGGCCTGCAGCCAGCCGAACTTGCCGGTGGTGGGTTTGGGCTTGAGTTTAAACGACGGCGAATCGGTGTGGGCGCCCAGGATGTTGAACCCGGTGGTGGGGCCGGCCGTTCCGGGCCGCACCCAGGCGATGAGGGCGCCGTCGCGGACCACGTAGTGCTTGCCGGCCTGATCTGCCGCACTGTCCCAGGACTGCAGCTCCTCCAGGCGGGTGAACCCGGCCCGGTCCAGCCGGCGGGCGGCCTCCTGGACGGCGTGGAAACTGGAGGGGGACGCGGTGACGTACGCGCCGAGGTCCTGGATGTGGGCTGCAGCAGTGGCGTGTGAAGGCATGGCACCGAGTCTAGCGCCGCGCCCGGGGCCGTCCCCCGGTCCTGCCGGGCCCGTCCCCCGGTCCCGCCGGGGGCTGCCCGGTGGATCCGCGCGGTCGATCCGCGCGGGACTAAACCGTGACGTTGAGCCCGGCCGTGTAGCCTTCCGGCACCGAGCCCGCCATGGTGGCCAGCTGGTAGATCCCGCCGTCGTTGCCAAAGACGTTGTCCGACTTCAGCGTGGTCCGCGGGAAGTTCGCCGTGCTGGACTCGTAGCCGGCCGAGGCGTAGACCTCCTTACAGGCCGCCTCCGTCAGCGCGATCTGCGAGACGGCGAGGACCTGCCCCGCCGCCGTGGCGTTGTTCATGGATTCAAAGACTTCAAAGTGGATATGCGGCCAGCGGCCGCTGTAGGCGCCAGGATAGATGGTCTTGAAGGTGACCTGGCCGTTGGCGTCGGCCTCCTGGACGCCGCGGAGGTAGTTCTCGTTCTTGAGGCCGGAATCGTACATGGAGTATTTGCCGTCCTTGTCGCAGTGCCAGGCGTAGACCGCGGCGCCGGCCAGCGGCGTGCAGCCATTGGCGTTATCCAGGAGGGTCAGCGTGACGGTCAGGGGCACGCCGTCGGCCGTGCTGGTGGAGGTGCCGAAGCTCGCAGTGATGTCCTGCCGGACGACGCCGGATGCCGCCAGCACGTTGGGGCCGTTGGAACCGTCGCCGGGATACGGCCCGGCGGTTTCCTTCGGGATATCGACGCCGCACTCGGCGATTGCCCGGGTCAGCGTGGGCGAGGCGGAGGCCGTGGCAGTCGCGGTGCCGGTGGCTGCCGCCGTCGTCGATCCCGCCGCGGCCGTTGTGCTTGCGGATCCGGAGGAACCGCCCGGGGAGCACGCCGCGAGTGCCGCCGCTGCCCCGGCGCCCAGGATCATGCCCAAGGAGCGGCGCCGGCTCAGGAGCGTCGAGAGATCGAATTCCAGGCCGCGGTCGTGATTGGGGTGCGGCTCGTGCGGGGGCTGGGTTGGCGTGGTCATGCACCCATGTAACCCCAGCGGACTATGCCGCAACTAGGGCCTTCCTGTGAGGAAGCTGTGCCCGGGACATGCCCTCCCCTGGCCGGCAGGACTGGACATAGTGGCACTATGTCCATCCCCCGAATCATGGACTGGGCATGTCCCCATGTGCGGTGTTCAAGTCCCTGGCCCCGCCCACCGGACATGCCCTCCCCTGGCCGGCAGGACTGGACATAGTGGCACTATGTCCATCCCCCGAATCATGGACTGGGCATGTCCCGCGGTGCGTGGGGCCGGGAGGCTAGGACCCCGTGCCGGCTCCGACGCTGACTTCCTCGGCGGCAACTTCTTCGCCGGGGCGGACCGCGGACTTCCCGCCGCCCGCCCGGTAGCGCCAGAGGCCAATGCCGACGACGACGGCCGCGAGGGCGAGCGAGAGCAGCAGCGACTCCCGGGTCGATTCCAGGATCACCATGCCGATCAGCAGGGCGACGATGCTGACGATGGATACCCAGGTCAGGTACGGGAAGAGCCACATCTTCAGCTGGAGGTCCTTGGCGGCCGCGCCCATCCGGCGGCGCAGGATCAGCTGTGAGCTGGCAATGACGAGCCAGACAAACAGGGCGATGGCGCCGGAGGTGTTGACCAGGAACAGGAACACCGTGTTCGGGGCGATGTAGTTCAGCCCGACGGTGACGAAGCCGACCACCGTGGAGGCCAGGACCGCGGCGGCCGGGACGCCGCGCTTGGAGATGCGCATCCAGGACTTGGGGGCGTCGCCGCGGCGGGAGAGCGAGAAGAGCATGCGGCTGGCCGTGTACAGGCCGGAGTTCAGGCAGGACAGCACGGAGGTCAGCACCACGATGTCCATGATGGTGCCGGCGCCGGGGATGCCGAAGAGTTCGATCACGGCGACGTACGGGCTCTTCGCCACGGAGGCGGAGTTCCAGGGCAGCAGGGTGACCACGATGGCGATGGAGCCGATGTAGAACACCAGGATGCGCCAGACGGTGGACTTGACGGCCTTCTTGACGGCATCGACCGGGTTCTCGGATTCACCGGCGGCAATGGTGGCGATCTCGGCGCCGAAGAAGGAGAACACCACTACCAGGATGCCGGCCAGGACAGCACCCGGACCGTTGGGCAGGAATCCGCCGTTTTCGACCAGGTTGCTCAGTCCCGGGGCGGGGACACCGGGGACCAGGCCGAGGATCGCCGCGGCGCCGAAGAGCAGGAACAGCGCGATCGCGGCAACCTTGATGGAGGCGAACCAGAATTCGAACTCGCCATAGGACTTCACGGACCCCAGGTTGGTGAGCGTCAGCAGCACCATCAGGATGAGGGCCCAGACCCACTGGTCGATGCCCGGCACCCAGCGGTGCATGATGGCCGCCCCGGCCGTGGCCTCGATGCCGAGCACGATGATCCAGAACCAGGCATAAAGCCAGCCGATGCTGAAACCGGCCCAGCGGCCCAGCGCCTTGTCAGCGTAGGTCGAGAAGGAGCCGGTCTCCGGGTTGGCCGCGGCCATTTCACCGAGCATGCGCATGACCAGGATGACCACGAGGCCCGCCGCCGTGTAGGCAAGGAGGATGCCGGGACCGGCCTGCTGGATGGCGGCGCCGGACCCCACAAAGAGGCCTGCGCCGATCACGCCGGCGATGGCGATCATGGACAGGTGCCTGGGTTTCAGGGATTTCGAGAGTTGCTGGTCAGCCTGCATCAAGCGCCGTCCTTCGTGGGGGGGTGTCGGCCCGTCCGTCATGCCTGGCATGATGTGCGGCGGGCCACAGTGTCGTTTCACCCTAGACCGGGCCGCCGCCCCCCTGTTCTGTGCAATCCCACAGTTGACGCCGGGCCAGACCGGGCGGGACTCCAGCTAGGAAGCCTAAAGGGCAATAAAAGTTGCCCCAGGGGCAATTCCGCAATGTGCCTGAAACCACTGCTTCAGGCTCTCGGCGTCAGTAGTCCGGGTTGCTCGGCACCACGAGGCCGGTTTCATAGGCATAGACCACGGCCTGCACCCTGTCGCGGAGGTGGAGCTTGGTCAGGATCCTGCGCACATGGGTTTTGACGGTGGCCTCGGAGAGGAAGTACCGGTGCGCGATCTCGGAGTTGGAGAGCCCCTCGGCCATCGCCCCGAGCATTTCCGTCTCGCGCGGCGTGAGGTCATCCAGCAGCGGGTCCTTGGCCGGGAGCGCACCGGCACCTGCGCCGGCACCCGGCCCGGCCTCGCTGCACGGTCCTCCGGCCACTCCGCCGGCAAGCCCGGCTCCCGAACCAGCGTCCGCACCAGCACCCAAACCGGCGCCCCCGCCCCGGACGTAGGTCTCCAGCAGCCGCTGGGTGATCCGCGGGGCCACGACGGCGTCGCCGCTCGCCACGACGCGGACGGCGCTGACCAGTTCGGCCGGCGCCACGTCCTTGAGCAGGAAGGCCGAAGCGCCCGCCTGCAGCCCGGCAAAGGCGTATTCATCGAGGTCGAAGGTGGTCAGGATGATGATTTTCGCGCCCGCCCCGGAGGCGGTGATGGCTCGTGTCGCCTCGATGCCGTCCAGCACCGGCATCCGGACGTCCATCAGCACGACGTCGGGACTGAGCTCCCGTACCCGGCGCACCGCTTCGGCCCCGTCCGAGGCCTCGCCCACGACGCGCAGCTCGGCCTCGCCCTCCAGGATCAGCCGGAAGCCCATCCGGAGCAGCGGCTGGTCGTCCACCAGCAGGACGCGGATCGGTACGGTTTCGCTCATCAGGTCCCCTTGTGTCATTTCCCGGTGCCGCCGTTGCAGTTCAGGACGGCGCGCACGCGCCAGCCGCCGTCGACGGTGTGCCCGGCCTCCACGCTACCTGCGTAGATGCGGGCCCGTTCCCGCATCCCGGCCAGGCCTTGGCCGGTGCCCACGGACCCGCCCCGGTCCAGGGTGCCCCTGCCGTCGTCGGACACGTCAATGGTGACGGTGCCGCCGTCGCGCGCAATACCCACAACCACGCGCCCCAGCGAGCGGCCGTAGCGCAGCACGTTCGTCAGCGATTCCTGCACGATCCGGTACACCGTCAGCTGGAAGGCGGCGTCCTCCGGCAGCGACGGTCCGGTGTGGGTGTAGTGCAGCGGCATGCCGGCGGTGCGGAATCCCTCAAGCAGTTTGGCCAGGTTGCCGTCGGACACGAGCGGCTCGCGGGGGGCATGTCCCGCGGCCGAGTCGTCCCGCAGAACCCCGAGCACGCGCCGCATGTCCGCCAGCGCCGCGCGCCCCGTGCGGGAGAGTTCGCCGAGCACTTCGGCGGCCCGTTCCGGGTTCTTCCGGACCACGACGGCGGCCCCGTCGGAGAGGCTGACCATCACCGTGAGTGTGTGCGCCACGACGTCATGCATCTCCCGGGCGATGCGGTTGCGCTCGTTGACGGAGCCCAGCTGCGCGGTCCGCGCGGCCCAGGCGGCGATCTCGTGCTCGTGCTCGCGCCGCTGGCGGACCGAGATGCCGAGGCCGGTCGCGATGACGTTGGAGAGCGTGATGCCGATGCCGGCCGCGATGCTGGTCATGAGCTGGAAGTTTTCCGGCGAACTGACGGCCGTGTCCGGGAGGCGGCCGTCCAACGGGCCCACCGCCATCAGGAAGTAGAGCAGCGCCAGCGGCGCCGTGGCCGCGGCCAGGCTGATGAGGGCGGAACGCCGGGACCGGAGCACGCCCACGGCGTACAGCGAGAACCAGAGCCCGGCCGAGACGTTGGAGCCCCAGGGGTGCAGCAGGGTGACGGCCACCTCCAGCACCGCGACCACCGCGACCACCGTCACCGGGCGGGTCCGCCGGTAGGCCAGGGCCGCGCCTGCCGCCGCGAGGAACACGGCGGCCGGCCAGGCGCCGTCGGTCACTGATTCCACCGCGGTGGGGGTGACGAGGAGCAGATAGCAGAGGACCACCACGGCGTCCATGACCCGCGGACGCTGGAAGAGGTAGCGCCGGAGCCGGCCGCGCCGCCGGGCGGTGATTTCAGCGAAGGACGCGTCAGCCTGGCTGGCTGGCGCGTCCTTCACGGGTGCTTCGATCATGCTCTGAGCCTGCACGGTGCAGTCCGGGGGCCTAGACGTCCCGCTTCTTCAGCAGGACAGCGGCGAGGACCACCGGGATGACCACCCAGGCGCCCAGGACGAGGGCGGCCTGCCAGGCTTCGAGGGTGTCCGGGACGTGCTGCAGGGCAGTCAGCGGCTCCACGGTGTTGCCGGGCAGGTATTTCCGGGCCTCCACGAAGAAGTCGCCCGGAATCAGCTGGAACGCGATCGGGGCCACGAAGAAGAGACCCACGAGGCTCATGATGCCGCCCGCGGAGTTGCGGACCAGCGCACCCAGGGACATGCCGATGGCGGCGACGGCGGCCACATAGAGGCTGTTGACCAGGAGGAGCTTGACTGACTGCGAACTGGCGAGATCCAGCTTGAGGTTGTAGTTGTCCAGGATCGGCAGGGACACCAGGCCGGCCAGGAACACGGAGGCGGCGGTGAGGGCGAAGGCAATCACCATCACCACGAGCAGCTTGGCAGCGAACGCCGGCGTCCGCCGGGGCACGGCCGCGAAGGTGGAGCGGGCCATGCCGGTGGTGAACTCCGAGCTCATCAGCAGCACGCCGAGCGAACCGAGGATCAGCTGGGCGAAAGCGATGCCGGAGGTCGGGACGCCGACGGCGAGGTCCCCGCCCTGCGCGGCAAACGCGGCCGCCGCCTGCGGATCCGAGGACGCGGCCTCGGCAAACTGTCCCGTTCCCCAGGCGGAGAGCGCGCCGAAGCCCACCACGACGAGCACGGTGGAGCCGAGCAGGATCAGGGTGGACAGCAGGGTGCGGAACTTGATGAATTCGGAGTTCAGCACATGAAGGAAGGACGGGCCGGGACCGGCGCTGATGCCGTCGCCGGACAGCTTGGGGGCAGGGGCGTCGCCGGGTCCGGCGTGCCCGCCGCGGCGGGCGGGAGTGGGTTCGAGGGTGGTTGAACTCATGGCTTAGTTGCCTCCGGACTGGACGGGGGCGGGCGCGCCCGTGGTGATCAGCGAGTGGTATTCGACCTCATCCTTGGTCAGCTCCATGTAGGCCTCCTCGAGGCTGGCCTGGAGCGGGGTGAGTTCGTAGATCATGACGCGGCTCTCAAGCGCGGCCCGGGCAATCTGCCGCGGATCCAGGCCCTTGACCTCCAAGAGCTCGTTTTCCTGCATCTCGACGGACACTCCGGTGCCGGCCAGCAGGTTCATGAGCTGTTCGGGCCGGTCGGTGCGGACGCGGGTGCGGCCCTGCCCCTTGCCGTTGATGATGTCCTGGATGGGCGCATCGGCGATGATCCGGCCGCGTCCGATCACGATCAGGTGGTCCGCGGTGACGGCCATTTCGCTCATGAGGTGGCTGGAGAGGAACACCGTGCGGCCTTCCGAGGCCAGATATTTGACCAGGTTGCGGACCCAGACCACACCCTCCGGGTCGAGGCCGTTGACCGGCTCGTCCAGGATGATGGTCTGCGGGTCGCCCAGCAGCGCCGCGGCGATCCCGAGCCGCTGGCCCATGCCGAGCGAGAATCCGCCGACCTTCTTCTTCGCCACGTCGGCCAGGCCGGTCATCTCGATGACGTCGTGGACGCGCTTCTTGGCGATGCTGTGCGTCGCGGCCATGGCCAGCAGGTGGTTGTACGCCGAGCGGCTGGTGTGCACGGCCTTGGCATCGAGGAGCGCGCCGACGTCGCGCAGCGGCGCGGCGTGCTTGGCGAACGGGGCACCGTTGACGGTGACAGTGCCCGACGTCGGGCGGTCCAGCCCCATGATCATGCGCATGGTGGTGGATTTGCCGGCGCCGTTCGGGCCCAGGAAACCGGTGACCCGGCCGGCTTCGACAGTGAAATTGACACCGGCGACGGCAGTCTTTTCGCCGTAAACCTTGGTCAGGCCTCGTGCTTCGATCATGGAAGCGATCCTTTGGTAGCGGTGGGTTGTCAGGACCCGGCGTTGGGTCCAGATCCGGGTGCACACCCCACGCTACCGATGCGCACGCCGGATTTCGCCGGTCTCAGGGATGATTCAGGGTCGAATCAGGGTAGTCCGGGAGGATGACAGCCGATCAGCGCGCCGGGGAGTAATACGTGAGGGCCGCCGGCTGCACCGAGAATTCGACGGCACGAACGGCAGGCATGACTTCGCCGTCGACCGCCAGGACCATGGTCGAGTCCGCCGGTTCCACCCGGATCCGGGTGCTTTCGCTCAGGTGCGTGATCCGGGAGGAGGCCACGGTCCCGGTCAGCACCGCCCACAGCAGGCGCAGCCGCGCAAAGGACTCGTCGGCCGTGATCATCCGCAGGTCGAAGACGCCGTCGTCCAGCACCGGCCGCACGAGCGGGGCGTGGTCGCGGGGGTAGTAGCGGCCCCGCCCGATGTAGAGGATCCAGAGCTTGTGCCGCACCCCGTCCACGATCAGCGTGGTCGGGGTCCCGGCGGCGAAGGTGCGCAGCATGGCGACCACACCGGCGAGCGGTTTGCCCAGCGCCGGCTGGAGCTGTTCCCGGCGGCGGACAAGGTTCGGGTAGAGCCCGATGCTGGCCGTGTTGAGCATGCTGAGCTGGAGCCGCTCGGGGCTGCCGGGAAGCCCGCGCTCCACGGCGACCTGGCCGATGTCGGCTGCTGCCGCCTCGCCCCGGGCGGCTGCCATGACGGCGTCCTCCAGCGTGGGGGTGCCGGCATCCCGGGCGAAGTGGTTGAGCGTGCCGCCGGGCAGGACCAGCAGCGGGAGGTAGTGCTCGACGGCCGCCGCCGCGGCGGTGCCGACGGTTCCATCGCCGCCCCAGACGCCCAGCGCGACTGTCCCGGGGCGGGTGGCAACGGCAGTGATCTCGCCGGCCACGTCGTCGTTGCCGGCGATTTCCTGTATATACGCCTCCGGGAATACTTTCTGGAGGGCCTCTGCGGTCTCGGCGGCATAGGAGCCGCCGAGCGTGTTGACGGCGATCCCGAGGCCCCGCCCGCCGGGCAGTTCCGCGGCCTTCACGGCCGTGCGCCGGGTCTCGGGGAACGGGGGCCGGACGGGCCACCACTTCCTCGTCACGAGGGCCGCGCCGGCGCCGATCGCCGAGCCGAAGACAACATCGGAGGGCCAGTGGGCTCCGGTGTGCACGCGGGAGTAGGCGACCCCCGCCGCAAGCGGGGCCAGCACGGCGCCGATCGCCGGATGGACCAGCCCCACACCGAGCGCGAAGGCCACGGCGGAGGCGGAGTGTCCCGAGGGCATGGAGGAGCTTGTGGGCTGGGGATGGACAAACCGGAAGGCGGGGAGGTGCTCGGGAAGCGGCCGGGCCCGCGGCAGCAGTGTCTTGAAACCCAGGTTGGTGATGCCGGACGCGACGCCCTGCGCCAGCAGGCCGTGGACGGATGCGCGCCGGGTCCTGCCGGGAACCAGTGCCATCACGGCGGCAATGCCGAACCACAGTTTTCCCTTGTTCGCCGCCGCGGAAAGCTGCCGGAAGAACTCGTCATGGCCGCCGCCCGGGAAGGCGGATACGGCCCGCACAAGTTTCCGGTCGAATCTGGCCAGCCGCCCCGGCGCTTTCCTCAGTGTGCTTCGCATCTGACCACCCTACTGCTCACCTGGCGCGCAGGGGCTTCGCGGCGCCGGCGAGCAGAAGCGCACCCATAATCGGGATCCCGATCGCCAGCAGGGCCATCCTGATGCCCGTCACGTCGCCCAGGTAGCCCAGCAACGGCGGTCCGGCGAGGAAGGCGATGTAGCCCAGGGTGGACACCACCGAGACGCGGGCCGCGGCGTGCTTCGGATCATCCGCCGCCGCGGACATTCCGACCGGGAACGCGAGGGCCGCCCCGGCGCCCCACAGCGCGGCGCCGGCCGTGGCGAGCCAGATGTCGCCGGCAAACACAAAGAGTCCCAGGCCCAGGGCCGCCGCGGCCATGCTGGCCCGGAGGACGGCCACCCGGCCGTAGGCGTCGATCGCCCGGCCGCCGAAGAAGCGCATGGCGGTCATGGCCAGGACAAACGCGGCAAACAGCAGGGCGCCGGTGGACTCCGTGGCGCCGAGCCCGTCCACGGCGGCCTTGGCGATCCAGTCGTTTCCCGCACCTTCGGTGAGGGTGGCGCCGAGGACCACTACGCCGATCAGCAGGGTTCGGCCATCCCGCCAGGCACTCGCGGCCCGGGGCTGCTTGGCCTCCCCGGCCAGCGGTGCGGCCGCCGGGACGTGCTCGAGGAAGTACTTCGGCGCCAGCAGGGTGGCCGCCGCCACGACGGCAACGATCACCAGCAGGTGGGCCGGAAGTCCGACGCCGATGTTGGACAGCCCGGCGCCGATCAGGGCCCCGACGAAGGCGCCGCCGCTGAAGGCCGCGTGGAACTGCGGCATGATGGTGCGGCCCAGCCTGTGCTCGACGTCGGCCCCTTCGATGTTCTGGGACACGTCCCACAGCCCGATGCCGATGCCGAAGAAAAACAGCGAGATCGCGGTCCCCGGGACGGCTTCGGCCGCGAGCGACAGCGCGATGCCGACTCCGGCAGCCGCGGCCAGGAGCCCGGCGGCGCGGACGGTGTTCGCCGTTCCGATCCTGCCGACGACGTGGCCGGCGGTGGGCAGGGCAATCAGCGAACCGACCGCCACGCAGAGGAGCAATGTTCCCATCTGTCCGGAGGTGATGTGCAGGATCTCAGTGACCGCGGGGATGCGGGCGGCCCAGCTGGCGAATACGAGTCCGTTGATGCCGAAAATCAGGAATGTGGCGGCGGCCGCGGCCTTGAGCTGCGGGCGGGTTGCTGTTTTGGTCATACGGTCACTGCTTCCACCGAGTGTTGGGCAAGTTGGTCGAGTTCTTCGGGGCTGAACGCCTTGTCCGTGACAATGGCGTCCACGGCATCGAGCGGCGCTACGAGGGCCACGGCACTGGCGTTCCATTTGGAGCCGGAGCAGGCGATGATCACCCGGGCCGCGGATTCAAGCCCAGCGCGTTTCACGGCGGCGTCGTCGAGGTCGTGGGCCAGCAGGCCGTCCTGGAAGTTCACCGCGCAGGGGGTGACCACGGCGGTGTCGAAGCGCAGGGAGCGGATGTTGGCTTCGGCCATGGGTCCGCGGAAGGACTGCTCTCGCGGGACCAGGCTTCCGCCCGGAAGCAACAGCTCGGGGTGGCGTCCGGCCGGGGAATCCGCGGTCAGCGCGCCGACCGCCCGCAAGGACATCGGCATGATCGTCATCTCGCGCTGCCTCAGCTGGCGGGCGATTTCCGTGGCCGTGGTGCCGCTGTCCAGCCAGACGTGACCGCGGTCCTTGAGCAGCGCGGCAACACCGGCGGCAATCCGCACCTTAACGGCGTGCTCTTCCAGCTCGCGCTGCCCGTACTCCGGGTTCTCGCCGCCGAACAGCAGGCTCCGGGCTCCGCCGTGGACCCTCCGCAGCACGCCGTGCAGGGCCAGGACGTCGAGGTCGCGCCGGATGGTGGCACCGGAGGCGCCACAGGCGGCCATCAGCTCGCCCACCGTCACTTGCTCCCGGCTGCGCAGCAGTTCGCCGATCAGGCGGTGCCGCTCATCAGTATTCATGATCAAATGCTAACGCTTCGTGATCATTTAATCATCCCGTGCACGGTTGCGGTCTGCGGCCGGCCCGACGGCGGCTGGGACCAGCTACGCCCCGGACGGCACGGAGGCGAAGCGGAAGGCCTTCAAAGACCTAGCGGGCGCGCACGACGCGCTTTTCGTCCCAGACGGGTTCGGCGGACTCGTAGACCTTGCCGTCGGAGCCGAAGACGAGGAAGCGGTCGAAGGTCCGGGCGAACCAGCGGTCGTGGGTGACTGCGAGGACGGTGCCCTCGAAGTGGTCAATCGCCCGTTCCAGGGCCTCGGCGGAGTGCAGGTCCAGGTTGTCCGTAGGCTCATCGAGCAGCAGCAGGGTGGCGCCCGAGAGCTGCAGCAGCAGGATCTGGAACCGCGCCTGCTGGCCGCCGGAGAGGGATTCGTACTTCTGCTCCGACTGCGGGGCCAGGCCGTAGCCGTCCAGCGCCCCGGCGGCGGCTTCGCGGCCCATCCCGGAGCGGTGTTCGTCGCCGCGGTGCAGGATTTCCAGCAGGGTCTTGCCCAGCAGGTCGGGCCGGACGTGGGTCTGCGCGAAGAAGCCGGGCCGGATCCGGGCGCCCAGTTTCACGGTGCCGTCGTGCGGGACTTCGGCGATCTCGACGTCGGACACCGGCAGGTGCTCGCGTTCCGGGTCGGTGCCGCCGGTGGCGAGCAGGCGCAGGAAGTGGCTCTTGCCGGAGCCGTTGGAGCCGAGCACGCCCACGCGGTCGCCGAACCACACCTCAGTGGAGAACGGTTTCATGAGCCCGGTCAGTTCCAGCTTCTCGGCCACAATGGCCCGCTTGGCGGTCCGGCCGCCCTTGAGCCGCATCTGCACGTTCTGCTCGATCGGCAGGGCCTCGGGTGGACCGGCCTCGAGGAACTTCGCCAGCCGGGTCTGCGCCGCGTGGTAGCGGTTGGCCATGTCGGACCGGAACGCGGCCTTGTTCTTGTACATGTTGACGAGTTCCTTGAGTTTTACGTGCTCCTCGTCCCAGCGTTTGCGCAGCTCCTCGAAGCGGGCGTTCCGGTCGGCCCGGGCGTCCACGTAGGAGCCGAAGCCGCCGCCGTGGATCCAGGCGCCGGCGCCGTTGATGCCGGGCTCGAGCGTGACGATGCGGCCGGCGGCGTTGTTGAGCAGCTCGCGGTCGTGGCTGATGAAGAACACGGTCTTTTTCGACTCGTTGAGCTTGGCCTCCAGCCAGCGTTTGCCCGGGACGTCGAGGTAGTTGTCCGGCTCGTCGAGGAGCAGCAGCTGGTCCGGGCCGGCGAAGAGTGCCTCGAGCACCAGCCGCTTCTGCTCGCCGCCGGAGAGGCTCGACGCCGGACGGTGCTGCGCGCGGTCGAACGGGAGTCCCAGCGCGGCCATGCAGACCTCGTCCCAGACAGTCTCGACGTCGTAGCCGCCGGCGTCTCCCCAGTCCACGATCGCCTGGGCATAGGCCATCTGGGTGGGCTCGTCGTCGTGCTCCACCATGGCCAGCTCGGCCTCATCCACGGTGCGGGCGGCCGCGGCCAAAGCGGGCGGCGCGGCGGAGACCAGCAGGTCGCGGACGGTGGAGTCGTCCCGGACCTGGCCGACAAACTGGCGCATGATGCCCATGTTTCCGGAGCGTCCGATCACGCCTTCGTCCGGGACGAGGTCGCCGGAGATGATCCGGAACAACGTCGTTTTCCCGGTTCCGTTGGGCCCGATCAGCGCCGTCTTGCTGCCGTCCGGGACCTTGAACGTCACCCCGTTGAGCAGCTGGGTGCCGTCGGAGAGGAAGTAATCGATGTTGGAAACGTCAATATGAGCCACGCAGTCAATCTTCCCACGGACGGACGGGCCGCCCGGGGCTGGCGCCTAGCTGTTCACCAGGAGGTCCGGACGGCGCCCTGCCCAGGGCCGCACCGCCTCCACGGCGGCGCCCACGGTGAAGACTGTGGCGTCATCGAACGGATGGCCCACGATCTGCACGCCGGTGGGTATGCCGCAGTCGGCCATGCCGCTCGGCACGGCGAGGACGGGGCAGCGGTTGTTGATGTTGAAGGGCGCCGTCATGTGCCCCTGCCAGTAGTGCCCGAGCCGCACCCCGCCGGCGTCGATGCCGTCCAGGTACATGCCGTCCGCGTCCAGTGCGGCCACGGCCGAGGCCGGGCAGAGCAGGGCGTCGAAACCGGACATCGCCGCGGCAAGCTCGGCCTGGATGCGGGTTTCGGCCCGGATCCCGTCGAAGAACCGGTTTTCGGCTGCGGCTTTCCGCGCGTCCGCCATGAACCGCCGCGTGTAGGGGGCCAGCAGCTCCGGAGACCCTGCGGTCTCGTCCTCCATGGCCGGACCCAGCAGGTAGCCGAAATGCGTGAACATGGTCCGGCTGATGTCCTCCTTGGTCCAGGGCAGCTCGATCTCGTCCACCACGGCACCGGCGTCGCGCAGGGCCGCTGCCACGGCCCGCGTATTGGCCTCGATGTCGGCGGCGACGGGATAGTTCCCCAGCCGGATGCACAGCGCGATGCGCATGCCCGCCACTGCCGCGGCGGCATCGGCACCCGGCGGGCAGGCCAATGCCGGACTCCCGGCGAGGGACGTGTGGTCGCCCGGATGACGGCCGGCCATGACGTTCGCCAGCAGGGCCGCGTCCGCCACCGTCCGCGCCATCGGGCCGTCACCGCGGTAGTGGTCCGCGGAGAGCGGGGCCAGGCCGGGAATCCTCCCGTACGGTGCCTTGTAGCCGACTGTCCCGGTGAACGACGCCGGCAGGCGGGTTGAACCGGCAATGTCGGACGCGGTGGCGAGCGGCGCCAGACCGGCGGCCAGCGCCGCCCCGGAACCGCCGGAGGAGCCGCCCGGGGAATACTGCCGGTTCCAGGGATTGCGGGTGACGCCCCACAGGGGACTGTGCGTGACGGTGGCACAGCTGTATTCGGGCGTGGTGGTGCGGGCATGGATGATGCCGCCGGCACGCCGGATCCGGTCGACGACTGGGTGGTCCGCCGTCGCGAGCTCCGCTTTGCGGGCCACGAGCCCCTGCGAAAGGGTGCGTCCCCTGAGTCCGTGCTTTTCCTTGGCGGCCACCGGCAGCCCCAGCAGGGGCGTGAGGTCCCTGCCCCGCGCATACCTGGCAGCGGCCTGCCGTGCCGCCGGCAGCGCCTCGTCGAACAGGGTTTCCGTCAGGGCGTTGATCCCGCCGTTGACGGCCTCGGTCCGGGTAATCACCGCTTCCATGAGCTCCACGGGCGAGAGCTCCCGGGAGCGGAAGAGCCGCAGCGCCGTGCCGGCGTCGAGGTAGTGCAGCCCGGTCATGCCAGGGCCGCTGCCGGCCGGGATGAGGCTTCTTCCAGGGCGCCGGCAACCAGCTCCCGGGCCACACCGGTGAGCATGTCCACGCCGGCAACCATGTCCTCGTCGGTGCTGAATTCGCGTTCGCAGTGCGAGACGCCGTCCACGCTGGGGATGAAGAGCATGACAGAGGGCGCCACCGTGTTCATGGCGACGGAATCGTGGCCGGCCATGGTCTGGATCCGCCGGGCGGAAAGGCCCAGGTCTGCGGCCACCTTGTCGGCGAGTTCAAGTCCGCCTTCGGGGAAGCGGCGGATCGGCCGGATGTCGAAGTCGTTCACATTGACTTTGATGTCGTGTTCGCGCGCCAGCACGTCAATGTCTTCAATGAGTTTGGTGCGGGCAGCCTTGACGATGTCCGGATCGCCGGAGCGGAGGTCGGCGACGAGGTGGACCCTTCGGGCCACCACGATGGGCGAGTTCGGTTCGAGGGTCAGCTGCCCGACCGATGAGACGAGGGCTTCCTCGGCGAATTCCGCCGTGACGTCGTGCACCATCAGGATGATCTTGGCGGCTGCCACCAGGGCGTCGTGCCGGTCGGCCATGGCCGTCGCTCCGGTATGCGACTGTTCGCCGATTACTTCGATGTCCAGTTTCTGGGTGTACCAGCTGCTGTCCACCAGGCCGATGGAGATGCCCTCGCGTTCCAGGATCCGGCCCTGCTCGATGTGGATCTCGGCGTAGCCGGCGGCCTCGGGCCCCTCGGACGTGCCGAGGTACCCGATGCCTCCCAGCGCTTCACGGACCGTGATGCCTTGCAGGTCCGCCACATCCAGCATTTGTTCGCGCTGCAGGAGTCCGGCAAACACCGAACTTCCCATGATGCTCGGGGCGAACCGGCCGCCCTCCTCGTTGAACCAATTCACCACCGCCAGGTTGAACCGCGGCGCGGCCCCGCCCGCGGCAACCTCGGCGTCCAGCCGCCGGGCCGCGTGGAGGGCGGCGACCACACCGTACGCGCCGTCGAACCGGCCGCCGAGCGGCTGGCTGTCCAGGTGGGATCCGACCAGCACGTAAGGCGCCCCCGGCGTCCACTCCAGCAGCCCGAACATGTTGCCGATCCCGTCCACCCGGAGTTCCCAGCCGGCGTCGCGCACCCACCCGGCAAACCAGTGGCGTGTCTGCGCGTCCTCCGGGGTCGCCGCCTGGCGGTCCACGCCGTTGTCGGGGGTGGCACCGATGGTGGCCACGTGGTGGAAGTCTTCGAGGAAAGCTGCTGAGGTCATGGGAAATCCTTTATATGTCGCGGTGGAGAGGGTGGGGCGGCGGGCTCAGCCCATGCGGCCGCGGGTCTCGGGAACCTTGGTGAACAGCACCAGGAGGAGCACGACGGCGGCTGCCGCGGCCATGTAGAAGCCCGGCGCGTGGGGTACCCCGGTGCCGCCGACGAGGGCGGTCCCGATGAACGGTGCGGTGCCGCCGAAGAGCGCGTAGGCGCCGTTGTAGCTGATGGCCGCCGACGTGAAACGGGTGCGGGTAGTGAAGATTTCAACGAAGAAGGTGTAGCAGCCTCCGCCGTATATGCAGAGCGCCACCACGAAGAGGGACTGGCCCAGGAGCGCGAGGGGGAGGCTTCCGCTGGTCACCAGCATGAAGCTCGGCACTGAAAGCAGGGCCAGCGCGGCCGAACCGGCAATGAGCATTGGTTTGCGGCCGAAGCGGTCGCCCAGCCGGCCACCGATAGGAAGCAGGACGGCGTAGAGCGCGAGGGCGGCGGCGTTGACGAGGAGGGACTGCTCGCGGCTCAGGCGGCCCGTGGTCTGGACATAGGAGACGAAGTAGGCCGAGAGGAAGTAGAAGCCCATTGCGGTGAGGCCCATAACGAAGATGACCTGGACCATCCGGAGCCGGTTTTCGCGGAAGGCCTCGCGGACCGGGCTGAATTCCTTGGTCCGGGCGGCCTTGGCCTCGTTGAACGCATCGCTTTCCACCGTCCGGCTGCGGATCCAGACGCCGAACAGGGCGAGCGGCAGGGCCAGCAGGAACGGCAGGCGCCAGCCCCACGCCATGAAGGCCTCGTTGGGCATGGACTGGCTAAGGATGAGGATCATCGAACCGGCGACGACGGAGGGCAGCGCGGTGGCGGCGATGGTGATGTTGAGCCAGAACCCGCGGCGGCTGACCGGGGCATGCTCGAAGACGAACGACGGCGCTCCCACGGATTCGCCGCCGGCGGAGAAGCCCTGGATCAGCCGGCAGAGGACCAGCAACACGGGTGCCCAGGCGCCGATCTGGCCGTAGGTCGGCAGCAGCCCCATCAGGGCGGTTGCCCCGCCGATGGCGACGAGCGTGATGGTCAGGACCCGGCGGCGGCCGATCCGGTCACCGAGCGCGCCGAAGAACAACCCGCCGACGGGACGGACCACGAAGGCGACGCCGAAGGTGGCGAAAGTGGCGAGCATGGCCGTAACCGGGTTGCTGCCGGGGAAGAACAGCTGGGAGAAGATGACGGCGGTGAGGCCGTAGAGGGTGAAATCGTAGAATTCGATGAACTGCCCGATGCTGCCGCCTAAGAGGACCCGCTTCTGCATCTTGGTGATGCCTAGGGGCCCGGACCGCGAAGCATCCTTGTCCAGTGCCGGGGCGGACGGTGTGGGCTGGGAAGCGGACACCGGCTGGTCCTTGATGTCGTTGATCGTCATGACAGCCACGCTAGAGGCGCCGTGTTTCCGAAATTCCCTGCCGTGTTACGGGCCCGGGAAATGAATTCTGCTGATGTTGCCGCCGTGTTGCCGGCAAGCCACGGTCCGGACATACGTCGGACACATGGGGCGTGAATCGGAACCATTGAATCTCCTTTGATCAACATGGTTGTCGCGCTTCGGGACTCGGCCGGGGGCCGTCATTGCGCGGGACTTGCCGTTGGACTCCCGTCGGCACCACCGCACTGCACCAACTGTGTGTGATCCGGTTCACATCTGTCCAATTGATTGTTTTGGCCGAGGTGATTGATTTTGCCAATGCCAACTACTCCGGTTTTGCGGGCTCACAGCCAGCGATGGGTCAGGGGAATCCGCGCAGTTATTGCCGGGCGGCACCGTAGAGACGGATGCAGGTTTCCTCGAAGGCGAGTGCCCGGCGGGTGGGCTGCACCCCCTCGGGACGGACCAGCATCACCTCGATCGGCGGGAAGTCATCCGTCAGGGTCAGGGCCACCACCCGGCCGCCGGAATACGTCAGGTCGCTGTGGAGCCGCTGGTTCAGCATGGCGTAGCCGTGCCCCTTCGCCACAAACGAGCGCACCGTCTCGTACCCGGCAAAGCGGTGCCGGACGTTGGGAACCACCCCGGCGATCGCGTACAGCTGCTCGTAGTAGTCCCGGCTGTGCGGCAGATCCAGCACCACCGCGGGTTCGCCGTCGAGATCCTTCAGCGCGATGCTCCGCTCAGGCCGGGACGCCGCAGGGTGTCCGGCATGGACCAGCACATGCGGGGGCACGCGCTCGAGCACCGTGTGCGTGAAGCCCCGGCCCAGGCCCAGGCCGTACATCAGCGCGACATCGCACTGCCCCTCGAGGAGGGCGGTCTGCAGGCTCGCCAGATCGGCCTCCAGGAAGGAGACCTCAACGCCCGGATGCTGGACTTCGAAGGTCTGCAGGATGGCGGGAAGCCGGAAGGGCGCCAGGGGCGAAAAAACGCCCACCTTGAGCTCGCCGACCAGGCTTGTCGCAAGCCCCCGGGCGGACTCGTACAGCGAATCCGCATGCTCCAGCAACACCTTGATGTCCTGGGCCAGCTGCCGGCCGGACGGCGTCAGCCGCAGGCCGCGGGTCCTGAGCCGGACGAACAGCTGGGTCGACAGACTTGCTTCGAGCTGGGCCATGGCGGTGGACAGCGTGGACTGCGTCACGAGCAGCCGTTCGGCTGCCGCGGTCATGTTTTCGAGCTCGGCCACCACCGCGAAATACCGCAGCTGGGTCAAGGTAAAGGGCTTCGCCATTCGTCAATGCTCGCTTTCTGCGCGGATCCGCGCGGTCACAGTCCCCGGAGCCGGTGCAGGAGCAGGGCCACGTGCAGCGACGTCCGGGATTCCGCGTCGTCTAGGTCCACCCCGAGGAGCTCTTCAAGGCGGGCCAGCCGCGCGTACAGCGTCGGGCGGCTGAGGTAGCCGGTGCGGGCCAGGGCCGCTTTGTTGCCGCCGGACTCGAGGTACTGGCCCAGCAGCTCCAGGTGCCCGCCGCCGTCCCGGGCGTCGTTCTGCAGGACACCCTCCAGTTCCGACTCCGCGAACTGCTGCACCCGCGGATCCTTGCGGAGCAGGGCCAGCAGGCCGCGAAGCCGGACGTCGGTCGCCCGGTAGAACGGCTTCCGGTCACCCCGCAGCGTCGCCGCGGTTTCGGCGACGTGGGAGGCTTCGTCAATGCCCGCGGCCGCTTCGAGCAAGGAAGCCCTCAGGTGCCCCACCCCGATGCTCCATGACGCCTTCGCCGGGCCGGGCAAGCCTCCGCCGGGCGGCATGTCTGCGCCCGCGAGGGCATCGGCGAGACGCTGGAGGGTCGGATCCTCCAGTTGCTTCGCGGGAACGGCCAGGATCATGCCGACCGATCCGGACCGGATGCTAGCGGTCAAAGCACTGCCTGAGGCGGCTTTGAGGGCCCGGGCGAGCTGTTCCAGCAGTGCACGTTCCTCCTGTTGCCCGGCCAGCGGATCGGTGCCGGCTTCCATTGCCCCTGTCGAGTGAACATGTGCTGCTCCGCCGCTTCGGAACACAATCGGCAGGTAGTACGGCGACCGCCTGAGTCCCAGCGCGGCGGCGCGGGCCTGCGCCTCGTCCTCGCCCAGCCCGCGCGGCTGGCGCAGGGCGTTGAGGAGCCCCGCCTGCGCCTGGTGGCTCAGCTCCCGCCGGTCCCGTTCGGCGAGCCGGTTGATCGCCAGGGTCTGGGCCGCGCGTTCCAGCACCATGGCCGCACCGTCGTCGTCGTCGAGGGGGACCGGCACCACCAGCCGCCCCCAGACGTTCCCGCGCACGCCGACGGGCGTCTGCAGCCAGGCCTCGGGCCCGGTGCGGCCCGTCCCGGGCGGCGCCGGCGTGGTCCGCGACCGCCGTTCCCAGTCCTCCAGCAGGTCGGTGGTCCGGAGCTGCCGGGCCGAGTACGCGAGGACGAGGTGCGAGAGATCCTCCAGGACCACCGGGGCTCCGATCATTGCGGCTGCCTGCTCCACCACCTGCCCGGTCCCTGCGCTTTCCAGGCTCAGCACCGTGAAGGCCTCGTGGACGTCGCGGGCGCGTTCCACCCGCTCCAGCTGTTCGGCGACGATGATCCGGTGCACAATTTCGGTGACCTGCACGAACCGCACCCGGCGTTGCACCACGATCACGGGCATGCCCGTGGCCGGCGCGGCCGCGCGGAGCGCATCCATACTGCGCTTCCTGTCGCCGATGAGTTCAACAATCAGGCCGGACGCTGACGCCTCCTCCAGGGACCTGATGAACGACGCCGTCAGCCCGGGTTCCTTTTCCAGCTCCAGTCCGGTGGTCAGCACCAGCTCCCCGCCCGACAGCAGCCCGGAAATGTCGAGCAGTTCGCTCACGTGGACCCAACGCACGGGGTTCTCGAGGGCCCCGGCGCCGCCGAGCAGGACCGGACCGGCCACGCGGAGGACGGGAAGGTCAAGGATCGAGCCGACGGTGGGCAACATTTACACAGTGTAAACCAATGGGCAATTATCCTTACACACCGGCACTTATGGTGCCGTCTCCCGGCAGGGACACTGGACTCAACGCCCCCGAAGACCGCATGAGGAGAAACCTTGAACATCATCGAGCATTGGATCGACGGCAGCTACGTCCCGGCCGGCCCGCGCACGGCCGCGGTGACCAATCCGGCCACGGGCAAGGTCACCGGCCAGGTTTCGCTGGCGAGCCAGGACGAAAGCCACACCGCCATTGCCGCCGCCAAGGCCGCGTTCCCCGCCTGGCGGGACACCTCGATTGCCCGCCGCACCCAGATCCTCTTCGCCTTCCGTGAACTGCTCAACTCCCGCAAGGGCGAACTCGCCGCCATCATCACCTCCGAGCACGGAAAAGTCCTGGACGATGCCCTCGGCGAGGTCAGCCGGGGCCAGGAAGTTGTCGAGTTCGCCTGCGGCATCCCCCATCTGCTCAAGGGCAGCTACACCGAGAACGCGTCCACCAACGTGGACGTCCACTCCATCCGCCAGGCCCTGGGCCCGGTCGCAGTCATCAGCCCGTTCAACTTCCCGGCCATGGTACCGATGTGGTTCTTCCCGCTCGCCATCGCCGCCGGCAACACCGTCGTCATCAAGCCCAGCGAAAAGGACCCCACGGCGGTGAACTGGATGGCCGAGCTCTGGAAGGAAGCCGGCCTGCCGGACGGCGTCTTCAACGTCCTGCACGGCGACAAGGTGGCCGTCGACGCCCTGCTCACGCACCCCGACATCAAGGCTGTCTCCTTCGTCGGCTCCACCCCGATCGCCAAGTACGTCTATCAGACCGCGACGGCCAACGGGAAACGCGTCCAGGCCCTTGGCGGAGCCAAGAACCACATGATCGTGCTGCCCGACGCCGACCTTGACCTCGCCGCCGACGCCGCCATCAATGCCGGATTCGGGTCGGCGGGCGAACGCTGCATGGCCATCTCGGCCCTGCTCGCGGTGGGCGAGATCGCTGATGAACTGGTGGACAAGATCGCCCGGCGCGCGGCTTCCCTGCGCACCGGCGACGGGCTGCGCGGCTGCGACATGGGCCCGCTGGTGACGGCCCAGCACCGGGACAAGGTTGCCGGCTACATCGACGCCGGCGAGGCTGCCGGTGCCACCCTGGTGGTGGACGGGCGAGGGATCGCGGCCGACGCGGAAGGTGACGGCTTCTTCGTCGGACCCACGCTGTTCGACAAGGTGACACCGGACATGTCCATTTATCAGGATGAGATCTTCGGCCCGGTCCTGTCCGTGCTCCGCGTGGACAGCTACGACGAGGCGCTCAAGCTGATCAACGACAACCCGTACGGGAACGGCACCGCCATCTTCACCAACGACGGCGGCGCGGCGCGGCGCTTCGAGAACGAAGTGGAGGTGGGCATGGTGGGCATCAACGTCCCCGTCCCGGTCCCCATGGCCTACTACTCCTTCGGCGGCTGGAAGAACTCACTGTTCGGGGACACCCACGCCCACGGCACCGAGGGAGTCGGCTTCTTCACCCGCGGCAAGGCGGTCACCTCCCGCTGGCTGGACCCCAGCCACGGCGGCATCAACCTCGGCTTCCCGCAGAACGCCTGAGCCCCCCGGATCCGAAAGGAAGCTGACATGACCTCGACCCTTGAAAACGAAACCCTCCCGCAGCGGCAGGAGGCCGCCGACGGCGCCCGGCGCGCCTACGAACTGGACCGAAAGCACGTCTTCCACTCCTGGTCCGCCCAGGACCTCCTGGACCCCATGGTGATCACCGCGGCCGCCGGATCGCACGTCTGGGACGGTGAGGGGAACAAGTATCTGGACTTCTCGTCCCAGCTGGTCAACACCAACATCGGCCACCAGCACCCCGCCGTCGTCTCCGCAATCGCGGCCCAGGCCACCAAGCTGTGCACCATCGCGCCGAGCTACGTCAACGACGCCCGCTCGGAGGCAGCGCGCCTGATTGCCGAACGGACGCCCGGCGAACTGGACAAGATTTTCTTCACCAACGGGGGCGCCGACGCCAATGAGCACGCCGTCCGGATGGCGCGGCTGCACACCGGCCGGCACAAGGTCCTCTCGGCCTACCGCTCGTACCATGGCGGGACGCAGCTCGCCGTCAACCTCACGGGCGACCCGCGCCGCTGGGCCAGCGACAACGGCAGCAGCGGCACGGTCCACTTTTTCCCGCCGTACCTGTACCGCACGGCTTTCCACTCCACGACGCAGGAAGAGGAAAGCCAGCGGGCGCTCGAGCACCTGGAGCAGATGGTCAGCTTCGAGGGCCCGTCCACCATTGCGGCACTGATCCTGGAATCCATTCCCGGGACCGCCGGCATCTACATGCCGCCGCCGGGGTATCTGCAGGGCGTGCGGGAACTATGCACGCGGCACGGCATCGTCCTCATCGCCGACGAGGTGATGGCCGGCTTCGGCAGGACCGGCAAGTGGTTCGCCGTCGAGCACTTCGACGTCGTCCCGGACCTGCTGACCTTCGCCAAGGGCGTGAACTCCGGATACGTCCCGCTCGGGGGCGTGGCCATCAGCCCCGAGATCGCGGCAACATTCGGACAGCGGGTCTACCCGGGCGGACTGACCTACTCCGGCCACCCGCTCGCGACCGCGGCAGCCGTTGCCACGATCAACGCCATGGCGGACGAGAAGATCGTGGAACACGCGGCGTTCCTCGGCGCGGACGTGATCGGTCCGGCCCTCGCCGGCTTCGCCGAAAACCACGTCTCGGTCGGTGAAGTGCGCGGCACGGGCGTGTTCTGGGCCATCGAGCTGGTCAAGGACCGCGCAACGCGCGAACCCCTGGCTCCCTATGGCAGCTCCAGTCCGGAGATGAACCAGCTGGTGGCAGCCTGCAAGTCGCGCGGCCTCCTGCCCTTCGCCAACTTCAACCGCATCCATGTGGTCCCGCCCTGCAACACCAGCGTGGAAGATGCCCGGGCCGGGCTCGGCATCCTGGACGAAGTACTCACCATCGCCGACGGATTCGCGGCCTGAGCAGGCCCGCCCGTCCCACGAAATAGACGGACGCTCCCTCTCTGGTGAGAGGGAGCGTCCTTTTGTCTCGGGAACCGCCGTCATCAGCCTGCGGCAGGAGCGTCAGCCCGCGGCGGTGAGGAACTCCTTCAGCAGCGGACCGGAGGTGGTGGCGCCGAGCCCGCCGTCCTCGACGAACACGGCAACGGCGAGGTCGCCGTGCACCGCCACGATCCATGCATGGGTCTTGGGCGGGTCGTCCTTGCCGAATTCGGCGGTACCGGTCTTGGCGCCGACCGGGGCGCCGGGCACCGCGGCGAGGAAGCCGGCATGGCCTGAGGTCACGACGGCGCGCATCATGTTCCCGAGCGCTCCCGCTTCCGCTGCGGTGACCGGTGCTCCGGAGGACTTCGCGGGCGGCTCGGCCGACACAGTCGGTGTGGTCCCGGCCGCCGTCGGCGACGGCGTGGCTGCCGGGTCCGCACCGCCGGCGTTCGGGTTCAACACCAGCTGCGGGGACACGGGGGCGCCCTTGGCGACCGAGCCGGCCATGACTGCCGCCGACAGCGGGGACAACAGCACCTTGCCCTGGCCGATCATCGAGGCCGCATGTTCGGTGCCCGCGGCCTCGCCGGGGACAGAACCGAGGAACGCGGCGGCGCCCAGGGCGGGAGCTTCGACGGCGACGCCCAGCGACGTGGCGGCACTTTCGAGCTGCGCCTGGCTGACGGCGTCCCGGGCGCTGATGAAGGCCGTGTTGCAGGAGTGCGCGAAGGCGTCCCGGAGGCTCACCGAACCCAGCGAGGACGCCGGGTAGCCTTCGGCGTTCTTAAATGTCCGGCCGTCCACGGTGAGCGTCTCGGGGCAATTGACCATGGATTCCGGGGTCATGTCGTTGCGGATCATGGCCAGCGAGTCCACGATCTTGAAGATCGAGCCAGGGGCGTACTGTCCCAGCATGGCCGTGTCGTATCCGTTGCTGCCGGGACCGGACGCGGCCGCGAGGACGGCGCCGGTGGACGGTCGGAGTGCGACGATCGCCGATGCCGGCCCCACCTTGGCCAGGACATCCTCGGCCAGCTGTTGGAGGTTCACATCCAGGGTGGTCTGCAGGGGCGTTCCCGGTTTCCCCTGGACCTGGAACAGGATCCGGCGCGAGTCGGGGGACGCCGCCTTGAGTTCTTCGGCGGTGAGCCCTGCCTTCTGGGCGCGGATCACGGTCGAATCGGTGCCCCGCAACTGGGCATCGTACTGCTGCTGGAGGCCGCCTGTACCGGTGGTGTCACCAGGTTTCAGCGTTCCATCGGACTTTTCGATCTGCTCCGCGCTGGCAGCGGCCGCCGTGCCCAGCAGGGCACGCGCAAAGGTGCGGGTGGGTGCCAGCGGGAGCGAGTCCGCGACGGCCCGGCCACCGGGAATCGCGGCAATCTGTTCGTCGGTGATGGTGCGGCCGTCCGCGCGCAGGGTGATGGCGGCAACGAACGCTCGGGGTCCGGATGCCTCCACCTGCTGCGCATAGGCGGCCGGGTCGACGCCCACGAGCTCGGCCATCCTGGTGGCCGCCTCCGCTGCGTCTCCCGTGCCCAGCAGGGGCTTGTCGATGCCGACGTTCACCACCGGCCGGTAAGTCACCAGGGGGACGTCGCCGGCGCCCAGGATGGCAGCGCGCTGCGGTGATTCGGCCGCCATGCTGAGCACTTCCCCTTCGGCCAGTTCGGGCACCAGCATCGCAGGGTTCCAGACGGTCAGCCACTTGTCGCCCGACTTCTTGAACTGGGCGTACACGGTGTACTTCCACTCTTCCGGGCCGACGGTCCAGCGGTAGTTCAGCGGCACCGTGGCCGTCCCCGAGTCCAGCGTCAGCTCGCCCGCCTCCACCGAAGGCTTGTCCGGTGCCAGTGCCTTGAACACCTCCTGGAGCTGCTCGTTCGCGGCGCCGGAGTCCTTCCCGTCGAAGGCGACCGAGCCGACGTCGAGCGCCGCAACGGCGGACGCGAGCTGTTTCGCGGCATCCTGCGCGCCGGCGCGGCCGTCGTCGCAGCCCACCAGGGCGGCGCCGAGAATTAGACCAACAAGGACAAGTGAAAGTTTCGAAGAGTTCCCCACCGCGCCATTATGCCCCGAGCCGCCGACATTGCCCGAGTCACACGGGCCCGCGGCCGACACGATGTGCACCGGTCCAGGCCACCGGGACGAAGCGCAGCGGCGCATGACCCGGTTGCCGCTCAGAAGCGCCGGATGATCCTGCGCTGCGCGGCCACGGAAATCGCGGCGGTGCGGTTGTCCACCCCGAGTTTGCCGTAGATGTGCACCAGATGGGTCTTGACCGTTGCCTCGGAAATGAACAGCTGCTTGGCGATGGCCCGGTTGCCCAGACCGGTGGCGAGCAGTTCCAGCAACTGGATCTCGCGGGCGGAGAGGGCGGGTCCGGGATTGCGGATCCGGCCCATCAGCCGGGCGGCCACCTCGGGTGCCAGCGCCGTCTGGCCCGCCGCTGCGGAGAAGACAGCCTGGCGGATCTGTTCCGGCGGCGCGTCCTTGAGCATGTAGCCGCTGGCTCCGGCTTCCACCGCGGCGAGGATATCGGCATCGGAATCGTAGGTGGTGAGGATGAGCACCGGCGGGGCGGGCTCTCCGGCCCCGCCGGCCTTGATTCTGCCGGTCGCGGTGACACCGTCCATGCCGGTGCCCATCTGCAGATCCATGAGCACGACGTCGACCGGCTCGCCGAGGGTATGGAGCCGGGACAGCTCGGCCAGGGCCGCGCCGCCGTCGGCCGCCTCGGCGACGACGGTGATGCCCTCAAATTCGCTCAGCATGGCCCTCAGCCCGGCCCGCACCACCGGGTGGTCATCGACCAGCAGCACGCGGACATCGGTCACGGTTCATTCCTTGCCGGGGAGTCCCCGAGCGGGAGCCGGATGGCCACCACCGTTCCCTCGCCGGGCGCGGACTCGATGTCGAGGCTGCCGGCCAGCGCGGCCACCCGTTCCTGGAGGGACTTCAGCCCGTAGCCCGAGCCGTCGGGGCGTCCGGCGGGGTCTGTGACCGCCGAGGGTTCGAAGCCCGCGCCGTCGTCGTAAATGTCCATCGCGACTTCGCTGCCCAGGAAGGACAGGGTCACGACGGCGGTGCCCGCCCGGGCGTGCACCCACACGTTCGCGAGGCTTGCCTGTGCCGCCCGCAGCAGGGTGGTCCGGTAGGGGTTGGGCAGTTCCACCGGGGCTCCCTCCAGGTCGAAGCGGCAGCGGAGGCGGGCGCCGCGGGCGGCTGCCTCGGTTTCGGTCTTTTCGCAGAGTCGGCGCAGGCTGTTCACCAGGGGGTCCTCGGGCGGGTTCTCCTCAGGGTTCTCAGCTGAGTTCTCCGCTGAGCTCTCGGCCAGGGCGGGGGGCTGCAGGCCGCGGACAAAGTTCCGGGCCTCGGCCAGGTTGGCCGAGGCCGTCTCCTGGACTGTCCGGAGCCGGTCCCTGGCCCGGGCCGTATCCGCGTCGTCAAGGGCCTTTTCCGCGGAGCGGCCCATCAGCACGATGCTGGAGAAGCCCTGGGCAAGCGTGTCGTGGATTTCGCGGGCCAGCCGTGCCCGCTCGGCCAGCGCGCCGGCGTCGTGCTGGCTGCGGGCCAGTTCGGCGCGGGTGCGGCGCAGTTCCTCGGCGGCGAGCCGCTGGTTTTCGGCCTCTAGATAGAGCGCCCGGTAGGCCAGGCCGGTGACCACGGCAAAGGCGGCCCCGAAGGCCGGCCCCAGCACCATCGGAAGCTGCAGGGCGCCGCCATCCGCTCCGGCGTTGTGGAACCACAGCGCCACGATGACCAGCAGGGTGCTCAGGGCGATCGCCGGCAGCGCCAGCCGCAGCGGCAGCACATGCAGCTGCAGGAAGAAGAGCGGGAAGGCCAGCCACACGAAGTCGGCGCTGGCCCAGATCAGCAGCAGCCAGAGCAGGCACACAGCGCCCAGCCACCAGGCTGAATAGGGCCGCGGATCGAACCGGGACGGATCCGCGGAGTGGTGTTTTTCCAGGACGGTACCCAGGACGTAGACGGCGGCGAGAACCGGCGCCAGGCCCAGGGCCGGCCAGTCCACGTCCCCGGACCCGGGCCCTGCTCCGAGCAGCCGCACAACGGCGACGAGCAGCAGCACGGCGAATCCGCTGTGAAGGCACACCCGGAGGACGCGCAGAATCACGGCAGCACCCGTTGTGCCTGCCGCGGCGGTCCCTGCCGGTGTGCCGTGAGCCTTGCCATCCATGCTTTCAGCGTAGTGCCGGGCCAGGCCGGTGCCGGCCGAAATCCCTGCCGCCGCGCCACTATCAACCATTTGGTTGACCCCCGGGTCAACCACGCCGCCCGGCAGGCTCAGCCACGCAGGCGATGCCGGCTCGGCGCCGCGGCGGGAGGCTTGAATCAAGGCCACAACCCGTTGAAAGGGACTCCATGTACCTCGCTCTCCGCGATCTCCGCTTCGCCAAAGGCCGCTTCGCCCTGATGGGCGGAGTCGTCGCGCTCATCACCCTGCTGCTGGTGCTGCTCTCCGGGCTCACCGCCGGGCTCGGCAACCAGTCGACGTCGGCCCTCGCCGCCCTGCCCGCGGACCAGATCGTCTTCGGGGCGCCCGCCGGCGAGAACGCCAAGGCGTCGTTCACCGAGTCAGAGGTCACCCGCGGACAATTGTCGGAGTGGGCCGCCCGGGACGGCATTGCGCACGCCGAACTGCTGGGCATCAGCCAGAGCCGTTTCCAGGCGGTTGGCCCCTCCGGCACTGCCTCCGGGACGGCCAGCGTGGCAGTCTTCGGGACGGAGCCCCCCGAGGGTTCCGCCGGGACAGCCCTGTCGCCCGCCCCGGCTGCCGAGGGAACGGTCGTGATCGGCACCAGCCTCGCCCAGGAGCTTGACCTGCAGGTGGGAAGCCGCGCCGCCGTGGGCGGCACCGAATTGACAGTGTCCGCCGTCGTTCCGGACCAGTGGTACTCCCATACCGGCGTCGTCTGGACCACCCTCGCCGACTGGAGGAAGCTGGCCCACATCACCGGCAACGAGGCCGCCGCGACTGTCATCGCCGTGACCTCCGGCGGCGGACAGGAGCCCGACGTCGACGCCGCCAACCAGGCCGCCGGGACGGTCAGCGCCAGCCGCGACGGTTCCTTCCAGGCCCTAGGCTCCTACAAAAGCGAGAACGGCTCCCTGCTGCTCATGCAGGCCTTCCTGTACGGGATCTCTGCCCTGGTCATCGTGGCCTTCCTGACGGTGTGGACCGTCCAGCGCACCCGGGACGTCGCGGTCCTCAAGGCGCTCGGCGGATCCTCCCGCTACGTCCTCAAGGACGCCATGGTGCAGGCCTCCATCGTGCTGCTCGCCGGGGCCGCGGCCGGCGGTGCGGCCGGTATTGCCGGCGGGTTCCTCGCGGCCAGGGTTGCCCCGTTCCTGCTGACCCCGCAGACCACCCTCCTGCCGGTTGCGGGAATCGTGGTGCTCGGGCTGGCCGGGGCCGCGCTGGCTGTCCGCAGCATCACCAGGGTCGATCCGCTCCTGGCCCTCGGCGGCAACTGACTTCCGGCACCCGAACTAAACATTCCCTGAAAGGCATACATTGTGAACACCGCTCTAAACCTCGTCAACGTCACGCTCGAGTACCCCGACGGCGGCGGCACCCTCAAGGCCCTCGACGACGTGAACCTCAAAGTCGGCTCCGGGGAATTCCTGACCCTTGTGGGCCCCTCCGGATCGGGAAAGTCCTCCCTTCTGGCCGTCGCCGCCACGCTCGTCAGGCCCACGGCGGGCCTCGTGCTGGTCGACGGGATCGACGCCGGCGGACTCTCCGAGAACGGCCGCACAACCCTGCGCCGGGACAAGATCGGCATCATCTTCCAGCAGCCCAACCTGCTGCCTTCCCTGACAGCCCTGGAGCAGCTGGTAATCGGGGAGCACCTGCGTGGCAAGCCGGCGCGGGAGGCTGCCCGCCGCGCCGCCGCACTGCTGGACCTCGTCGGACTGGCCCCGGCGGCCGGCAAACGGCCCCACCAGCTTTCCGGCGGGCAGAGGCAGCGGGTCAATATCGCCCGGGCCCTGATGGGGGACCCGGCCGTGCTGCTGGTGGACGAACCGACGGCAGCCCTGGACCAGGAACGGAGCGAGGCAATCGTGCGGCTGCTGCGCCGGGTCACGGACGAATTTTCGGTGGGGACGGTGATGGTCACCCACGACACCGGCTTCGTCCCGCTGACGGACATGGTCGCCGGCATGCTCGATGGCAGGCTCTCCGCCGCGCAGCCTGTCAGCCCGGCGCTGGCCTCAGGTCAGGCTCCGCAGCCCTAAGTCCCGAGGGGCGGCACGGGCAGGCCGAATATGTCCTTCAAGGCATATCTTGCGGCGTGGAATCCGGGCATGCCGGTGACGCCGGGGCCCGGGGGTGTGGAGGAGGAGCAGAGGTACACACCGCGGAGCGGGGTCCGCCACGGCACGGGGCCGGCGACGGGACGCCGGAGCAGTCCCCGGAGATCCATCAGGCCGGCACCGAAGTCGCCGCCGACGTAGTTTTCGTTGTACTCGGCCAAACCGGCGGCTGTCGTCACCCGGTAGCGGACCACGAGGTCCCGGAATCCGGGGGCAAAGCGCTCCAGCTGGGCCATGACGGCCTCACCCATGTCCACCGTGGAGCCGGCAGGGACGTGGCAGTAGCTCCACAGGATGTGCCCGCCGGCCGGGGCGCGTCCGGCATCGAAGCGGGACGGCTGGGAGACCAGCACGTAGGGCCGCTCGGGATGTCGACCCGCTGCCACGAGGTTTTCCGCCTCGGCCATTTCGGCCCGCGTGCCGCCAACGTGCACGGTGCCGGCGTCCGCGAGCCCGGGAGCGGCCCAAGGCACCGGTCCGGAAAGGATGAAGTCGACCTTGCAGGCACCGTTCCCGAAGCGGAATGCCTCGAGCGCGCTCCGGTACTTGCCGGGGAGTCGCCCCTCCGCCAGCCGGAGCAGGCCGGCCGGGGCGATGTCCAGCAGTGTGGCACGGACGGGCGGGAGGTCCGCCAGGGAGCCGATCCGGGCCTCCGTTTCCACCACTCCGCCGTGGGCCTCGAGGTCGGCCACCATGGCGTCGGCGATGGCCGCGGATCCGCCGATCGGTACCGGCCAGCCGTCGGCATGCGCCAGCGCCCCCAGCATGAGCCCGGCGCCCGCCGCGGCAAGCGCGGGCAGCGGCGAGACGGCATGGGCCGCAACACCGGTCAGCAGTGCGGGCGCGAGGTCTTCGCGGAACCTTGCCCCCCACAGCGGGGAACCCTGTTCCAGGGTGCGGAGTCCGAACAGCCCGGCCGCGACGGGGTCGCGCGGCACCCGCAGCAACTGGTTCAGGGTGAGGTCCGCGATGCCCTCCACACGGTCCACGAGTGGGGCCATGAGCCTGCGGAAGGCGTCGCCGTCCCGTCCCAGCCCGGCCGCGGTCCGGTCAAGCGAGCGGTAGGCCAGGGCCGCGCGGCCGCCGTCGAGCGGGGTTCCGTACGAAATCTCCGGTACCTCCAGACGGACCCGCCGGGCCAGCCCGAACTGCCGGAAGAAGGGGGAGGCCAGCACCATCGGGTGCACCGCGGAACAGACGTCGTGAAAGTGTCCCGGTTCCATCAGTTCCGCCGTGCGCAGGCCGCCGCCCGCGCTAACGGCCGCCTCGTAGACGTGCACCTTGAGTCCGGCCCGGGCCAGGGTGACGGCAGCGGCGAGTCCGTTGGGGCCCGAGCCGACGACGGCGACGTCAGGCATCCGCTGCGGCTTTCCGCCAGGGCAGCACGGATGCCAAGGGCCGGAGCGGGTCGAGCCGCAGCCAGTCCGGAGCATGGTCGAAGGGCCCGCCGTGCGGGTCGTCCATGTCGTGGCGCCGGATGATGTCATAGCCGGGGTCCAAGATGTCCCAGGCCACCCGTGCCATCAGGTACGCGGTAGCGAGCATATGGAACACCACGGCCAGGACGTAGTACGGCATGTCGATGTTGTGCTGGGACACTCCGCCGCTCGTCACCTGCCCAAGATACATCCAGATGGCGGCCCAGTGCAGGCCCTCGATTGTCTGCCAGATCAGGAAGTCCCGCCACCGCGGGCGGGCGAGGGCCAGCAGCGGAATGAGCCACAGGACGAACTGCGGGGAGTACACCTTGTTGGTCAGGATGAATGCCGCCACGATGAGGAATGCCAGCTGCGCCAGGCGGGGCCGCCGGGGTGCGGCCATGGCCAGTATGCCGATCAGGACGCAGGCCAGGACAAAGAGGTTCAGGGCCAAAGTGTTGATGGCTTCGGCCTCCAGCGGAAGCCAGCCCAGCCTGCCGGCCACGAGGTTGTAGGCAAACCAGGGCGAGCTGTAGCCGGCCGGCCGCTCCTGGGTGAACTGGTAGAAGTACTTCCAGCCTTCCGGGTTGAGGGCCGCGACCGGCAGGTTGACGGCCAGCCACGCTGCCGCGGCGGACACGGCGGTGACCAACAGGGCACGGAAGCGTCCCGTGCGGAGGGCAAGCAGCAGGATGGCGCCGAGGATCAGCATGGGGTAGAGCTTGGTTGCGGTGCCCAGGCCGATGAAGATTCCCGCGAGCACCAGCTTGTTGCGGGAGAAGAAGTACATGCCGAGGGCCAGCAGCGCAACGGCCCACATGTCCCAGTTGATGGTGCCCGCCAGGATGATGCCCGGGGCGACTGCCACCATGGCCGCGTCCCAGGGCCGGCGCCGGGTCATCCGGGCCGTGGCCAGCACCGTGACCATCCAGGCGACCACGATCAGGGCGGCGTTGACATCGAAGTAGGCCAGGACGCGGTCGCTGGTGATGCCCTCGCCGGGGACCAGGAGCGCCGTCGCGCCGGCGACGAGTCCCATCAGCACGGGGTATTCGAAGAACGTTTCCTTGGTCAGGAACGGGAAGGCGCCGTTGCCGAGGCCGCGGTTCCTGAAGAGTTCGGGGAAATCCGAGTAGCAGGTGGAGTAGAACTGCCCCGGCGTTTCCCAGCCGTTGCCCCGGCAGTAGGACTTGAGGAGGATCCCCAGCAGGGCTGCCAGCACGGTGAGCATGATCAGGACGCGTTCCACGGTGAAGAATCCCGGCGGGACCACTCCCGGGGCCGCCCGGTGGCCCATGGGACCGCCGATGAGCTCCGTGAAGTTTCTCAGCAACAGGTCGCTGCGACTCGGGATCACCAGTCGGACCCGCTTGCGGTGTTCCGGCGGCTTTGTCTCCTGCATGCCTCCGAGCTTACCGGGGCCGCACCCTGATCACGCCGAGCCTCCTTGCCACGGTGTACCGGGGGTCCACGCGGCCCATCGCCGTCACTCCTGCGGCTAAAAGTCTTGCGGCTAAATGGGGGGAGCCCACGCGTCGCCGCGTGGGCTCCCTGGGGATCAGTTCCGATGTCACACATCAGGTCCTCCGTCGACTGGCCTGGTCCTTCGTGATCGTGGTCCGGCGTCCCTGGCGGGCGGCGGACCGGAAGTACCTGGTGTCAGCGGAGGTTGCCCATCCGGTGCAAAGCGACGAATACGTCCTCGCGCTTCTGGTCAAGGAGTGGGCCGTTGAACAGCGTCGTCTGCCGCGGGGCCGGCTTCCGGCTGAAGGACAGGAGTCCCTGGAGCTTCTGCATCATGGTGGTCACCTCCCGTCGGTGCCTGATGCTGCGCTGGTTGGTGGTCTGGGGTTTCGCGCCGTGGGGACGGGCTGGGGTGGTGCCGGCAATAGTCACGGTGGACCTTTCGTGGATTTTGTGGAAATGGAAAGGGAATTGGGCACGCCAATTAAGGCCTCTGTAAATTGAGGAAGAAAAGGCCTCATTGGGCATGGAAATGCCCGAAGCAATTCAGTGGATTCGCAAAAGCGAAGAAAGGCCCCTTGACGCGAGAGCGCCGCAGCCCCAACAAGAAGCTGGGTTCCGAACTATGGGGAGGCTGCGCAACCGCGTGGTTCCGCCTGCTCGGCCAGCTGTCAGCGACCTCCGTGGAACGGAGGTCCGGTATCGTCTCGGCTCCGGGCCCTAGGTCAAAGACACTAGGCCGGGGGCGGAGGGGTCAGGAGACAGTCAGGCCGAAATTTGGGCGCGGATCAGCGACAGAGGCCGGGGTGGCGGTGCCAATAGACATCCATCCGCTAGTCAAAGTATTCATTTTCCCAACCTCCTTTTCTGTCCTGCCGTGGCTCCGGCTGACTGGCCGGGCGACGCGCGCCGTGACCGAAGGCAAATCGCCCTGGGGTCAAAATAAAAATACACTATGAATGCAGCAGTTGACTACCGAATTCATAAACTTTCCTGAACTTCTTTTCTAAACCGTGTTTATAGGCCCCAGCGGACGACGGCGGGAGTCTTCTTGTCCCAGCCCAGGGTGCAGACTTTCGCCGTCCCCAGCACGAAATGCCGCCCTTCGTGGGCATCCAGTCCCAGCCATCGGGCCGTCAGGATCCGGGAGAAGTGGCCGTGGGCCACAATCAGCACGTTGTCCAGGCCGGATTCGAGCACGCGGGCCACAATCTTGTCCGCGCGGGCAGCGACGTCGTCAAGCGATTCACCGTTCGGCACGCCGTCCGTCCAGATCAGGTACGCCGGGTTGTCCTTGCGGATGAGATCCGAACTGATGCCCTCGTAATCGCCGTAATCCCACTCCACCGCCAGCGGTTCCTGTTCGGCGTTCGGGAAGCCGGCCAGCTCCGCCGTCCGGCGTGCCCGGCGCAGGGGGGAGGTCAGCACCAGGTCGAAGTCGACGGGGTCCAGCACCTTACGCGCCTCGACCGCCTGCTGTTCGCCTTCCACCGTGAGGGGAAGGTCGGTGAGGCCGGTGTATTGCCCGCTCTTGGACCACTCGGTTTCACCGTGCCTCAGGATCCACAACTGCGGGCGCGGGCCGTTCGACGGTGCAATCACTTAGGACTCCTCAGTAGTGGACGGTTCGACGCCGGGACCGGTGCCGGCATCGCCTTGGGTGGACTCCGGCTGCCCGGCCCACCACTCGCGGAGTTTGGCCTCGGCCACGCCTGGGTCCAGGGGGCCGTGGTCCATCCGTTCCTCGAGCAGGAACTTGTACGCCCGGCCCACTACGGGGCCGGGTTTGAGTCCCAGCAGCGCCATGATCTGACCGCCGTCCAGATCGGGACGGACGGCCTCGAGGGATTCCTGCTCCCGCAGCGCCGCGATCCGGGCTTCCAGGTCGTCGTAGGCGAAGGACAGCCGCTCCGCCTTGCGCTGGTTGCGGGTGGTCACGTCGGAGCGGGTGAGCCGGTGCAGCCGCTCCAGCAGGGGTCCCGCGTCGGTGACGTAACGGCGGACGGCAGAGTCGCTCCAGCCGGCCTCCCCGTAGCCGTAGAACCGCATGTGCAGCTCGACAAGGCGGGCCACCGCCTTGGTCGTGTCGTTGTCGAAGCGGAGCGCCTTCATGCGTTTTGACGTCAGCTTCGAGCCCACCATGTCGTGGTGCCGGAAGCTCACCGCGCCGCCGGGTTCGAAGCGTCGCGTCGCCGGCTTGCCGACGTCGTGCATCAGGGCCGCAAACCGCAGCACAAAATCCGGGCCGGGTACGGCGCCGCCGGCGTCCGTTTCCTGCGCCGCGGCCTGCTCCAGGACCTGCAGCGAATGCTGGTAGACATCCTTGTGGCGGTGGTGCTCATCGGATTCCAGCCGGAGGGCGGAGACCTCCGGCAGTACAAATTCGGCCAGCCCGGTGTCCACGAGCAGATCCACGCCGGCCCGGGGATGTGCGCCGCAGATGAGCTTGACCAGCTCCTCCCGTACCCGTTCGGCGGAGATCATGGTGATCCGTTCGGCCATCCGGGTCATGGCGGCGCGGACGTCCTCGTGGACCGCCACGCCCAGCTGGGCTGCGAAGCGGGCGGCCCGCATCATCCGGAGCGGGTCATCGGAGAAGGACGTCTCCGGGGTTCCCGGGGTGGCAAGGACGGAGGCATGCAGGTCGCGGACGCCGCCAAACGGGTCCACCAGCTCCAGGTCCGGCAGGCGGAGGGCCATGGCGTTGATGGTGAAGTCCCGGCGCAGCAGATCATCGGTCAAGGAATTTCCGAAGGCCACCACCGGCTTGCGGGAGTCGGGATCGTAGGCTTCGGCGCGGTAGGTGGTGATTTCGATCTGGTGACCGGCCTTGCGCATCCCGATGGTGCCGAAGGCCCGGCCGATCTCCCAGTAGTTATCTGCCCACTTCTTGATCAGTGCGACCGTCTGGTCCGGGGTGGCGTCCGTGGTGAAGTCCAGATCGGGGGATACCCGGCCCAGGAAGAGGTCACGCACGGGTCCGCCCACCAGGGAGAGCTCGTGGCCGGCGTCGACGAACCGCTGCCCGAGTTCCAGGACCACCGGGTCCACCTGGAAATCGACAGTGTGCGGGTCGGTCTTGTGATGTGCGTGCGCCATAGTTTCTTAAGCATAGTTTCTCGGACCCTTCAGAAAACCGCGCCCCCGGCACAATGACCCGTCCCGAAGTCCCGCGCGGGGGCGCGACCACCCGGGCAGCGGCGGCAATCCACTTTCCCGGCCGTCCACTTTCCTGTCATGTTGAGGTCATCAACAGCGGGGAAGAGTCGTTAGAGTGGACTTCATGGCCCATCCCGTACCCAGCGCTCCCGGCAGGAGGACAAACCCACCGTTGCCATCGGCAATCGGTGCCAATGTGGCGCCCGTCCAGCACTCGGGACAGGCCTCGCTGCCGACCGTGGAGGAGATCTCCGCCGGTGGCGTCGTTGTGGACACGTCCGACGCCGAACTGAGGGTTGCGATCATCGCTCGCCTCAACCGCGGCGGCCGGCTGGAATGGTGCCTGCCCAAGGGCCACCCGGAAGGCCAGGAAAGCAACGAGGAAGCCGCCGTGCGGGAAATCGCGGAGGAGACCGGGATCGAAGGCAAGATCCTCGCCCCGCTGGGAAGCATCGATTACTGGTTTACCGTCAGCGGGCACCGCGTCCACAAGACCGTCCACCACTACCTCCTGCAGGCCACGGGCGGGGAACTCACCATCGAGAACGATCCCGACAAGGAAGCCGTGGACGTGGCCTGGATTCCCATCCACGAACTGGCACGCAAGCTCTCCTTTCCGAATGAGCGCCGCATCGCGGATCTTGCCAAGGAAGTCCTCCCGGAACAGCGCTGAGGGCGCCGAGGCGGCCGGGACCGGCCCCTGAAAGCGCGTAAAGCCGCGGCCGGGTGAGACGATGAAGACGATGTCATCTGCCAAATCCACTCCCTCGCCCTCCGGACCCGCCAATTCCCCGGCTGACCATGCCGGAGAAGCCCGTTCCAGCGCCATCATGGCCGCGGGAACCCTCGTCTCGCGTTTCCTGGGCTTCGGCAAGACCTGGATGCTGGCGGCCGCCCTCGGCCTCGGCTCCAC
This sequence comes from Arthrobacter sp. UYCu712, assembly GCF_040547005.1. Taxonomy (NCBI): domain Bacteria; kingdom Bacillati; phylum Actinomycetota; class Actinomycetes; order Micrococcales; family Micrococcaceae; genus Arthrobacter; species Arthrobacter sp. UYCu712. Next base: position 59,092 of record NZ_JBEPOZ010000009.1, read on the forward strand.
AGTCAATGACACCTTCATCAACGCGAACAATCTGCCAAACCTGATCTTCCTGCTCGTGGCAGGCGGCGTCTTCAACGCCGTCCTGGTTCCCCAGATCATCAAGGCCAGCAAGGCCCCCGACCGCGGAGCGGACTATGTCAGCAGGCTGCTGACGCTGGCCGTCCTGGTGCTCCTCACCCTCACGCTGCTGGTCACCCTGCTGGCCCCCTGGGTCATCGAATTGACCACCCAGGGCTATTCGCCGCAGCAAAAGGCCCTCGCGGTTTCCTTCGCGTTCTGGTGCCTTCCGCAGATCTTCTTCTATGGCCTGTATGCCCTGCTCACCCAGGTGCTCAATGCCAACGGGGCGTTCGGACCCGCGATGTGGGCGCCGATCCTGAACAACATCGTGGCGATTGCCGGGCTTGGCATGTTCATCGGGATCATGGGCACCAACGCTGCCAACCCCCACACAATCGACAACTGGGGCTCCTCCCAGACGTTCCTCGTGGCCGGCTTCTCCACGATCGGTGTGGTGGCCCAGACCGCCATCCTGCTGGTCCCGGTCTTCAGGCTCCGGCTGGGCCTGCGTCCGCGCTTCGGCTGGCGCGGGGTGGGGCTGGGCCAGGCCGCCAGGCTGAGCGTCTGGACCCTGGCCACGGCCGCCGTCGGCCAGCTGGCCTTCCTCTACGTCATGCGCATCGCCACCATCCCCGGCGCGGAACGCCTCCGCCTGGAACAGGCAGGGGACCCTGCCGCCAACACCCTGCCGGGCAACGCCGTGCTAGAGGTCGCCAGCCAGCTGTACCTGCTGCCGCACTCGATCATCGCCCTTTCACTCGCCACGGTGCTGTTCAACCGGATGACCCGGGCGTCCCAGGACGGCGACCGGGCCGCGCTGCGCAACGCGCTCTCCCACGGGCTGCGGACCATGGCGGTGGCCACCGTCTTCGGCGCGCTGGCGCTGTTTGCGCTGGCCGGACCGCTGGGCATGTTCTTCTCCGGCGGGGACCGCCAGGACGGCGTCATGCTGGCCCAGACGCTGACGATCCTTGCGCTCAGCACGCCGTTCATGAGCGCCAACTTCATGATGTCCCGGGTATTCTACGCCAATGAGGATGCGCGGACGCCGTTCCTGATCCAGCTGGTGCTGGCCCTGGTCAATGTGGTGGCTGCCTTCCTGATCCAGTACCTGCCGTTCGACCAGATCATCTTCGCCATCGCGCTCCTCTATACCGGCGGCAACATCCTTTCCGTGGTGGTCAGCGCGCTCTTCCTGCGCCGGCTCCTGGGCCATTTGGATGGTCCGCGGATCGCCAACTCGTACATCAGGATGGGCTATGCGGCGCTGGGATCCGCCCTCGCGGGTGCCCTGGCCCTGTGGCTGCTGGGCAGTTACCACCGGGACGGCTTCGCGTGGAGCAGCACCATTGCGGCCCTGGTGACGATCGTCGTCGTTGGGCCCGTCATGCTGGCGGTGTACTTCTTCCTGCTCAAGCTCTTCCGAGTGACCGAACTGCGGGACCTGCTGGAACCGTTGCTGGGTCGCCTCCGCCGCGGCAAGGCTGCAGGCGCCGGCGAAGACGACGGCGACGCTGTGCCGGCCGAGGATGCCGGGACGCCGCGGCCCAGGCCGGAACGCGCCACCATATCGGTGGATACGGGCCTGATTCCCAGGATTTCGGGGGAGTTCGATGCGACGTCCTTCCGTGCCGGTCCCGACATCCGGGACCGCGACGAACGCTCCGGCTGGCCCGCCGGGCCGGAAGGCGGCTACCTGCCGGCCGAGGACCAGCCCAGTTCAGCCGAGGGCGGCCTGGGGAAGGGCGACGTTCCGTTGCCGGGCCGCCGGACCTACCAGGGCCCGGCCGGGCACAATCCGTATTTCCCATTCGGCCGTAAGAAGAAAAAATAACCCGGGACAGTGTCACCGGGCCGTGCTTCCGCGGCGCGGACACGGGATCGGATAGGATCGAAGACTAAGTAGGGGAGTTGCAGACCAGGGGTCATCCGGCTTTTATCGGAGGACTTGCGGTCACTGATGCAGTGGTCAGGCCGGCAGTTCCCGGACAGTCTAGGAGGAACCCGTGTCCCACCCGATCGATGTCGGATCAGTACTAGGTGGCCGCTATAAGGTCACTGCCACCGTACTGACTTCGCATGACCAGGATCTGGTGCTGGACGGTGTCGACCAGGTTCTGAACCGTGCCGTGAGCATCCTCGTAGCCGGCCCGGACAACGCCGACCAGGTGGCCCGGAGTGCCCGCGAGGTGGCCACAGGCGAGCGTCCCGGCCACGTGCAGATCCTCGATCTGGGCGTCAGCGATCTGACGACGTACCTCATCACCAATCACACGTCGGCGGCCGACCTTCTGGATCTTGTTGTCTCCTCAAACCCGCCCTACGTCGAGCCGTTCTTCACGGACACTCTGGGCAGCGAGATCTTCGGGCAGGCCCGCTCCAAGGAACCCGAGACTTACGACGGACTCTACGACGACGAGGAAGTCGACGCCGGGTACATCGACTACGGGCAGAAAGCTGCCCAGCAGGCTACCCCGCCGGCGCGGCCCGCCCAGGCGCCGTCACGCCCGTCGTCGTCCCCGGCCGCCGGTGCTGCGGCCGCTGGCGCAGCCGGTATGGCTGCGGGCGCCGCCGCCGCTCCGGAGTCCCCGAAGACCGCGCCCCAGCAGGCAACCCCGCATGTGACTGCGCCCCAACCCGTCCAGGGCGGCGCCGGCCAGCCGGCTGACGCCACTCCGGCCGCAGCCGCCGGCAAGCCCAAAGTTTCCCTGTGGTCCGACGACGACTACGGCCAGACCGGTGCGACGGAGCAAGACCACACCTCCCAGCAGGGCGACGCGGAGGTCCCCGCGAATGCCGCCGGCGCCGGCCAGTTGCCGCCGGAGCGGGACCGCAGCCCGCGCACTTTCCCGGCCGCGGCCCGGAACACCGAAGAGGATGAGGACTACTACGAAGAGGACGAGGGGCCGCGCCGTGAACCCCGGTCCATGCGCTGGCTCGTTGGGGGCCTCCTGGCCGCCGCCCTGGTAGTAGGACTGATTTTTGCCGTGACCAACCTGGGCAGCCTCTTCAAGAGCAGCCCGCCGCCCGCCGCAGGCGGCGGCACCTCGCCGACTAGCACCCCGGCCACCGGCTCCGGAAAGCCGTCCTCGAGCGCAAGTACTGCAGCCGCGGCCGGTCCGCCGGCGATCGAAGGCGTCACGCGGATTGGCAACTTCGACTTCGCCGGAACATATGACGTCGACCTCGGCAAGACCTTTGACGGAAACGGCGCCAGCTACTGGTCTGACATGGAATTCGCCACGGACAACTGGGGAGGACTCGCCAGTGAGGTCCCGCTGGTGGTCAAGCTGAAAGACAACTCCGAGGTTTCCTCCGTGACATTAAGCCAGCTGGGAGCATCCGGTGGAAACATCAGTGTCTTCACCAACGACAGCCCTTCCCTGGACGGAGCCAAGCAGGTGGGTAGCAACAGCTTCACGTCCCCGGACCTGACCATTTCCTTGCAGGAACCTGTCACGGCAGAGTACGTAATCGTGTCCATCAAGACCCTTCCCAAGCTTGCGGCGCCCAAGACCCGTTACGGATTCGGCCTGCGCCTGGCGGAGATCAAGGTCAACTAGCACCGTCCCGTCATCCGGCCCCGGAACCAGCCGGTCTCCAGAGCCGGACGGTACCCTGAATGGTGGCGTCCTGTTGTGGATGCCCGGATTCATCATCGGAATATTCGGCACGTAGTAGTAGTTGTGCCATGTGGCCGGCCACCCAGGCGGGCGCATCGACAAAGGAAGAGGTTCACCGTTTAGTGAGCAACGCAGAAAACACCGCGTCCGATGTACGTGATGTCATCATCGTAGGCTCCGGCCCCGCGGGCTACACCGCCGCGGTGTACACGGCGCGCGCTAACCTGAAGCCGCTGCTCCTTGCCGGATCCGTTACCGCCGGCGGCGAGTTGATGAACACCACCGACGTCGAGAACTACCCCGGATTCCCTGAGGGCATCATGGGACCGGACCTGATGGAAAACTTCGAGAAACAGGCTGCCCGATTCGGCACTGAAATCCAGTTTGAGGACGTCACCGAACTGGACCTCGACGGCGACATCAAGACCGTGACCATCGGAACGGGGGAGACGTTCCGGGCCCGGAGCATCATCCTGTCCATGGGCTCGGCCTACCGCGAGCTCGGATTGACGAACGAAAAGCGGCTCTCGGGCCACGGCGTAAGCTGGTGCGCAACCTGCGACGGTTTCTTCTTCAAGGACCAGGACATCGCAGTTGTCGGCGGCGGAGACTCTGCCATGGAAGAAGCCCTCTTCCTCACCAAGTTCGCGAAGTCCGTCACCGTCGTGCACCGCCGCGACACCCTGCGGGCTTCCAAGATCATGGCCGACCGTGCGCTGGCACACGAGAAGATCAAGTTCGTCTGGAACGCCGGCGTCGAAGACGTGTTGGGCCAAGACAAAGTCACCGGTCTGCGGTTGAAAGACCTCGTTGACGGAACTGAGACAGAGCTGGCCGTGACCGGCGTTTTCGTGGCGATCGGCAACGACCCCCGCACGGATCTGGTCAAGGAAATGCTGGATCTGACCGCCGAGGGGACCATCGCCGTCGAAGGCCGTACCTCGAAGACCAGCCTCAAGGGTGTCTTCGCCGCTGGCGATGTCATTGACCCCACCTACCGCCAGGCCATCACGGCCTCGGGGTCGGGCTGTGTGGCCGCCCTCGACGTCGAGCACTACCTCGCCGACTTCCACGCCTAAACGGCGCGCAGCAACCAACCGAAGAGAGAGACAGGGTTATGAGCAACGCAAAAGATGTAACTGACGCAAGCTTCAGCACTGATGTATTGGCTGCCGACAAGCCCGTCATCGTGGACTTCTGGGCCGAGTGGTGCGGGCCCTGCCGCAAGCTGGGACCTATTCTCGATGAGATCTCCGTTGAGTACAGCGACAAGGTAAACGTCGTGAAGGTCAATGTGGACGACAACCCGGCCATCGCTGCCGAGTATGGCATCACGTCCATCCCCGCCGTCTACCTGTTCCTCGGTGGCGAGGTAAAGAGCACCGTGATCGGCGCCAGGCCCAAGCAGTTCTTCGAGAAGGAATTCGCGGACGTTCTGTCCTAGCATCATCGCTGCCGGATATCACGGCGCACGTCGGAGGCCCCACTTCCTGGAAGTGGGGCCTCTTCTCGTTGTGGGCCGAGTACGGCGCCGGCTGCGGGGCAGGGGAGGCCTCCCCCCGGAACCTGGTGTCACCGGAGACGCAAATTCAAAGTTGGCCTGTCAAGGCAACAGTTCGCGGTTGGATTCTTTGGCGACCTTTCCCTGCCAAGCCTGCATTTGCGTCCACTATTTGCCCTTTGCTGGGGTAGGCGGTCACCGCATGCTGCCGGGAGTGACTCCAGCAGGCGGCCGTGTTTCACGTGAAACACGGCAACCGTGCGAGTATCCACGTGGTCGCCACCAGATGCAAGTATCCCCCCGCCCATGGAATGAGGGTGAGGGGGCTGCGGCGTTTCACGTGAAACCTCGTTAGTCAGGTGGTCGTGGAGCCGGTTCAGAACGCAAACCGCAAAAGCCGCGTGAAGAGGCTTGAACCGATCAGAATGTTCCACGTGAAACGTCACCGGTAAGACGCGCACCCAGCATTCCTGTCAAAGCACCCACGAATCTCAACGACAAACGGTTCGGCCTAGTGATTTCGATGTTGCACGTGGGATCCATGCGGTCCCGCTCTAAAGGGTGACTGGATCAACGAGTCCGCAGACGTAGAGCGCAAGACTCTAGCGGCCCGAGGCCCCGTTTATGATTTCGGGGTCTAGTTCCCACGAGTGTCCAAAGCGAGTTGCGCGCGGGCAGTTCTCCAGGCATAACAAGAGGAGAGGGAATGGGCCTTCCAACGGAACTTCGCCAACGCCACCCGGCACCTGTCGACGTCGCATGACGCGGCGCACCGACTGCCGGGACTTACCACGGTACTGGTGTTTCACGTGAAACCTTGGTTCCCAGGTTCGCGGCCTACTGACAAAATAATTCCGGCGCAGCCCGTCATCACAGGGAAGAATTGAGTCGCGCACGAAAGTGGGAGGCCCCAAGCTCCCAGACTCTCAAACCCAAAGCTTCCCTTTCTCTGAACTGCGTCCGGAGAGCAGGACCGAGCGAGGCACGGGTCGTGTTTCACGTGAAACGTTCCGTCCGAGTTCACTCCGCACCCATGCGGCGACGCCCGCAACGGACGGATCTTCAGGTCAACCCAATCGGATTTGATTGAGTTCTGCCGACTAGGCACCTGATAGATGACTATCAAATAATGCCACTGGGGGGATTCTCGTGCGAAATCCCAGTCCGATCCTGCGGCAATCCGCACCCGCGCACCGGCGCCACTTGCTCGCCACGCCGCCTTCGGTGGACTTCGGCCTCAACAGCGCCGCCCCGCTGCGGCGGAAAGCAAACGCTTCGGCCTACCGGTCTGCTGGTGGTAGACGCGGACGGCGCGGGAGGCGCTGCAGGGGGTTCTGACACGTCCCAAGTACGCACACCAGGGCACGCACTGAAGGTCTGGGTTGGGCCACTCAGACAACTCGGAGACCGCTGTATCCAGTTTCACGTGAAACATCCTCGGCTAAGGGTCGCCCCGAATGCCCCTGATATCGGGTCGCCACTTCGGCTGGACTCCAAGCCAATGTGCGCCTGCAAGTGAACACTTTCGGGACGCCCGTGACCCATCTCGCGGTTCTTCACTGAAACAGTAACCCGGGAACAATCTCCGTTGTCCCCATCGCATCCCACCGGCCGCTCTCTTCCGGAGCGTTGGGCGGTGTGAGGTCCCTGAGGCACAAGCATCCCGGGCCGGCGCTAGGGCGGTGTCCCGCCGCCGGATTCCGGGGCGACGCGGGACGGCTGCTCCGGGAGAATCGTCGCATCATGTAGCCTCATTCGAACCACGGGATGCCGCGGCCTTGGAGGCATCCCGAGTCTTGCCATCACTGGACCGCAGGCTTTCGGACGGATCGCTGCCGTCACAGCGCACGGCACATGCCGCCGGCGAGCCGCCCTGAATGCCACGTCCGGCTCTAGGAGTCTCGCCGTTCGGTGCTGCGGTTTGGAAGGCCTTCGCCATAGGTAAAGACCCGGGGGAGTCGGCCGTCCAGGAGCCGGCAGAACAGATGTTGTCGCCGGTATGCCACCGGCCGGGCTGAGTTGTCAGCGGGGCCGACTGGCCCACACGGAATGGGCAGGCCGGTCACAATGAAGCTGCATTAGAATCCACCGCCAAGGCCGGCAAGGAACGCATCCGGATCACGGGTAGCGCGCGTGGCGTTTACTACGGTGCTCAACGGAGCTTTCCGCGGGGCTCCAGCATGCGTGGCAGGGGCGACTGTGCGGACGCTTCGGCTGCCCTTGGTCGCTCGGTAGCCGGCGACGCTGGTGCCCGTTCGTGCCGCCCGCAAGCCTACCGCCAGGACGTTCCGGGGCCGGATCACAGCCATCAACCCGCGGGAGAGTTGTGGCCGGCGGTGGTTCTCCACAGAAGTTATGCACACCGTTATCCACAGGGGGCAAGTGATTTCTCCCAGGGCTGGTAGCGCCTCAATCATCACCCTGCCGAGCCGCACAATGATTCCGTAAAGTCGCCTGCTCTGCGATGGACAATTCCCTGCACATAGGGTCAGCCGGCCGTGACGGTCGCAAGCGGGGAGTCATCGGCTGGAACCGCGCAAATATGTAAAAAATTAACCGGATTCTAGGGATTTAGAAAGCACGCTCGAGTGTGAACCCGTTCACCCTGAGCGTGGCCCCAGATGTTTCACGTGAAACAGCCGCGGAGAAAGATGGGTGGCTTATCAGGGCGGGGGAGATCGGTTTTGTCGCGTGCTGCCGGCAGCTGCCGCGGCCAGGTTCTGTACGCATGTAATCCACAAAGTTATCCACAGCAATATCCACTGACTTATCCACGTGTGCCGGGACTGTTGATAGCGCGATACGAGCCGGTGTCGCGCCTCCAACTACCAAGGAGCCGGACCGACGAAACACTGAGCTGCGACCACATAGGCGGCCGGCTGGCGGGAGCACATACGACCTTTCGCTCACCCAGGACAACTTGCCGCCCGGGCCAGTACACAAGAGTCATGCCGGAAAACACCGAATAGGGCCCGCCCAATTTCGGTTCCACCGGGTGGCCAAGATTGCCGCTCAGTTGGATCTCGACTTCACCAGGGGCACGGTGCTGTCCGGTGCTGCGGGGCTGACACGCGTACTCATGCGGGGGTCCACGGTCCATCTCGTGCGCCAGCCGAATCTGCCTCCGGTCTGCAATGACCCGGGTGTCGGGCGACCATCTGCACAGTCACATGGCCCCATCACCGCCCCGTGCCGGCTACGCGGCAGGGGCGAGTACTGATCCCGCAGGAGAGCCGACGCAAGGGACGTTGACGCCCGCTACGGGGAAGCAAGCCGCCAGGTGCAACGTGGGTCGTACCGCGCCCGATTGCAGGTCTACCGATCCTCGCGGAACACGGGAGTCGGGTCTCGAGACGCGTAGCCTCGCCCACTGCACGGACGGCACCCACCGGAGCACTCAGAGACTGCGGGCACCGCGCCCGGCACTCTGCCCCATTCACACGACACAGCGGCCCCCAATGGAGCAGCACCAGCACTGACAGTTGATGGTGACCTCACGAGTCGGGACCACTGTACCCACGGCTTCGGGGCGTGGCACCGATCGACTCCCATCCCAATCCTGAACCTGCCTGGTTCCATGGGCTCCGACCATGGTGGTGCCGTTCGGAACCCGCCCGCAGACCCCTGTCCTACTGCAAGCGTCCACGGACGACATCACTGCACGACCAGCGCGCACTGGCCCCCGTACTCGCTGCGGGCGGACCTTCCACAGACACACGGATGCAGCAGTCCCGCGAGCTCGACGGGAAGGCCCCGTTGCAGGAGTCGATTCGCCAGACCGTGATTCGGCTCGTCTATGCCAGGCCCTCGACCACCGGTGCCGCATGCCGGTATCACCGGTCGGATCTGAATCGCGGTCCAGCGGCCGAGCGCCCAGCAAGTACCCCGCCGGCGCCCGGCCCATGGGCAAGGCAGCGGGGCTACCACGGGGCCCGCTGTGCATCATAGCGGCGACGGTCCCGATTGTAGTCCCATGGATTGTTCGGGCCATAGGACCCACCTGTCACCGGTGCACTGAACCGAAATCCAATCTCCAGAGACATCGGGCTCAGGCAGCAAGGACAGTTGGCCGACATGGATCCGCGCTCCCAAACGAAAAGCCCGTGAACGTCGCTCGGGCTAGCTTCCGCCGGCAGTCCCTGCCCTCCTTCCTCGCAGCACATCTCCCTCCGCTAGTCCACAGGATGCAGTTGGATCGTCGGCCACGGCTGCACATGCGCGGGAGTCGAGGCAGGAGGCCGCCCGGGCGTTGCACAGCCGCGCCTGGAAGCCTAGTTGGACTGGCTGCCGTGCGCTGGAAACCTAGAGCATTTGATAGAGCTGCCGCCGCGTATTGCCCTCGGTGTTTCACGTGAAACAGTGCATCGCCTGGTCCTGTCCACTCATCCGCCACGAGGGATGGGGACGAGGACGAGACAACACTCTAACCCAGACTCCAAAAGCTGACGTTCACACCATCCCCACGACGGGCTCCCGCTGCCGCCGTTAGCCCCACCCGCCGATTCGGACACCGACTCAGAGCCCCCAAAGTGTCCGGCCGCTTACAGTGCCGGCGATCTACTGACTGTTCATCCCCAGGCGGTGAATTCCAGAGGCGTGCGCCGTGCACTATCTGCCACGAGGTGAGGAAATTTTGAACGCAGAGCGACACACCAATCAGTCACGGCGTTTCACGTGAAACGATGCGCAGTCTGACCGCACAAGCCCCCCACCATCATTTGGAACTCCTAGGGCAGCAGTCAGCCGCGTGGTCGTGTAACGAGGGCGCGTCGCAAACAAGCACCTGACAGGTTCACTGCAGCAACCGGGTAGCGCCGAACCGCGGGTTCGGGATGCACATCAACGCCCACAAGGGGCCAGCACCACCTCGATCGCGGCGACTCGTACCGACAACACTCTGAGTCCTGGACGGCGAAATCACTCTGCCGCCTGCCACGAACGTCTAGCCAGGACGTCCTCGCATAGTCCAGCATTCCGACAGGGTTGCATGGTTCGCTGGGAGATGTTTGATTGGTCATTTCCGGTTCCTGGGACTGAACCATCTGCCGGGCGCTGGCACCCTGGGTCGCTTGATATCCGCCACGAGAGACGAGCGGACGCCGAGTATCAACCCAAGTTCTCTCTCGGGATGTTCAAGACCGCAGTTCCGGCCGGGGCAGACCACCAAAAGAACTACGGGACCCTCCTGCGGCTACAGGCCAGGCAGCGTCCGGTATCCGACACCGCACGGTACAGCCACCCACAATAGAGGGGCCCTGTTCCACGTGAAACAGGGCCCCTCTGGGAAGTGCGCAATGGCGTCGTACTAGCCGGGTTCACCCGGGCTGAGGACGTCCATGATCCGGTTCAGATCCTCCACGCTCGCAAATTCAATGCTCACGCGGCCCTTCCGTGCGCCCAAGGAGATCTTGACGTTGGTGTCCAGCCGGTCGGAAAGTGACGAAGCGAGGTAGTCCAGCCGCTCGTGCCTGGCACCTGGACGGGGAATGTTGTTCTTCGTATTGGCAGTGGGGCTCTGGTAAAGCGTCACGGCCTCTTCCGTGGCGCGGACGGACATGCCCTCGGAAACGATCTTTTGTGCGAGGCGCTCCATGGCGGCTGCGTCAGGGAGGGCCAGAAGGGCACGTGCGTGGCCGGCCGAAATCACACTTGCGGCCACGCGGCGCTGGACAAGCGGGGGCAGCTTCAGCAGGCGGAGCGTGTTGGAGACCTGCGGGCGCGAGCGGCCGATGCGGTCTGCGAGCTGCTCGTGGGTGGTGCCAAAATCCTCGAGTAGCTGCTGGTACGCGGCCGCCTCTTCCAGCGGGTTCAGCTGGCTGCGGTGCAGGTTTTCCAGCAGGGCATCACGGAGGAGGTCGTCATCAGTCGTGTCACGGACAATCGCGGGGATAGTTTCGAGACCCGCGGCCTGCACTGCACGCCAGCGGCGCTCACCCATGACCAGTTCGTAGGGCTCTCCACCCTTTTCGGTTGAAGTACGGACCACAATTGGCTGTAGCACGCCGATTTCCCGCACGGAGTGGACCAGCTCAGCCATGTCGTCCTCATCGAAGACAGAACGCGGCTGTTTGCGGTTGGGGTGGATGTCAGTGACCGGGATTTCCGCGAAACGGACGCCGGGCACCTCAACGAGTTCCACGCCGGTGTCCGCATCGTCCGCTTCTTGCTCGGATTCCCGCGCGGGGGACTCTTCAACGGCAGCCGCGTCGACGGCGGTCTTCGCGGGTGCTTTATTGGCGGCCGGCTTGCGAGCCGGCGACTTCTTGGCCGGAGCCTCAGGAGCGGCGTTGCCGGAGTCCCCGTTGGAGTCTGCAGAGGATGTCGCGGCCTGTGACTCAGCTGCGCCTTCCGCCAGAAGGACGGCGTCGGTGCCGGCAGTCTCGGGCGGGGCATTCCTCTTCCTGGATTCGGGAAAGAAGAGATCCACGGGACGAGACGGCGCTGAACCGTTTCCGGAACCGTTAACCGAGGCGGAACCTGGAATGAGTGCCCCAAGTCCACGGCCAAGGCCGCGTCGCTTATCGCTCATGGCTACATCCCTCCATTGGAAGAGCCGGGCGTTGCCGGGCTCTAGTTAGTGCAATTCTTGAACAGAGTCTAACGTTCAGCGATTTCCGCTGCGGCTTCCAGGTAGGACAGAGCGCCGCTCGACGACGGGTCGTACGTCATCACGGTCTGCTGGTAGCTGGGTGCTTCAGAAATGCGGACGGAGCGGGGGACAACTGCTCCGAGGACCTGTTCCGGGAAGTGTTCGCGCACTTCGGCGGCCACTTGGGCCGCGAGGTTGGTGCGGCCGTCGTACATGGTCAGAAGAATGGTGGATACAACCAGATCAGCATTCAGGTGCTTCTGGATCATTTCGATGTTCTTCAGGAGCTGGCTCAGGCCCTCCAGCGCGTAGTACTCGCACTGGATGGGGATGAGGACCTCGTTGGCCGCGCAAAAGGCATTGACGGTCAACAGGCCCAGGCTCGGCGGGCAGTCAATGAAGATGTAGTCGAGCCGCTCCTCGCCGTTCTTGGCGCGCTCCTTGGCATATACGTCAATCGCGCGGCGAAGGCGCTGCTCCCGGGCCACGAGGCTGACGAGTTCGATCTCGGCGCCGGCCAAGTGGATGGTGGCGGGGGCACAGATCAGCTTGTCGATATCCGGGCACGGTGCCACGACGTCCTTCAGCGGGAGATCGTTGATCAGCACGTCGTAGATGCTGTCGACGTCGGCGTGGTGTTCAATGCCGAGGGCGGTGGAGGCGTTGCCCTGCGGATCGATGTCGATCACGAGGACGTTCAGGCCCGCGGCGGCCAAGGCGGCGGCAATATTGACGGTCGTGGTGGTCTTGCCCACGCCGCCCTTCTGGTTCGAGACGGTGAAGATCCGGGTCTTCTCCGGCTTGGGAAGTTCGCGGCCCAGGAGGCGTTCGCGGCGCTTGTTCTCGTGCGCGAGCTCGCGGGCGATGGGACTGGAATCATCGATGGAATCCAACACGTTGCCGCTGGAGGAAACGGCGGTTTCACGTGAAACGCTGGCCATCCCGGCGCCCTTCACAACCGATGCGGTGTGATTACCGGAAAAACCAAAAGCGGTAGTGGGCGCAACAAAGGACCGTGCGGACCCCAGGGACACAAACGGGGGGATCCGTTGTGTGGAGGCTTCGCTACTTGTCACTGTGACACACTCACTCTCATTCGGCTTTTGCTGCCGGTTACTAGCCTAACCTCTTGCCCTTGAACTCCGACGGCACCGGGCGGATGCTAGGAAATCTTTTGAGGCTTATTCACAACGATTCGAACAACGGTTGTCGGTTCCTCGAGGACGTCCTCGCCTACCACCACAACCGACGTCTGCGTGCCGCCAAGTTTACGGATCACCTTGGCAGCCTTCTCAATTTCCTCACCCGCGCTGCGTCCCTTGATGGCAACGACTTCGCCCTCGCCGGCCAACAGCGGAATGGTCAGTCCTGCAAGATTCGTCAGCGCGGAAACGGCCCGGGCGGTGACGACGTCGGCATCGACCATACCCACGGCAAGTTCGGCGCGGGTGCGCATGATGGTGACATTTGCGAGCCCCAGGTCATCCACTACTTCCTGCAGCCAGATCACGCGACGCTCGAGCGGCTCGATCAGGGTCAGTTCAAGGTCCGGCCGGGCGATCGCCAGGCACAGGCCGGGCAGCCCGGCACCACTTCCGACGTCGGCCACGCGGCTTCCCTGGGCAATCTGGCTCTCGATGACAGCGCAGTTCAGGACATGCCTGCTCCACAGCCGGGGCACTTCACGCGGCCCGATCAGGCCGCGCTCGGTGCCGGAGGTAGCAAGGTGTTCCACGTAGCGTTTCGCCAGGTCCAGCCGGTCGCCGAAGATGGACTCTGCGGCCTTGAGTTCGGCCGCGGTAATTTCAACCATCAAACTATCGGATTCAGTCTGCGGACACGACGATGTGCCGGTCGGCACCTTCGCCTTCGGATTCGCTGACGAAGCCGAGCTCAGCCACGGCGTCGTGCACAATCTTGCGCTCGTAGGCGCTCATCGGGGCGAGGGCCACGGCCTCTCCGGACTCCTTGACGGATGCGACAGCATCATCTGCGATCTTCTGCAGCTCACCGGCGCGCTCCGAGCGGTAACCGTTGATATCCAGCACCAGGCGGGAGCGGTTCTCCGTTGCCGACAGAACGGCCAGCCGAGTCAGTTCCTGGAGGGCCTCGAGGACCTCGCCGTCGGTGCCCACGAGGTTCTCCAGGCCGGCCGACTCTTCCTCGGCAACAATGGAGATGTAGGTGCGGCCGCTGCGTACCTCTATGTCGATGTCGCCGTCGATGTCGGCGATGTCCAGCAGTTCCTCAAGGTAGTCCGCCGCAACGTCGCCTTCTTCTTCCAGACGGCTGGCGGAAGCACCCTTCTCCGGGTTGACTTCGGAGTCCAGCACTTCCGGCTGGGACTCGTCCTGGTCCTCGATGGCCTCAGTGGAAATAGCGTGTTCGGTGCTCTCGGCGGACATTACTTCCTCTTCCTATTTTTGCGCTGCGGCTGGACGCGCTGGGTCTTGGCCTCGGCAACAGCGGCGGCGGCAGCAGCAGCCTCCGCGGCCTCGGCGTCAACCTTCTTCGCACCCAACAGGGGCAGGGAAGGCAGGCCCTTGGCAGCGCGTCGCTCAGCAAGGGCCTTGGCGGCGGGGGAACCCGGCGTCGGCATGCGGCGGATCACGAAGAACTGCTGCGCCATGGTCCAGAGGTTGGTGGTGGTCCAGTAGATCAGGACACCGATGGGGAAGTTGATGCCACCCACACCGAAGACGATCGGCAGGACGTAGAGCATCATCTTCTGCTGCTTCATGAACGGGCTGGCCATGGCCTCTTCGGACATATTCTTGGCCATAATTTGCTTCTGCGTGATGAACTGCGAAGCCGTCATGGCCAGGATCATCACGATCGTCAGGATGGTGACCGCAACCTGGTTGGTGCCGGGGATGCCGCCGTGCAGCAGCGATGCGGAGAGCGGGGCGCCGAAGATGCTCGACTGGTCGAACTGCACCACTTGCTCGTGGCTCATGGCGCCGATGCCCTTGCCCGCCACCGCACTCGTGGTGATGCCGGACAGCACCTGGAACAGTGCGAAGAAGAACGGCATCTGGATCAGCATCGGAAGGCATGCGGAGAACGGGTTGGTGCCGTGCTTCTTGTACATCGCCATCTGTTCCTGCGCCATGGCCTGGCGGGACAGCTGGTCGGTCTTGCCCTTGTACTTGTCCTGCAGCTTCTTCAGATCAGGCTGCAGCAGCTGCATGCCGCGCTGGGCCTTGATCTGCTTGACGAACACGGGAATCAGGGCGGCACGGATAACCAACACCAGCCCGATGATGGACAGCGTCCACGTCCAGCCATTGGCAGGCGGCATGCCGATGGCGCTCAGGCCATCGTGGAAGCCCACCATAATGGCAGACACAAGCCACTTGAACGGAAACATAATTGTTTCAAAGAAGTCCATACGATATCCCTATTCGTTAGGCCGCTGAGCGGCCTGCTCCATCAGTCTGAGCAGCCAGGTACTTGTCCGGATTGTTCAGCACAACAATTGTGGGGGTGCGGTCCGCGGGCCACTCGCATGTACCGGCGGGGACATGGTCCACTCCGCCGGCGTTCCAGGGATGGCAGCGCAACAGACGCTTGGCCGCAAGCCAGCTTCCTTTGACCGCGCCGTGCACCGTAATCGCCTCGAGGGCGTAGGCCGAGCAGGTGGGGAAGAAGCGGCAGACCTGGCCGTACAGCGGTGAGATCACCTTGCGGTAGGCCAAGAGCAGCAGAATAAGGACATTGCGGGGCAGGTTCCAGATTGCCCGGCCCAGCCACACCGCTCCCGATTTCAGGGCAGGTTCAGGATGCGGGACGACGGCGGCAGCAGAGTTACGCACGCGGTGTCCCTTCCTGTGTTGTCTCGTTAGAAACTGAAGAACCAGCCTGTGGAAGGCGGCTGCCCAGCCGTTTCAGAGTTGCCTCCAAAGCGGCGTCATAGTCCAAGAGCAACTGATCCCAGCTGGCGCCGGCCGCAGCGGGCAGGGCCCGGACTACGATGGCGAGCCCACTGTCGTACTTGCGCAAGGACAATGCGCCGGCTTCTCTCAGTCTTCTCTTAACGAGATTCCTGGCAACAGCGTTCCCAACACTCTTGGAAACGATGAATCCGATCCGGCTTGGTTCATCGGCAGCGAGAGCTGCCGTATATAACACTAAGTTCCGGCGTCCATTTCGGACGCCGGAACGTACAGTTGTTGAAAAATCGGTTGATGTCCGCAGACGGTTCCGGGTGGCTAGCACCGTTCAACTCGCACAGGGGGTGGACCGACGAGTCAGTATCTAGGCCGACAGTTCGGTGCGACCCTTGCCACGACGGGCTGCCAGGATGGCGCGGCCGGCACGGGTACGCATACGAAGGCGGAAGCCGTGCTTCTTGGCTCGACGGCGGTTATTCGGCTGAAAAGTCCGCTTGCTCACGTTAGTTACTCCAGTGGATCAAAGGTGCGCCCACCCGATCAAGGGGAAGAACTGGTCGACGCTAAGTTTTGTATGTTCCGCTTCCCTCGGACTCGCAAGACGCGGGGCGTCGGGAGAGATTCAGATGAGGCGAAAAGCGTACACATGGGACTTCACAACGTTAGGGGTTACAGCCCTCCAGAGTCAAACCGGGGGACGCTTGGCAGAGTTTCCCCAGCTGTGGCTAACCTGCGCCCGAGCCTGTGGATGAACTGCGCCACGACCCCCAATTTCGAACTACAGCCGTGTGATTATCCACAGGACATACCCTAGCTATCTTCTGGGTTTTTCATCCCCTAGAGTGTCCCAGTAGCCAATTATCCACGGACTGTGCATAACCCTGTGGATTAAGCCGGCGCCAGCGCACTGGTTCGGGCCTTGTGGCTGCAGGTAATGCAGGCAAGCAAGTTTGAGGAACTGATTGATGACAGTAGACGAAGCCAACCAAGCCAACACTGTCGGAAGTTCCTGGCGGCGGGTAGTGAGCCTTCTCGAGAACGACCACCGTGTTTCTCCCCGGCAGCGCGGCTTCGTTGTCCTCGCCCAGGCGCAGGGACTGATCGGTTCGACCCTCCTGGTCGCAGTTCCCAATGAGCTCACCCGCGAGGTCCTGCAGACCCAGGTGAAGGAAGCCCTCGACGACGCCCTCCGCAATGTCTTCTCAGACGAGATCCGCTGCGCCATCGACGTCGACACTGATCTGGTGCCGTTGCACACCGAGCCGGAACCCGCCGTCGAGCTCTCCCTCGCCGCCGATCCGACCGTGGAACTGAAGCCGCAGCCGATGCTGCCGAGCACTTCCCACGAGTTTGGCCGCCTCAACCCGAAGTATGTTTTCGACACTTTCGTCATCGGTTCCTCCAACCGCTTCGCCCACGCGGCCGCGGTCGCCGTGGCTGAAGCTCCGGCCAAGGCCTACAATCCGCTGTTCATCTACGGCGACTCCGGACTGGGTAAGACCCACCTCCTGCACGCGATCGGCCACTACGCCCGCAGGCTCTACAGCGGCATCCGGGTCCGGTACGTGAACTCCGAGGAATTCACCAACGACTTCATCAACTCCATCCGTGACGATGAAGGCACGAGCTTCAAGACCACGTACCGCAACGTCGATGTCCTGCTCATCGATGACATCCAGTTCCTGGCCGGCAAGGACCGCACGCTGGAGGAGTTCTTCCACACGTTCAACGCCCTGCACAACAACAACAAGCAGGTGGTCATCACCTCGGACCAGCCGCCGAAGCTGCTCGCGGGCTTCGAGGACCGGATGAAGTCACGGTTCGAGTGGGGCCTGTTGACCGATATCCAGCCGCCGGAACTCGAAACCCGTATCGCCATCCTCCGGAAGAAGGCGCTCAGCGAAGGGCTCTCAGCCCCGGACGATGCCCTGGAGTACATCGCGTCGAAGATTTCCAGCAACATCCGCGAACTTGAGGGCGCCCTGATCCGCGTGACCGCGTTCGCCAGCCTGAACCGCCAGCCGGTGGATGTGGCCCTGGCCGAAATGGTCCTCAAGGACCTCATCACCGATGACGGTGCCCAGGAAATCACCTCGGCGCAGATCCTCACGCAGACGGCCGACTACTTCAAGCTCAGCATGGAAGAGCTCTGCAGCAAGTCGCGGACCAGGACACTGGTGACCGCCCGGCAGATCGCCATGTACCTGTGCCGTGAGCTCACGGACATGTCTTTGCCCAAGATCGGCCAGGAGCTCGGAGGCCGGGACCACACCACGGTGATCCACGCCGACCGCAAGATCCGTGAACTGATGGCTGAGCGTCGCGTGATCTACAACCAGGTGACCGAGCTGACCAACCGGATCAAGCAGCAGCAGCGCAATTCCTGAACCATCCGGCCGCGTACTCCTACCTTATTAACAGGGGGCTGTGGACAACCCTGTGGATAGTTAAGGGGACAACTGCGCTTAATGGGCTTAAAACCCTAAAGGCATCTGTGGATCAGCGAAACGGCCAAAAATGTTATCCCCATCCACACCCTGTTTAAGACCTGCTCCGCCCACAGTCCATGAACAGGGCTTAACCCCGGAACGGCACCACGAAACAGGGTTATCCACAGTTTCCACAGCAGTTATTAACACTACTAATCCCAAGAAAATGAAATCCCCTCAAATAACAGTTTCGATCCGACCGACTCACGCAGCCCAGGACCGTTCCGGACCGGGCTTGGAAACCAGGCGCCGGGCAACCGGGCCGAACCACACGGATGTAACCCGGGGATGGGAGAAACCCGCTTCTTGGGGCTAAGCTGTCTGCAGTGCGTCCGTCCCGGACTTCTTTTGTGGTTCCCAGCTGGGCCATGGAGCCCGGGGAACAAGCACATCCTTTGTTGACGGAGTCCGGCTTCCCCGCCGGAACCCGCGACAGTCCGGCGATTTTGCGATATCAGCAGTAATGAAAGGCGGCACCCTTCCGTGAAGTTCAGAGTCGAACGGGACGTCCTGGCAGAAGCCGTGACATGGACCGCCCGGTCGTTGTCTCCGCGGCCGCCAGTACCCGTACTTTCCGGGCTGCTCCTCAAAGCCGAAGCCGGCACTGTGAGCCTCTCGAGCTTCGACTATGAAACGTCAGCCAGGCTGGAAATCGGCGCTGACATCACCACCGAGGGCACCATCCTCGTTTCGGGGCGGCTGCTCGCGGATATTTGCCGCAGCCTTCCCTCGGCACCCGTGGATGTTGAGACGGACGGCAACAGAGTCACCCTCACCTGCCGCCGAAGCAGCTTCCACCTCGCCACGATGCCGGAAGCCGAATACCCGCCGTTGCCGGCGTTGCCGCCCATCAGCGGAACCGTTCCGGGCGACTCCTTCGCCCAGGCGGTATCCCAGGTGATCATCGCCGCGAGCAAGGACGACACCCTGCCGATCCTCACCGGCGTGCGGATGGAGATCGAGGATGACCTCATCACCCTCCTGGCCACGGACCGCTACCGGCTTGCCATGCGCGAAGTCCCGTGGAAGCCCGTAACCCCCGGCATTTCCACGAGTGCGCTGGTCAAGGCCAAGACGCTCAGCGAAGTAGCCAAGACGCTCGGCGGAAGCGGCGACATCAACCTCGCCCTTGCCGATGACGACAGCCGCCTCATCGGATTCGAGAGCGGCGGACGCACCACCACGTCCCTCCTGGTCGACGGCGACTACCCCAAGATCCGCTCGTTGTTCCCGGATTCCACGCCGATCCACGCGGTGGTGCAGACCCAGGAACTCGTCGAGGCCGTACGACGCGTCTCGCTGGTTGCCGAACGCAACACCCCGGTCCGCCTCGCCTTCACACAGGGCCAGCTGCACCTCGATGCCGGCACCGGTGAGGATGCCCAGGCTTCCGAGGAGCTCGAGGCCCAGCTCAGCGGCGAAGACATCACGGTCGCCTTTAACCCGCACTATCTGGTCGAGGGCCTGAGCGTGATCGAAACAAAATACGTGCGGTTCTCCTTCACCTCGGCACCCAAGCCCGCCATGATCACGGCCCAGCATGACGCCGACGGCGATGACCAGGGCGACTACCGCTACCTCGTCATGCCGGTCCGCCTGCCCAACTAGCCGGCAGCTGTTGCCGTTCTGCGACCCGGAACGGCAACTAGAGCGGGCCAGTAGCGATCCATCCGAAAAACCCAGCGCAGAAAAGAGTTCCCACCGTGCATATCGGACTGATCGGCCTTGGAAAAATGGGTTTCAACATGCGCGAACGGTTGCGAAAGGGTGGAATCGAAGTCACCGGCTTTGACCGGAATCCGGACATCACGGACGTGGCCAGCGTGGACGAGCTCATTGCCGCCGTCCCCGCGCCGCGCCTGATCTGGGTCATGGTTCCGTCCGGAGACATTACTGACGCTGTGATCAACGAACTGGGCACCAAGCTCGACGCCGGTGACCTGGTGATTGACGGCGGGAACTCCCGGTTCACCGAAGACCAGAAGCACGCGGCAGCCCTGGCCGAAAAGGACATCCGCTTTGCCGATTGCGGCGTTTCCGGCGGTGTCTGGGGCCTCCAGAACGGCTACGGCCTGATGGCCGGCGGTGATTCCGCCGACATCGAACGGGCCCTGCCGGTTTTCGATGCCCTGCGCCCCGAAGGTGACCGCGCCGGCAGCTTCGTCCACGTCGGTGCCGTCGGTGCCGGGCACTACGCCAAGATGGTCCACAACGGAATCGAGTACGGCCTGATGCAGGCCTACGCCGAAGGCTACGAACTCCTGGCGGCGAAGGACATTATCACCGATCTTCCCGGCACGTTCCGGGCCTGGCAGAAGGGCACAGTGGTCCGGTCCTGGCTGCTGGACCTTATGGTCAAGGCCCTGGATGAAGATCCCGGACTGGAATCGATCGACGACTACGTCGAGGATTCCGGCGAAGGGCGCTGGACCGTGGAGGAAGCGATCGCCAACGCCGTCCCTGCCCCGGCCATTACGGCAGCACTGTTTGCCCGCTTCTCCTCCCGCGAGGACAACTCGCCGGCCATGAAGATGGTCTCCGCGCTGCGCCACCAGTTCGGCGGGCATGCCACCCGTCCGGCTAAATAGTCCTGCCCTGAAATCCTGAACCCGGCGTGTACCTAGAACACCTTTCGCTGACCGATTTCCGCAGCTATGCCCAGGTGGACCTCAGCCTGGAGCCCGGTGTCACGGTTCTCGTGGGATCCAACGGCATCGGCAAAACCAACCTGATGGAAGCGATCGGCTACCTGGCGACGCTCAGCTCGCACCGGGTCAGCACGGATGCCCCGCTGCTGCGCTTCGGCACGGAACGGGCACTCATCCGGGCCCGGCTGGTCCGCGGCGAACAGTCGACGGTGCTGGAATTCGAAATCAACGCGGGCCGCGCCAACCGTGCCCGCATCAACCGCAGCAATCCGGTCCGTGCCCGGGACATCCTCGGCATCTGCCAGACCGTGCTTTTTGCGCCGGAGGACCTGGCCCTCGTGAAGGGGGATCCGGCCAACCGCCGTCGCTTCCTCGACGAGCTGCTGGTGAGCCTCATGCCACGCCATGCCGCGACCCGCAGCGACTACGACCGGGTGCTTAAACAGCGCAATGCGCTGCTCAAATCCGCCCGGGCAGGAAAATTCACCGCCGGGCACGAGGCGACGCTCGATGTGTGGGACCAGCACATGGCGCGCGCCGGCGCCTCGCTGCTTCACGCCAGGCTTGAACTCGTGGAGCGGCTCCGGCCGCACCTCAACAGCGCCTACGCGCAGCTCACCGACGGATCCAAAGAGGCCGGAGCCGTCTACCGTTCGACGCTGCAGGACATGATCGAGGACGACGGCGCCGCGTCGCCGGCCGGCCTCGCGGCACCGGACGGTACAGCGGCTGCAGCGGTGGAGGATTTGCGCCTGCTGTCCGTCGACGAACTGACGGACCGCTACATCCAGGCCTTCGCGGCCTCCCGCCGCAAAGAGGTGGAACGCGGGATTTCCCTTGTCGGGCCGCACCGTGACGAGCTCGAACTCGTGCTGGGACAGGCTCCGGCCAAGGGGTATGCCTCGCACGGCGAAACCTGGTCCATGTGTTTGTCCCTGCGGCTGGCCTCGTACTACGTGATGCTGGACGACGCCCGTACCGGTGGATCGGCTCCGATCCTGATCCTGGACGATGTTTTTGCCGAGCTGGACGTGCAGCGACGGCGTAAACTGGCGGCAATAGTATCCGGTGCCGAGCAGGTGCTCGTGACGGCCGCCGTCGAGGATGACATCCCGGTGGAACTGACCGGACGGCGGGTGAAGGTCATCCCGGGAGGAATCGATGAGCCGGAATATCGATGAATAAGGATACCGACGGCGGTCTGCAGCCGGGCCGCGACCCCGATGACATCGACGCTGCCCAGTCAGCACTGAACAGAATGCGCGATGCCGCCGCGGCGCGGGGGGAAATCCGGCGCAAAGCACCGCCGCGCCCCGGCACCAGCCCGCAGAAACCCGCCCGCAGCGCCGGGGGAACCCGGGGATTCGGGCAATTCCATGGCACAGGCCGCGACCCGCTCGGATTGGGGAAGGTGGTGGGCCGGCTCGTCGCCGAACGCGGCTGGAGCTCACCGGTGGCAGTGGGTTCGGTGATGGCCCAGTGGGGAGCCCTGGTGGGGCCCGAAATTTCAGCGCACTGCACGCCCGAGAGCTTCGAGAACACCACCCTGCACGTGCGGTGCGATTCCACTGCCTGGGCCACCCAGCTCCGGCTGCTCAGCATCAGCCTGCTGGAGAAGTTCCGTGCCGAACTCGGCGACGGCGTCGTGACCAAAATCCAGGTGCTGGGACCGGCCGCCCCGAGCTGGCGGAAGGGCGCGCGCACGGTCAACGGACGCGGCCCCCGCGACACGTACGGATAGGGCACGGACCCCTGGCGGCCGCCGGATCTGAAGCACTCCTTGCAAAACTATTGAAAAATCTGGAAACGGTGTGTAGGGCGCTCCGACGCCCCGGGGGCGTATAGGAACCCTAGGACGGTACCCCCGGAGGCTTGCAGGCAGAGTCAACGGCCTCCCAGCGGCATATTCCTCCTCGTTTGGGCCTCCTGAATGCGGGTTTGCACACCCTGACACGGTAGAATCATGGTAGATAACTGGGCGCCGGTGAAACGTTGACTGAGTCCGTTTCCGACGCAATTTCTGCGCGCGGCAGACGGCTCCTCGGCTCAATCGCCTCACCGGCGGTCAGTGACGTGCCTGTTGGCAGAAGCCATCCTTCCGGATCGGCAACAGCCGGCCTTCAACGAACATAGAGGAGTCGAAAGCGCCTGTGGCTAACGACAATGCAGAGATCCCGGCAACGGAACCCGAAGCGGAAGAAGCCATGACGGCCAAAGCCCCGCCCGAGGCCGTGACCCCCCGTGAATATGGCGCCAGCGACATCACGGTGCTCGAGGGCCTGGAAGCTGTCCGGAAACGTCCGGGTATGTACATCGGCTCCACCGGCCCCCGCGGTTTGCATCACCTGGTCTACGAGGTCGTGGACAACTCCGTGGACGAGGCCCTGGCCGGCTACTGCACGCACATCGAAATCGTCCTGCAGGCCGACGGCGGGGTCAAGGTGGTCGACAACGGCCGCGGCATCCCCGTGGACATGCACCCCACCGAGCACAAACCCACCGTGGAAGTCGTTATGACGATCCTCCACGCCGGCGGCAAGTTCGGCGGCGGCGGCTACGCCGTCTCCGGCGGCCTGCATGGCGTCGGCATTTCGGTGGTCAACGCACTCTCGAGCCGCGTCGACACCGAGGTCCGCCGCCAGGGCCACGTCTGGCGGATGTCCTTCGCCGACGGAGGCAAGCCCCAAGGCGGCCTGATCCAGGGCGAAGAGGCCGCCGAGACCGGCACCACTCAGACGTTCTACCCCGACGCCAGCATCTTCGAGAGCACGGACTTCGACTTCGAAACCCTCCGCGCCCGCTTCCAGCAGATGGCCTTCCTTAACAAGGGGCTGCGCATCACGTTGACCGATGAGCGCCGCGCGCCGGCGGAACCGTCCGAGGACGACGACCTGGACCTGGACACTGTCCCCACCGAGGGCGAAGTCCCGGCCGAGTTCCACACCGTGGTCTACCAGTACGACGACGGCCTGCTGGACTACGTCAAGCACCTGAACTCCGGCAAGAAGGTTGATGTGGTCCACGAGGACGTCATCGCCTTCGAAACGGAGGACACGGAAAGGCACATCGCGCTGGAAATGGCGATGCAGTGGACCAACGCGTATTCCGAGAGTGTCCACACCTACGCCAACACGATCAACACCCATGAGGGCGGCACCCACGAAGAGGGCTTCCGAGCCGCGATGACATCGCTCATCAACCGCTACGCGCGCGAGAAGAGCATCATCAAGGAAAAGGACGACAACCTCACCGGTGACGACATCCGCGAAGGCCTGACGGCAGTCATCTCCGTCAAGCTCGCCGAGCCGCAGTTCGAGGGCCAGACCAAGACTAAGCTCGGCAACTCCGAGGTCAAGGGCTTCGTGCAGCGCGTTGTCACCGACGGTCTGGGCGATTGGCTGGAACGCAACCCCGGCCCCGCCCGCGATGTCATCCGCAAGGCCATTTCCGCGGCCCAGGCCCGGATGGCCGCTCGCAAGGCCCGCGACAACGCCCGCCGCAAGAGCCCGCTGGAATCCTTCGGCATGCCCGGCAAGCTCTCGGACTGCTCCTCGAAGGATCCGGCCAAGTGCGAGGTCTACATCGTGGAAGGCGACTCGGCCGGCGGTTCCGCCAAGCGCGGGCGCAACCCGGAGACCCAGGCCATCCTGCCCCTCCGCGGAAAGATCCTGAACGTGGAGCGGGCCCGGCTGGACAAGGCACTCGGCAACGCCGAAGTCCAGTCCATGATCACGGCCTTCGGCACGGGAATCGGCGAGGACTTTGACATCGCCAAGCTGCGCTATCACAAGATCGTCCTGATGGCTGATGCCGACGTGGACGGCCAGCACATCACGACGCTGCTGATGACGCTGCTGTTCCGCTACATGCGGCCGCTGATTGAAAACGGCTACGTCTATCTTGCACAGCCGCCGCTGTACCGGATCAAGTGGTCCAACGCCGCGCACGACTACGTCTACAGCGACCGCGAACGCGACGCCAAGCTGCTTTCCGGCCAGGCCGCCGGCCGCCGCATTCCGAAGGACAACGGAATCCAGCGCTACAAGGGCCTTGGCGAGATGGACTACACCGAGCTCTGGGACACCACGATGGACCCGGACCACCGGACCCTCCTGCAGGTCACCATGGACGATGCCCTCGCCGCGGACCAGACCTTCTCCACCCTGATGGGCGAGGACGTCGAATCCCGCAGAAACTTCATCCAGCAGAACGCCAAGGACGTTCGGTTCCTCGATATCTAGCGGCCCGCCGCCCTGAATATTCCCGGACTGATATATACCTGAAACGGAAAATATAGACTATGAGTGACGAAACACCCGAGGTCCCGGCCGGCTCTGCCGCCGGCGAGCCCGTGCTGGAAGGCACTGTCCTGAATGGCGATGTGCTGACGGACCGCGTGGAACAGGTGGACTTGCAGACGGAAATGCAGCGTTCCTACCTCGACTACGCCATGGCCGTGATCGTCGGACGTGCCCTGCCGGACGTCCGCGACGGGCTCAAGCCTGTGCACCGCCGCGTGCTGTACGCCATGTTCGACGGCGGCTACCGCCCGGAGCGCTCCTTCAACAAGTGCGCGCGTGTGGTGGGCGAGGTCATGGGCCAGTACCACCCGCACGGCGACACCGCCATCTACGATGCGCTGGTCCGCCTGATCCAGGACTGGACCATGCGCTACCCGCTGGCCCTCGGCCAGGGCAACTTCGGCTCGCCCGGCAACGACGGCGCGGCAGCACCGCGGTACACCGAAACCAAGATGGCTCCGCTGGCCATGGAAATGGTGCGGGACATCGACGAGGAAACCGTCGATTTCCAGGACAACTATGACGGCAAGAACCAGGAACCGACCATCCTGCCGGCGCGGTTCCCCAATCTCCTGGTCAACGGATCCTCGGGCATCGCGGTCGGTATGGCCACCAACATCCCGCCGCACAACCTCCGCGAAGTGGCTGACGGCGTCCAGTGGTACCTGTCCAACCCGACCGCCAGCCGCGAGGAACTGCTCGAAGAGCTGCTCCTGCGCATCAAGGGCCCCGACTTCCCGACCGGCGCCACGATCCTGGGCCACAAGGGCATCGAGGACGCCTACCGCACGGGCCGCGGCTCCATCACCATGCGGGCAGTCGTCAACGTCGAGGAACTCCAGGGCCGGACCTGCCTCGTGGTCACCGAACTGCCGTACCAGGCCAACCCGGACAACCTGGCCATCAAAATCGCCGAACTCGTCAAGGACGGCAAGATCTCCGGCATCGCCGACCTCCGCGATGAAACCTCGGGACGCACCGGCCAGCGCCTCGTGATCGTGCTTAAGCGCGACGCCGTCGCCAAGGTGGTGCTGAACAACCTCTACAAGCACACCCAGCTGCAGGACAACTTTGCGGCCAACATGCTGGCCATCGTCGACGGGGTGCCCCGCACCCTGAGCCTCGATGCCTTCATCCGGCACTGGGTCACGCACCAGATGGACGTCATTGCGCGCCGGACCCGCTACCGGCTGCGCAAGGCCGAAGAGGAAGCGCACATCCTGCGTGCCCTGCTTAAGGCGCTGGACATGCTGGACGAGGTCATTGCCCTGATCCGTGCGTCCAACACCACCGAGGCCGCCCGCGAGGGCCTGATGCAGCTGCTGGACATCGATGGAGACCAGGCCCGCGCCATCCTGGACATGCAGCTGCGCAAGCTCGCGGCCCTCGAGCGCCAGAAGATCCAGGACCGCCACTCGGAACTGGAAACCCTGATCGCCGAGTACAACTCGATCCTGGCCTCCGAGGAACGGCAGCGCGGGATCATCAGCACGGAGCTGGGCGAGATTGTGGCCAAGCACGGCGATGAACGCCGCACCAAGGTCCTGCTGGGCTTCGACGGCGATATGTCGATGGAGGACCTGATCCCTGAAGAGGAAATGGTCGTCACGATCACCCGCGGCGGCTACGTCAAGCGCACCCGCAGCGACAACTACCGTTCGCAGCAGCGCGGTGGCAAGGGCATCAAGGGGGCGCAACTGCGCGGCGACGACGTCGTCGAGCACTTCTTCGTCACCACGACGCACCACTGGCTGTTGTTCTTCACCAACCTGGGACGTGTATACCGGGCCAAGGCGTACGAACTGGTCGAGGCCGGACGTGATGCCAAGGGCCAGCACGTGGCCAACCTGTTGGCCTTCCAGCCGGACGAGCACATCGCCCAGGTGCTGGACCTGCGGGACTACCAGCACGCACCGTACCTCGTGCTCGCCACTAAGCGCGGCCTCGTCAAGAAGACCCGGCTGGAGGACTACGACACCAACCGGTCCGCCGGCGTGATTGCCATCAACCTGCGCGACGGCGACGAACTCGTCTCCGCCCAGCTGGTCTCGGAAACGGACGACCTCATGCTGGTGTCCCGCAAGGGCCAGTCCATCCGCTTCACCGCGACGGATGAAGCCCTGCGCCCGATGGGCCGGGCAACCTCCGGCGTCACCGGGATGAAGTTCCGCGAGGATGACGAGCTGCTCGCGGCCGACGTCGTCACGGACGGCTCCTTCGTGTTCATCGTGACGGAGGGCGGCTACGCCAAGCGCACCGCCGTGGAGGAATACCGGCTCCAGGGCCGCGGTGGCCTCGGCATCAAGGTCGGCAAGTACCAGGAGGAGCGCGGACACCTCGTCGGCGCCTTGATTGTGCAGGCCGAAGACGAGGTCCTCGTCGTGATGGAAGGCGGCAAGGTCGTCCGTTCCTCGGTGGCCGGTGTTCCGGCCAAGGGACGCGACACGATGGGCGTAATCTTTGCCAAGCCGGACAAGAATGACCGCATCATTGAGGTCGCCCGCAACAGCGAACGAGGCCTCGAAACTGAAGAGGAAAGTCAGTCACCCGCCGAGGATGACGTAACGTTGGCTGAAGATACCGGATCGCACGAAGGGTCCGTAGAGGCAGAATCAGTACCGGCCCCGGAGTCAGATGAGTCATCAGGCAATGCCGAGCTGGACGAAGACAACACCGGAGGTAACGAGTGAGTAATCCCGACTCATATCCCACGCCGAACAGCGGCAGTCCCGGCGGAACGCGGCAGCCAGCATCCGCACCGCGCGTAAGCGCGCCGTCACGCCCCCAGCAGCGCCCGGGCGCGCAGGGCGGAGCGGCTGGCACAGCACAGCGCCCGCCGGCGCCCGGGCAGCGCCCCGCACAGGGCCGTCCGACGGGCACCGGGCAAAACACCGCCGGCCTGATCAAGCCCGCCCCGAAGGCCAAGGTACGGCGCGCCCGGCTGCTGGTCAGCAAGGTGGAGCCCTGGTCCGTGCTGAAGATGGCGTTCCTGCTGTCCGTGGCCCTGGGTATCGTCACGGTAGTGGCAGCGATCGTGCTCTGGACCGTTCTTGACCTGACCGGCATCTTTGACCAAGTCGACAGCCTGCTGGGCACCCTGGCCGGCTCCGAGGGCGGCGGCTTCGAACTGAAGAAGGTGGCCTCACTGGGCCAGGTGGCGTCCTTCGCCACCATCATCGCCGTGATCAACGTCGTGCTGCTGACGGCCCTGTCGATGCTTTCGGCCGTGCTGTACAACATCTCCGCCACTCTCGTGGGCGGCATCGGCGTCACGCTGACGGACGACTAAATCCCGCACTTTTCCCGGATATTTTCCCGGGAAATGCCTCGATTTGAGATCGGGCCGGGATGTGCTGTAAAGTCGTATCTCGGCCCGATGAGGCATCGGGGCGTATAGCTCAGGCGGTTAGAGCGCTTCGCTGATAACGAAGAGGTCCCAGGTTCAAGTCCTGGTACGCCCACGGAACCTGTACAGGTTTCGGTGGAAGTTTAGTGATGGTCCGGGTTTTCCCGGGACCGGAACGGTGTGCATGTGAAGAAGTTGCTGGTTGTTGCAGCTACGATCGCAGGCGTCCTGCTTTACCGGAAGGTGCAGGAGTCTGAAGCCCGGAAAACGGTCTGGAGCGAGTCAACCGACACGGTTGATTAGCGCGGACACCCGGTACGGGAGCTGGAAAGCAGCTCCCCAGACTAGGGTATGATTGACGGGTTGCTTCTTATGGGGGCATGGCGCAATTGGTAGCGCACCTGCTTTGCAAGCAGGGGGTTCGGGGTTCGAGTCCCCGTGCCTCCACCATAAGAAAAGCCCCGGACCGCGGAAACGCGGTCCGGGGCTTTTTGCATGCCCGTCCCCGGACCATAAATGGGGTCAACTCACTCCTTGGCCTTGGCGTACTCTTCCATACCCTGCCAGTCGATGTAGACGTAGGGCTCGTCCCCGACCACCCACGCGTCGTGCCCTGGCGGGATGATGCCGAAGTCGCCCGGACCGAATTCGTTCTCTTCGCCGTCATCCATTACAACCTTGAGGTGGCCGGAGACGGTATATCCCTTGTGAGCAACCATGCAACTCTCCGTCTGCGCGATCGGCTTGACGTGCTGGGACCATTTCCACCCCGGCAGGAAGGTCGCACGTGCCACGGCGCCCGCGTCGAGGTTGACGAGCTCCACCTGGCCCTTACCGTCTTTGACCGGTCGGGTTTCTTCCGGCTTATCGAGGCTCTTGCGGATGATCGACGCCATCATGGTCTCCTTTGTGGGTGGGTGAGGCCGGATTTAAGAGTGGCACCGCCACCTGCCGCGGTCAAGGATGAATGCGCTGTCCGCTGCCGCCCTCCCGGCCCTACTAGTGTTGGACCGTGAACTTCTTCCTTGCCGCCCTCGGAGTGCTGGGTGTGGCCTCCTCGGGGCCCCTCATCGCCGCCACCCTGGGTGCCACGTCCGTCAGCGCCCTGGCCATCGCTTTCTGGCGCAATGCGATCGGGGCAGCCGTGATGGCGGGCCCGGTCCTGGTCCGGGATCCGCGTCAGTTTTCCCGGGTGACAGGCAACGAGTTCCGCTGGTCCCTCGCCGCCGCCGTTGCGCTGGCACTCCACTTCGCCTGCTTCATCACCTCCCTGCAGCTGACGTCGGTAGCGGCTGCCACCGCTCTGGTCTGCCTCCAGTCCGGATGGATCGCCGTGTTCCAGCTCTTCAGGGGCGTGCGGCACCGGTGGCAGGTCCTGGCGGGCCTGGGGATCGCCTTTGGCGGCGTAATCGCGATTACCGGATTCGACATGGGCACATCCCCGGATGCGCTCCTGGGGGACCTCCTGGCCCTCGCGGGAGGCGCCCTCGCCGGGATCTACACCCTCGCTGGCGGCAAGGCCCGCCAGACGATGGGGACAGGGGTCTACACAACCCTCTGCTATGGGATGTGCGCGGCCGTCGTCGCGGTCCTGGCGCTGGTGTCCCAGCAGCCGCTGGCCGGCTTCGAGGCCGCCGGCTGGCTCGGCATCCTGGCCATCACTGTGTGCGCCCAGCTGATCGGCCACACCGCGTTCAACCATCTGCTGGCCACGATGAGCCCGTTGCTGGTGTCCATGATCATCCTGCTGGAGATCCCGGGAGCCGCCCTGCTGGCTGCGGCGTTCCTGGCCGAGAAGCTGCCCGCGGGGACCTACGCCGGCCTCGGCCTGATCCTCGTGGGTCTCGCCGTTGTGGTCCTGGGGCAGCGGAGCTCACGCTCCGCGCGCCGCGACGCCGCCCGGCTCGCCGAGCTCGGGACGGACTAGGCCGACGGGGCCAGGGGCTACTGTCCGCCGCGGCGGGCCGGCTGGGCGGTGTTGACCGTGTGGATGGCGCGCAGGAGCTTCGCGGGGAAGTACACCGAGAAGAACACCACCATGGGTGCCTTCAGGGCCATCTTCTTCACGTTGTGGGCCTTGTAGGTGCGGTCGAAGCGGGTCACGTAATAGCGGTAGTCGCGGGGGGAATCTTCCAGCCTCCGCGCCGACATCCCGGAGACCATCTGGGGCCAGTACTGGATCCGGAGTTCATGGTCGGCCAGATGCAGCGAGAGGTCGATGTCCTCATGCATCTCATCCTTCTCGTCCCGGCAGGTCTCCGCGCGGATGGCCTCCCAGGCTGAACGGCGCAGTGCCATGTTGGAGCCGAAGAGGAAATGGTACTGGTGCTTGGCGAGCCTGAGCATCAGCTGGCGCATCTTGTCGTCAGCCTTAAGGCCGAAGCGGCGCATCGGCATGTCGTAATAGACCACCGGACCCGTGGCGGCGTGTACGGACTGGTCAGTGAACGCCTTCTGGACCTGTTCAACCCAGTCCGGCTCAAGCACGGAATCGGCGTCGATCCGGCCGAGGATATCTCCGGTTGCGTGGTCCAGACCGAAGTTCCTGGTGGGAATGAGCCCTTGGTCCTTGTCCTGGCTGAGCAGGATGATGGGGCTCTCCGGGTATTCGAGCTGCATCTGCTGCACAATCCCGGCGGTGCGGTCCTTGGACATGTTGTCCACCACGATGATCTCGTGCGCCGGAACGGACTGGTAGACCGCTGCGATCAGGCACTGCCGGATGACGCTTTCCTCGTTGTACGCGGGGATGACAATGGATACGGCCGGTAGGGGCACGGCATCGCGTAAAGCATCCTCGGAGGATCTATCGGGTGACATCCCCTCAAATTTAGCACCCATGGCACTTAATCCCTCCGGCGGCGGGCTCTCCGGCGGCGGGGAATCCAGCCCCGCCCGGAAAACCAAAGGGAGGGATCCCGCCGGTGGCGGAATCCCTCCCTCGTTGGCTGCCGTTCGGCGGCCTGGCGGCTGACTACCTGCCGGTGTTCTTGTCCGCGCCGTTGTTCAGGCTCGCGGCGATGTTACGCACTGCGGTCTTCGCATCGGTAGCCACCGTGGCGGCGGCGTCCTTGACGTTTTCGGATACATCCTCCGCCACGTGTTTGGCGGACTCGGTGGCGTCGGAGAAGGCCGCTGCCACGGAGCCTGCAGCATCGCCGGAAGCATCCGCTGCCTTGTCGGCCGCGGCAACTGTTGCCGCGCCGGCCGTGGCGGCGGTGTCCTTGACCTCGTGGACGGTGGTGGCCGGTACCGGGGCGGGCGTTACGGGCGCAGGGGTCTTCCACGGGTCTTCGGCGGGCTTGGAGGCCTTCCAGGCCGCCACTCCTGCGGCGAAGGCCGCGGCGATCACACCGAAGATGAGCAGCCCGCGGTGCTTGGGCTTCTTCGGCTGGGCCAGCTGGCCGCTGACAGCCTTGCTGGCCTCGTTGGCTGCCACCTTGATGTGGCTGCCGGCCGTCTTCGCCTGCTCCTGGACACTGTGGATAATCCCCACCTCGCCAAGCTTCTGGGCGACGGCATCAACGTGAGCCGGCGCGCTTTCCAGCGTGCGGTGCACGGCTTCGGAGGCGTAGCCAATCTGGTCCGACAGCTTGGGCAGGTACTCGACGACCACGCGGTCGCGTGCGTTTGCGATCACCGGAGTCGCCTTGTCCAGCACCTCGTGGAGGCGCGGAGTGGCGCCTTCAACAGCGTCGTGGATCTTCGGAGCGAGCTGGGCCAGACCGTCCTGGAGTCGCGGGGTCACGGTGGCAACGCCGTCGGCCAGATTGTGGGCTGCCGACTTGAGCCCCTCCTGGATCTTGGGAGAAGCGGTATCCAGGCCCTGCTGAAGACGCGGAACGGCCCAGTTGACTGCCGCTTCCACCCGCGGGGTTGCCCAGTCCTTGGCGTTCTCTACTCCGGTGCTGACTGACTGCTCCAGCTCACGGGCAATACGATCCGTTTTTTTCACAACTACCTCCCGATTAATGTGACGGTTCTGGAGTTAGCCTACGTGTCCCAGACCTCACCGGCTATTCCTCGGGCCGATTTCGGGCGGATTTCACCCAGCGCGGAACTCCATGGCAGGCCCCCTCTGGATGGGCCTGTCATGGAAGAATAGGCCCATGACTGCCATCGCAACTGCAAAAGCAACCATCCACACGAGCCAGGGCGACATCGTCGTCAACCTCTTCGGCAACCACGCCCCCAAGACCGTCGAAAACTTCGTCGGCCTGGCGACCGGCGAGAAGGCCTGGACGCACCCCGAATCGGGCGAGGACAAGACCGGCACGCCGCTGTATGACGGCACGATCTTCCACCGCATCATCAAAGACTTCATGATCCAGGCCGGCGACCCCCTGGGCCGCGGCGTCGGCGGACCGGGCTACAAATTCGACGACGAGATCCACCCGGAACTCACCTTCAACGAGCCGTACAAACTGGCCATGGCCAACGCCGGCATCCAGATGGGCCGTGGCACCAACGGCTCGCAGTTCTTCATCACCACCATCCCCACCGGCTGGCTGCAGGGCAAGCACAGCATCTTCGGTGAAGTGGCCGACGAGGAATCCAAAAAGGTTGTTGACGCCATCGAAGGTGTCCGCACCGGCACGGGAGACCGCCCCGTCGAGGACGTCACCATCAACAGCATTGACGTAGAAAAGCTCTAAGCTCCAGCCATGAGCTACGGAATTCCGGCGGCAGAGCCGTCCGCGCAGATCCCGGTGTGCCCCCGGCACCCGGACCGGCCCGCCTATGTGCGCTGCCAGCGGTGCGGGCGCCCTGCGTGCCCCGACTGCCAGCGGGCGGCCGCCGTCGGATTCCAGTGTGTTGACTGTGTCAACGAAACAAAACGTACGACGCCGGACGTCAAGACGGTCTACGGCGGCGCCGTGGCCACCGGCAAACCCCTAGTGACCTTCACGATCATCGCGGTGTGTGCCGTGGTCTTCGTACTCCAGTGGCTGGTCCCCAATGACGGGATCTACCAGGACTTCGCGTTCGCCACCGTATATGCGTCCCCGGAGTTCGGCGTGTTCGAACCCTGGCGCATGGTGACCTCGGCCTTCCTTCATTCCCAGGGTTTTATCCTCCACATCGTTCTCAACATGTACATGCTGTGGATGTTCGGCCAGGCCCTGGAACCCCTGCTGGGCCGCATCCGCTTCCTGGCGGTCTATCTTCTCTCCGCGTTGGGCGGATCGGTCGGTTACCTCCTGCTGACGCCCGGCTACGTCCCGGGCCAGCCGCTGAGCGGCGTTGTGGGCGCTTCCGGCGCCATCTTCGGCCTCTTCGGCGCCATGCTGGTGGTCCAGCGCCAACGTGGCGGCGATACCAGGCAACTGTGGGTATTGATCGCCATCAACGGCGTGATCGGATTCCTGGTACCTCAGATTGCCTGGCAGGCCCACCTCGGCGGCGCCATAACCGGCGCCCTGTGCGCCGCCGTCATCGCGTACACGCCCCGGGGACCGCGGCAGGGCCTCCTGCAGGCCAGCGGCCTGTTGCTGGTGCTCGCTCTGCTGGTCGCCGTGTCCGCCCTGCGCGTGGCAAGCGCCTAAGCCCGCCCCGCAGCATCCGGCGCGCCCGTTGGGGCGCCCCATCTGTTCCTTCGCCCGGCCCCGGCCGTTGTGCTGCGTTCCCGGCGGGCTTCTCTAGCTCGCGTTGCGCCCCTTTGCGCCCCTACGCGCCGCTTCCCCGGTGGCCGCCTTTCGCTCCCGTTCAGCCCTTCGCGCCCCCTACGTGCCGCTTCCCTGCACGGGTCAGCGCGCTCTGGGCCTGCGCTCTTGACGTGCATGTCTTGACCTGCGCGCCACCCATGCCCGGCCATTGTCCTGCCTTCAGGGGGCTTCTTCGACGGGCCTCGGCTGATTCCCCTGTCCGTGGGATCTTGGATTGCCGCCACCCCTTCCCCAGCCGGAAGTTGTCCACAGGGGTTATCCACACTGTTGGTAACTTACATCGATGTAGTTCAAGCCGGCTATCCCGTTCTGTCCGCCCGTGCTGGCGATTTTCCCCTCGGGGCCTCGCAGATCTCCACAGTTGTGGATAACAGCTGTGGGTTCCCCTGTGGTTAAGTGGACAACTCCACGCGCCGCGGACCGTGGAACCCGGCGTTCCGCATGGCGCGGAGAGAACCGGCAGTGCCTGGCTAAACAGCCCCTCCGGCAGCACCGAGAAGTTACATCTGATTTCAACAGCCTTATGCACACTGTTAATAACTTGATGCTCTGAGTATCAGGAACCGGAAGTCCCGCCTCGGGCGCTCAGATCGGCTTTCTCGGGCGTCGACGTTAGGCGTTATCCCCAACTGTGGATAACTTGTGGGTAGTTGCTTGTTGTTAAGTGGATAACTACCGCCACGGCCGCTTTTCACGCATCCAGGCTTCCGGCCCGCGCCCGGACCGCCGAGGTCGCCGGAAACGGCCGAATTCGCCGTAACATTCCGGCGAATTCGCAGCCTTCCGGCGATTTCGCCGGCGGCGGCGGTGCGGCGGGGCCAGCCGGATTACTTATCCACAGGCAATCCACACTGTTAATAACTTACAGGCCTGATATTCACAGTGCCGAGAAAACGGATCGGCTCCACAACGGCGCCGTGCGGCCGGATTTCTGGGGTTCCGGCCCGAACAAGGCCGTACGTTATCCACATTGTGGATAACTTTGGGCGAGTTGTGCACAACCGCTCAGTGCGGCCACACACCCGAGCTGCCGCGCCGGTGGCTGTCGAGCAGGTGGGTGTCAACCATGCCGATGGCCTCCATCAGCGCATACATGGTGGTGGGGCCCACAAAGGCGAAGCCCCGCTTCCGGAGCGCCTTGGAGAGCGCAATCGACTCCGGCGACGTCGTGGGGATGTGCTCGTGCATGGTGGGCACCGGGGTAGTCACCGGCTGGAACTGCCAGACGAAGTCCACGAGGCCGCAGTCGTCCCGGAGCGCGATGGTTGCCTGGGCGTTTGTGATCGCGGCCTGGATCTTGAGCCGGTTCCGGACAATGCCCGCGTCCAGCATGAGGCGTTCAACATCGGCCGGTCCGAAGGCGGCGACCGTCTCCGGGTGGAAGTCGTGGAAAGCGGCCCGGAAGGCGGGCCTTTTCCGGAGAATAGTGGCCCAGGACAGACCCGCTTGGAACGCCTCGAGGCTGATGCGCTCGTACAGGCCCTGCTCATCGCGGACCGGCAGACCCCACTCCGTGTCGTAGTACTCGCGCATCAGAGGGTCGACGGCGGCCCACGGCGGGCGCGCCAATCCGTCGTCGCCAATGATCGAGCCGGTGGTGACAGCCGGGGTCATCTGGGGTCCTCTCCTGTGGTTGTGCCCTTCCCAGCATTATCTGTCACCGGTAGCGGTGGGCTAACACCCGCGGGCAAGCACAGTCCGGCCCAACGTCCCGAGGATATCCACCCCGAGCTGGCTCGATGGATGAAACTTCTGGCTTTTAGGTTGAGATTGCCCTGTCGCGGAGGGTGCGTGGGAGTGCCGTGGATATGGTGACTTGCATGGAACCAGTTCTGAAATATGTCCGGCGGTGGGGCGCCCCTGTGACGGCCGCCATCTTCTTCTCCCTGTGGTGTGTGGCCGAGGCAGGAAGGATGGGAGGGTCCTGGCTGACATGGTCAGGGAACTGGCCGCTGGTGCTGATGACATTGGCAATTGCTACGGCCGCCTGGAAACCCCTGGTCTCCCTTGGGTTCACCGTTGCACTCCTGGCCGGACAGCTAAGTCATGCCCTGCCGCCGATGTATTCCAATCACTGGGCCATCTACCTGGGCTCCTTTGTCTCTCTTGGATTTATGCTGTGGACTGCCCCGGCACGGCTGCGGTACATCGCTGCGGGCACAAACGTGGTCGCCGCTGCCATCATGGCGTTCCTGATGCTTTCATGGAGATACGGCGACGGTGTCGGCTGGTACCGCCCTGCCTACGCCGGTGACCGGTGGATGCTGCAGGACTATGGCTGGCAGCTGTTTGCGCTCCTCCTGCTGATCGCCGGGGCCTGTGCCGCCGCCGGACTCCTGCTGGCGCTGTACCAGGAACGGGGCAGTCTGTTCCGGGCCCGGGAGCTGGCCCAGAGCAGCCTGAAGGAAACCGAGATCGACCTGATCGTGGAGCAGGAACGGACGCGCATTGCCCGGGATCTGCACGACGTCCTCGCCCACTCCCTCGCGGTCATCGCCGCCCAGGCCGACGGCACCCGGTACCTGAGCAAGGACCAGCCCAAGGCCGTCCTCAACGCACTCGACACCATCGCCCGGTCGGCCCGCAGCGCTCTGGTGGATGCTCAACGCGTGATTGAGGGGGTCCGCGACGACGGAATGGTGACCCCGCAGCCGAGGCTAAGCGACATCAAGGCGCTTATTGAGGGTATGCAGCGGGGCAGTTTGACGATCCATGCCAGCGAGTCCGGGCCGCCCGTGGAGCTCTCCACGGGACAGCAGATGGCGGTATTCCGGATCGTTCAGGAATGCCTGACCAATGCCCTCAAACACGGCGGCCGCGGCACTGAAGTGCGGCTCCACATTGACTGGAGCGGGCCGGGCCTGACCCTGCACGTGGCCTCGGTGCTGGCCGGAGCCGACCAGGCCGGCGACGGGAACCCGGCTCGGACCAGAACCGGCCGTGGAATTCCCGGCATGCGCGAACGTGCCCACATGGCCGGTGGCTGGATGACAGCAGGACCTGACGGGGACCACTTCCGGGTGACTGTCCTTATCCCGTATGGAAGACGGGAAGCCAGCCCGGGCGACCTTGCCGATGTGGCTGCAACCGGGGACTTCGCTGCAGCGGCCGAAAGATTCCAGATTCAGCCGATTCTGGCCGGTATAAGCCTGCCGAGGGCGGCAATGCTGGAACGGGATGCGGGTCACCGTGGCTGATGCAGGCTCCCGGATCACCGTGGCCCTTGTGGATGATCAGCCCCTGTTCCGCGCAGGTCTCCGTATGCTCATTGAAAGCCAGGCGGACATGGAACTATCCGGAGAGGCCGGCGACGGGGAGCAGGCGGTGGCACTGGCGAGCGAGCGGCGGCCGGACGTAATGCTGATGGACCTTCGCATGCCAGTCATGGACGGGGTCACGGCCACCCGGAAAATCGTTCGGCACGCCGATGCTGCCGGCGCTGAGAAGCCAAAGATCATTGCGCTGACCATTTTCAACCGGGATCAGGCGGTTGTCGAGGCAGTACAGGCAGGGGCCAGCGGGTATCTCCTCAAGAGCGCCGAGCCGGAATTCCTGCTCGCAGCCATCCGCACCGTTCACTCCGGATACTCCGTCATCGCACCGGGATCTGTGCATTCCCTCTTCGAACATGCCGCCCGCACCGGGTGCGCATCAGGGCCGGACCTGGCCATCCTCGACGTACTCTCCCCGCGGGAACGGGACGTTTTCCTGCTCGCGGCGAAGGGACTCAGCAACGGCGAAATGGCGGAGAGCCTGTTCGTCTCCGAGGCCACCGTGAAGACCCACCTGCGGAGCGTGCTGGACAAACTGAAACTGCGCACCCGGCTGCAATTGATCGCATTCGCCCACGAAAGGCGCCTCCTTGGCGACTGAAGTTCCCGGAAGAAGCATCGCCTCGGGCCCAGGAACCGGCAGTCTGCTCCGAGTGCTGCCGTCCCGGGAGCATTAAGCGCGAAAGCCCTCATCCAGATCCCTGAATGAGGGCTTTCGGTGTGGTTCAGGAACGCCAGCGGGTTGTCATCAGGAATCCCACAATGGCGATGCCGAAGCCTGCCACGATGTTCCACGAGCCCCATGCGCCGACCGGCATAGTGGCTTCGCTGATGTAGAACGTGATGATCCACAGCAGGCCGATGATCATCAGGCCGAACATCACCGGCTTGAACCACACCGCGTTCGGCTTGTCGGTCTGCGCGGCGGATGCCTGTTGCGACGCGCGGACGGTCCTTTTTCGCGGTTTCGACTCGGGCACGGGTCCTCCTTGGCGGGCGGGACCAGGAGCGGCACCTTGGCTTGATATCCTGCAAGAAGGAAAACGCCGGCGGTCAACGCGCTCTTGGTCAAGTGTGAATTCTTGCTCGCAGCCAATTCTAGCTGTAGTTCAGGCCACACAGGCGTCCGCCGCGAACGACCAGGAGGAGAAG
This sequence comes from Arthrobacter sp. UYCu712, assembly GCF_040547005.1. NCBI lineage: Bacteria > Bacillati > Actinomycetota > Actinomycetes > Micrococcales > Micrococcaceae > Arthrobacter > Arthrobacter sp. UYCu712. The sequence goes on from NZ_JBEPOZ010000009.1 coordinate 97,632, forward strand.
CCACAGTGCTGCCGCTGCAGGATAGAGCCGATCCGGGGACTGCCGGCAACGCCGGCCGGATCACCCGCACCGTCGGCGTCCTGGGCGAAGTGCTCATCACGGCCGGCGTGGTCCTCCTGCTTTTCATTGCATGGCAGCTGTGGTGGACCAACGTCGAGTCCGACGCGAGCCAGCGCGGGGCCGTAAAGGACTTCGCCCGGCAATTCAACGGCCCCCTGGAGCCGGACAGCACGGTGCCGCAGGGAACCCCGGCTGCGCCATCGTCCGCCCCCGGCGTGGGCTACGGGGCGCCGGCTGTCTCCGCGGAGCCGGTCGACGGCGCAACCATCGGCATCCTGTACGTTCCCAGGTTCGGTGCGGACTATACGCGGCCCATCGTCCAGGGAACCGGCCCTGCCGTGCTCGACAGCCTGGGCATCGGCCACTACGAGGGCACGTCCATGCCGGGTGCGATCGGGAATTTTGCGGTTGCCGGCCACCGGCAGACCCACGGCGCCGTCCTGGACAACATAGATGCGCTGGTCCCCGGCGACAGAATCTACATCCAGACCCGGGAAGGCTACTACGTCTACGTGTTCCGGAACAGCGAGATCGTCCTCCCCGGCCGCACGGACGTGCTGCTGCCGGTCCCGACGCAGCCAGCGGCAACACCCACGGAAAGCTACCTCACCATGACCAGCTGCAATCCGCGCTTCGGCTCGCAGGAACGCTTCATTGCCTACGCGCTGATGGAACACTGGCAGCCGGCCCCGGCGGGGCCGCCGGCCGAAATTGCCGGCCAGGTCCAGCTCGCCATCGGGAAGGCCTGAACCGTGTACGCATGGATCCTCCGCCATCTCCCAGGCCCACTATGGCTCCGCATTGCCACCGCGCTGGTGCTTGTCACCGGCGGGCTGGTATTGATGGTTCAGTTCCTTTTTCCCTGGATGGCACAATTCACCCAGTTCACTGATTCAACGATTGGTTCAGCAAGGCACCCATGAGCACAACCAAAATCCTCGTCGTCGACAACTACGACAGCTTTGTGTACACCCTGGTGGGATACCTCCAGGAGCTCGGCGCGGAGACCACCGTCGTCCGCAACGACGACGTCACGCTCGCCGAGGCGACCGAAATGGCGGAAGCGCGCGACGGCGTCCTCATCTCCCCCGGCCCGGGAACCCCGGCAGGAGCAGGCGTCTGCATTGAGCTGATCAAATGGTGCGGCAGCCACAGCAAACCGATGCTGGGCGTGTGCCTGGGACACCAGGCCCTGGCCGAAGCCTATGGCGGAACGGTCACACACGCCCCGGAGCTGATGCACGGCAAGACCTCACTCGTGGAGCACCACGGAACCGGTGTGTTTGCCGGAATCCCGTCCCCGTTCACCGCAACCCGCTACCACTCCCTGGCCGCTGTCCGGGAAAGCATCCCGGACATCCTGGAGATCACCGCGGAGACCGGCACCGGCGTCGTGATGGGACTGCAGCACCGCGATGCCCCGCTGCACGGGGTCCAGTTCCACCCGGAGTCCGTGCTGACGGAAGGTGGCTACCAGATGCTGGGAAACTGGCTGGAGTCGCTCGGTATGGCCGGTGCCGCCCACCGTGCCGCGGCGCTGAGCCCGCTCATCAAACACTGATCAGACGCCGAGCACGGACCGGAGGTCCGGGCAACCTGATGGGTTAAGGGAAAAGACCTGACGTCCCGCTCTCCTTGGACCCCTTCGTGGAGCTCGGTTTGGGGCTCGGTGTGGTGGTTGGCGGCGGCGGAGGGGCCTTGGCGACGATCACGGAAATGGTCTTCCCCTGCTCCACCAGGGCCTCCGCCGCGTCACTCTGGGCGGTGACCCTGCCCGGTTCCACCTGGGAGTTCTCGGCTTCCGTCACGCTGATGAGCAGCCCCTGGGCCTTCAGGTTCGCCTCAGCCTCGGCCTGCGGGAGCCCGATCAGCTGGGGCATGGCAACCTTGCCGGTGGAGACGACGAGTTCCACCGCGCTTCCGACCGCAACAGCCTGTCCGGGGGCGGGATTGGTGGTGATGACGATGCCGGCCGGCACGGTGGGGCTGTTGTTCATGATGGTGGCCGGGGCCCCTGTCAGGCCCTTTTGCCGCAGGACGTCACGGGCCGCAGCCTCCGTCCGGCCCGGCAGGTCCGCAGGGATCACGACGACGCTGGGACCCTCGGAAATGTTGAGCGTGATCTCCGAATTGGGGTCCAGGGCAGTGCCCGGTACGGGTGCGGTACCGATGGCGATGCCCTTGGCCACTGTCTCGTGCTGTAACCGGGTGATCCGCGGCCTGAGGCCCACGCCGTAGAGCTTCTGCAGTGCCTCGGACTCTGTCAGGGACGCTACGGGCGGAACATCGACCTTGACCACCGGCGGCGGGGCCTGGTTCGTCATGTTGTAGAGCCACAGGCCACCGCCACCCAGCACCAGCAAAGTGAGCACCATCAGGGTGGCGATCCAGGTCCGCCGGCGGGATTTTTGCCGCGTGGTGTGTTCCCGCTCGGCCGGCAGTACGAATGGAAGGCTGCCTGTGTCCGCGTCGTCATAGGCGGCGGACTGGGCTGTCAGGGCGTCGTCCTGGCCGAGGGATTCCTGCGTCGGCCGCAGCCTGCCGCCGGGTACATCATCGAGGAACTTGGCGCCGGTCATCGGGAAGGCTGCGGTCGGAGTACCGTCGCGCGCAGGAACGGTGTCGTTCGGATCGGTCGGCGCCTCGCTGGCCGCCAGCGGAGCCACTCCCACGCCGCTGCGGGCCGCGCGGAGGGCACGGCGGAAAGCCGCCGCGTCCTGGAAACGGTCTGCGCGGTTCTTCTGCAGGGCCTTCATCAGCACGCTGTCCAGGGCCTCGGAAATTTCCGGGTTCAGGCTGCTGGCAAGTTCCGGAATCTCCCGGACATGCTGGTAAGCCACGGAAACGGGGCTGTCCCCGACGAAGGGCGGACGTCCGGTCAGCATCTCGTACAGCAGGCACCCTGCCGAATAGAGGTCGCTGCGGGCATCCACCGTTTCGCCGCGGGCCTGCTCGGGCGAGAGGTACTGCGCCGTCCCCACGACCGCCTGGGTCTGCGTCATGGTCGCGGACGAATCAGCCATGGCCCGGGCGATGCCGAAGTCCATGACCTTGATGCTGTTCGAGTCCGGGCAGAACATCACGTTCGCCGGCTTGATGTCGCGGTGGACGATGCCCGCCTTGTGGCTGTAGTCGAGGGCCCCGAGGACGCCCAGGGTGAAGTCGATCGCCTGGTCGATGCTGACTTCCTTGGCCCGGGCGAGGTCGCGGATCGTCTTTCCGGAAACGAACTCCATCACGATGTACGGCACCCTGACGCTGTCGTCGTGGTCACCTGGGACAGCGTGGTCCCCGGTGTCGTAGACGGCAACGATCGAGGGGTGGTTCAACGCGGCCACGGCCTGCGCCTCGCGCTTGAAGCGGGCCTGGAACTGGGGGTCCCTGGCGAGGTCGGGGCGGAGCAGCTTGACGGCCACGGTGCGCCCCAGCCTCGTGTCCATTCCGCGGAACACATCAGCCATGCCGCCGCGCCCGATCAGCTCACCCAGCTCGTAGCGCCCACTGAGGACGCGCTGCGTGTTCACGGGCCCGCGGTCCTCCCTGTGTGACGGTGTGCGGGGTGAATTAGACACGGTGACCTACGGTCCCTTTGAAGCGGAGTTGCTCGGGGACGCCGTTTTGGCCGCCAGGTGGTAGGTCACCACGGAGCCTGAGGCCACCTTCTGCCCCTGGCCAGGTTCAGAGCTGACGAAGGTTCCGGCATCCTCTTTCTTGGTGCTCGGCGCGACGTCGGCGCCCTTGACCCAGCGCAGCCCGGCGGCCTGGATGGCCTGCTGTGCTTCTGCCTCCGAGGAACCGGAGGGGATCGCGGGAACCGAGACCATTTCCGGCCCCTTGGAGTAGCTCACGGTGATGGTGGTGCCCGGCTGGACGGGACCGGACGGATTGATGTCGATGACCGTCCCGGGCGCCGCCGCATTGGCAATCTCCAGGCCCTCGACCTGGAGATTCATTCCAATCAGTTTGTTGCGGACGTCGTTGTACTGCTGCCCGCGGTAGGCGTCCGGGATCAGGTTGATGGCCGCCGGCGTGGACTCTGTGGGCGTCGCCGAACTGGTGGTGGGGGTGGCGCTGGTGGACGTCGGCGAGGTGCTGGGGCTCGAGCTGACGGGTCCGGCGCTCGTGGATGCGGCGTTGCTGCTGGCGGGTGCCTGCGGCGGGAACAGAATGCCGGCCTGGGTGAGGATGACGCCCACAAGGGAGAAGAGCACCAGCAGGATCAAGGCAATCAGCGGCCACGTCCACGGGCTCCGGCCGCGGCGGGCGGGCTCGTCGACCGGCTCGTCGAACTCGTCGTCGTCCTCCTGCACCCACTGGCGTTCCACCGCGAGGGCATCGGCGCGGGAGAGGGTATTGCGTGCGCCGTAGGCGCTGGCCGCTGCCGCACCGGCAGCCAGCCCGGCTGCGGCGCCCGCGCCCGCGGCGCCGACAACCGGCAGTGCCGAGGTGGCCGACGTCGACCGGTCCTCAGCCGCGCTGGCGCCGATGACGCCGGTCGCGGCCGTCGGGACGTCGACGGGCGCCGTGATGGGCCCGGTGGTCGCCTCGAAAAGCAGCATGCCGGGTACCGCGGCGTGGGCCGCGGAGATGTCGCCGTTGCGGATGGCCTCGGCGGCTTCGGACAGCTTGATGGCATCGGCCGGACGGTTCTTCGGGTCCTTGGCGAGCATCGACATCAGCAGGGCCCGCACCGGCTTGGGCAGCGTATCCGGCAGCGGCGGCGGAGCATCGTTGACCTGGGCCAGCGCGATGGCGATCTGGGATTCGCCCGAGAACGGGCGGTGCCCGGTGAGGCACTCGTAACCGATCACGCCGAGCGAATAGATGTCCGAGGCGCCCGTCGCGGTCTGCCCGGTGGCCTGCTCCGGCGCCAGGTACTGGGCGGTGCCCATCACCTGCCCGGTCTGGGTCAGCGGAACCTGGTCGGCCAGGCGGGCGATGCCGAAGTCGGTGACCTTGACCCGTCCGTCAGGAGTGATCAGCAGGTTGCCGGGCTTGATGTCACGGTGCACCAGGCCCTGCGCGTGGGCGATCGAGAGGGCCCGAGCGGTCTGCGCGATCATGGACAGCGTGCGGTCGGGGGAGAGCACCTGCTCGTGTTCGATGATGCTGCTCAAGGGCTGGCCGGGCACCAGCTCCATCACGAGGTAGGCGGAGCCGTCCTCTTCGCCGTAGTCAAAGACATTGGCGATGCCCACATGGTTCAGGAGCGCAGTGTGGCGGGCCTCCGCCCGGAACCGCTGGAGGAAGCCCGGATCGCCGGTGTACTCCTCTTTGAGCACCTTGATGGCGACGATGCGGCCAAGGATCAGGTCTTTGGCTTTCCAGACTTCTCCCATGCCGCCGATCGCAATGCGCGTGGTCAGCTGGAATCTGCCGCCGAGGGTGATTCCTGATGAAGGCCTCACTTATTCAACACCGCCTCAAAAATCTTCTTCGCGTTCGGACTGGTTAGCTTTGCGCCGGTGGTGATGTCTACGCCTTGCATGACGATCGTGACAGCCACCTGCGGGTCATTCGCCGGGGCAAACCCGGTAAACCATGAGTTGTTCAAGCCATCCCCGAGTTCCGCGGTGCCGGTCTTGCCGGCGACCTGGACGCCGGGAACCGCCGCGCCGCGCCCGATGCCCTGGCTGACAACGCTGGTCATCCACTCGGTGATCTGCCGGGAAATCTCCGGCGTGGTGGACGTCCGCAGGGCCTGGGGTTTCGGCTCGCTGATGGGCCTCAGGTCCGGGGAGCGTACGGCCTTGATCAGGTTCGGCTGCATCTGCACTCCGCCGTTGGCGATCGCGGCAGTCATCGTGTTGATCTGCAGCGGGGTGGCCCGGACGTCTCGCTGGCCGATCGCAGACTGCGCCAGCGACGCGTCGTCCAGCGGATCGGTCGGGAAGAGACTCGGAGCGGAGTCCAGCTTCAGCTGGTCGCCGAAGTCCTGGCCGAAGCCGAACTTCTCCGCCTGGTCCGCAATGGCCGCCTGCCCCAGGTCGAGGGCGATGCTGGCGAACGGCGTGTTGCAGGACTGCTGCAGGGCGAACGCGAACGACGCCGTGTCCCGGGTGTAGCAGTTGCCGCCGGCGTAGTTGGGGAGTTTGTACTGGATACCGGGGAAGGACATCTCCGCCGGGTTGGGCAGCTCGCTGTCCTTGTTGTACTTGCCCGAGTTGAGGGCCGCCGCCGTGTCAATGAGCTTGAAGACCGATCCGGGCGCCAGCAGTGCGCCGGTGGGCCCGCTGACGTTCTGGTTCAGGTTGATCCCGGGGACCTTGTTCAGCTCGGCGAAGTTGGCGGCCTCGGCCACCGGGTCCTGGCTGGCGATCAGATTGGGGTCGTAGGACGGCTTGGAGGCCATCGCCAGGATGGCTCCGGTCTTCGGGTTCGTGACGACGATCGATCCGCGCTGGCCATCGGGGATGAGGTCGTAGGCGAGCTTCTGGATCTTGGGGTCCAGCGTCAGTTCCACCGAGGCGCCCTTGGGCTGGTTGCCCAGGAAGAGCTGGCCGATCCGGTCCAGGAACTGCTGGTCCGAGCTGCCTTCAAGCTCCTTGTTCATCGCCTTCTCCAGCCCGGTCACACCGAAGCTCCTGGAGAAATAGCCCGTGATCCCGGCGTATTGCTGCGGCTGCGTGTAGGTGCGCTGGAACTTGCAGCTCTCCGTGGCGGCCACCGACTCTGCTATGGGGGTGCCGCCGACGATGATCGCACCGCGGTCGTTGCAGTAGTTCTGCAGGAGGGTGCGCTTGTTCCAGGGATTGTCTTTGAGCTCGTCGGCGCCCACCACCTGCACGTAGCTGAGCGCGCCGAAGATCAACGCGAACATCGCGATCGCGGCAATCCATGAGTTCCGGATGGCCTGGTTCACAGCTGCTTCACCGCCTCGGTAGGTGCGTCGGTACTGGTACGGGGGCCGGGCGTCGGGGCCGGCTTCGAGGGCATGGCGGGGACATCCTTCCGGGCGCTCGGTTCCTGGCCGGGAGCCAGCGGCGTCGTGTCCACCGGTCCGCGTGCCGTGTGGGAAATCATCAGCAGCAGGCCGACGATGATCCAGTTGGCCAGGAGCGAGGAGCCGCCGGCGGCGAGGAACGGCGTCGTGAGGCCGGTCAGCGGGATCAGCCGGGTGACGCCGCCGATCACCACAAAGCATTGCAGCGCGATCGCGAAGGAGAGGCCGCAGGCCAGAAGCTTGCCGAACGCGTCCCGGGTGCCGAGTGCAGCGCGGAAGCCGCGGGTGAACAGCAACAGGTACATGAGGACGATTGCGAAGATCCCGATCAGCCCCAGTTCCTCGCCGAAGGAGGCAATGATCATGTCGCTGTTGGCGAAGGGCACCAGGTTGGGCCGGCCCTGGCCGAGACCGGTGCCGACGAGCCCGCCGTTGGCCATGCCGAACAGGCCCTCGACGATCTGCAGGCTGCCGCCGAATTCACGGCCGTAGACCTCGTCGGTGAAGGCATTGAGCCAGCCGTCGATCCGGAGCGCCACGTGCGAGAAGACGCGGGAGGCGACGAAGCCGCCGACGGAGATGAGGACGACGCCGATGATCACCCAGCTGATGCGGCTCGTGGCGACGTAGATCATGACCAGGAACAGGCCGAAGAACAGGATCGAGGAGCCGAGGTCCCGCTGGAAGATCAGCACGCCGATGCTCACGAGCCAGGCCGCGATCATGGGTCCCATGTCCTTGAAGCGGGGGAACTGCAGCGGCCCGACCTTTCGCCCGGCCAGCAGGATGAGGTCCCGGTTCGAAGAAAGATAGCCGGCGAAGAATATGGCCAGCGTGATCTTGGCGATTTCGCCGGGCTGGAAGGTCATGGAGCCGATCCTGATCCACACCTTTGCGCCCAGGATCTCACCGGCGGAGATGCCGGGAACCAGGGGCAGGATCAGCAGGACCGCGCTCACGGCCAGTGAGATGAACGTGAAGCGGCGGAGGATCCGGTGGTCCTTGAGGAACCAGATCACGGCGATCGCCACGGCCATGGCCACGAGGGTCCAGCGCAGCTGGTTGTTGCCGGTGTCTTCCCCGACCCGGTCCAGACGGTGGATCATGGCCAGGCCCAGCCCGTTGAGCGCCACCACGATCGGAAGTATTACCGGATCGGCATATTTGGCGCGGATGCGCAGCACAAGGTGGAAAGCCAGTGCCGCGGCCGTCAGGAGGCCGGACTGGAACCAGAAGTCGGTGTCAAAGGCTTTTTCGCGGTCCACGCCGACGAGGGCGTTGGCCCCGATGCCCACGCCGAGGGCGAGAATGAGCAGGACCAGTTCCACGTTGCGACGCGGCTTGGGCGTCGACTCGATCTGTGTCATTTGGCCCCCTCACAAATTGGAGTTGTCTGCGTGGGTGAGGCGGACGGCTGGGCTATGCTGCTTTCCCCTGGGCTGGGCGTGGCGGCGGCACTCGCTGTCGCTGTTGCTGTTGCTGATGGCGAGGGCGTGAGGCATTCGTCCGCCGGGGCGGTGGTGCCGGTGCGCTCGAGGTTCTTGACGATGCGCTGGGCGTCGTAGAGGTCCCGCGCGGGCACCGTCTGGCGGACACGCTGCTGGGAGAATTCGGGCAGGTCCGACATCCGGATTTCGGTCTCCGCTTCGAGGGTGGAAAGCTGGATGGGCCCCAGGCGCTGGGAGACCCCGTTGAAGATGGCCACGTGCTGGTTATGCTCCCCGATGTAGTACCGCGTCTGGGTCCAGGCGTAGCCGAGCCAGAGGCCGACAGTGAGGACAGCGACGATGGCCGCTGCGATGGAGAAGGTCAGCCAGCGCCGGGGACGGACGGGCGGCCGGTATTCCTCGGCGTCGTCGCGGGTCTGTTCGGACTTGTGCGTCAGGACCGTCGCTGCCCGGCGCGCCACGGTGCGTCCGGCAATGGAAGGAATGGAGCCTGATTCCGCGGCTGCCGCGGCGGCGCCGACGAGTTCGTGGGGCCGGCTGGAGAGTTCTTCCTTCAACACTGCGACCGAGAGGTGCTCGCCAAGGTGCGGGTCGGTGGTCGGTTCGGGTTCTGCCTTGGTCCCGTTGGCACCGGGGGACTTGCTGTTGCTGTCTGCAGATCCGGCCGCGGGGGAGGACTTCGCCCCGGCGTCGGATTCTTCGCCGTCGCCGGTCTTGGTGCTGTCCGCGGCCTTCGCGGACTTGCCGGCGTCGTCCGGGTTCTGCGCTTCCGGGGCGCCGTACGTGCTCCCGGTGTGCTGGCCGGGCGTGGCGGCGGCCGTAACCGCGGCGGCCGTCGCCGGTGCCGGGACGATGTCGACGGCGGCTGTGCGCACATCGTCCGTCGTCTGTTCCGCGATATCCACCATGACGACCGTGACGTTGTCCGGCGAGCCGGCTTCGAGGGTCAGCTCAACCAGGCGTTCGACGCACTCGCGCAGGTCCTTGGTCTCGCGCACCGTGCGTTCGACGACGTGCCCGGCAACGTAGTTCAGGCCGTCGGAGCACAGCAGCCACCGTTCCCCGGCGTGGACCTCAAGGGTGGCGAGGTCCAGCTCCGGACTCGCGTCGACGTCGCCCAGGACACGCATGAGGACGTTCTTGTGCGGATGCGTTTCCGCCTCTTCCGGACGCAGGCGGCCTTCATCAATGAGGCGCTGGACGAAAGTGTGGTCGATGCTGACCTGTTCGTATTCGCCGTTCCGCAGGCGGTAGGCGCGGGAGTCGCCGATATGGGCGAAATGGAGCTTGCCCTCTGCCAGCAGCAGCGCCGTGACCGTGGTGCCCATGCCCGCCAGCTTGGGATTGATGTGGACCAGTTCGGAGAGCAGCGAGTTGGCGGTCTGGATCTCGTCCGCCAGGACGGTGCCGGCGTCGCCGTCGTAGTTGTCGTGATCGAGATGGATCATGTCCAGGACGGTGGCCGCGGACGCGACGTCACCGCCGGCGTGGCCGCCCATGCCGTCGGCCACGACGGCGAGGTGCCGCCCGACATAGGCCGAGTCGTCATTTTTTGCCCGCACGCGTCCGACGTCGGAACGCGCGGCGTAGCGCATGATGAGGGGCCGCTTCGGGGCGCGCAACTCGTCGGCGGGAATCTCGGGGGCAGCCATGGCTACGGCCTCAATTCGATGACCGTCTTGCCGATTCTCACGGGGACACCAAGCTCTACCGGCAGGGCCCGGGTCAGCTGCTGGTCTGCCAGATAGGTGCCGTTTGTGGAGCCCAGGTCCTCGATGAACCAGCGGCTGCCTTGCGGGAACAGGCGGGCATGCCGGCCGGAGGCGTAGTCATCTTCCAGGACAAGTGTTGCTTCCTGGGCCCGGCCGAGCAGGATGGGGCTGGCCGCCAGGGCGATAGTGGTGCCCTTGAGCGGACCTTCGGTCACCACGAGCTGGCGGGCCTGTTGCTTCACGGGGGCAGGGGCAGATTCGGCCAGTGCCGGGTTCTTGCGGACCTGCCGGGCGGTGGGGGCGCCGGCTGCTGCCTTGCGCCCGATCATCAGGTCCCGGCGCATGGCAGACACGATGCTGAAGATCAGCACCCACAGCAGCAGCAGGAACCCGAAGCGCAGGGCGGTGATTGTCAGTTCACTCACGGGCGACCGCCTGGGTTGGCGGGCAGAAGGCGGAAAATGATTTTAGTCCGTCCCATCGTGATCGTGGAGCCGTCCGTGAGTTCCGAGCTGCCCACGATCTTGTGGCCGTTGACGTAGCTGCCGTTGGTGGAACCCAGGTCGACGGCCTGTGCCGTGCCCGGGCCGGTGCGGATTTCCAGGTGCCGGCGCGATACGCCCGTGTCGTCGACAAGGATGTCCGCCTCGGACGACCGCCCGAGGACAACAGAGGGAGCGTTGAGCGAGTACCGCTGGCCATCGATGTCCAGCACCGGCTGGAGCCGGGACGGCTGGCGGGTCGGAGCGGCCGGCATGGCGCCCTGCGTTCCGGGATGAACCGGGGCGGACGGGGCGGAGGCCTTTTCGGTCCGGGAGGTGATCTCGAAGTCGCCGGCCCGGCGCTCGTCGTCCCGGCGGAAGCTGATCCGGACCGGTCCCTGCAGGGTGTAGCCCTGGCTGCGGACGTGGTTGATGACCACATCACACAGCTCCTCCGCGAGCGGGGTTCCCCATTCCTGGGCCCGCTGGAAGTCGTCATCGCTGAGGAGGACATCAAAAACATTGGGGGCAAGGGTGCGTCCCGCGGCGATCGTGAGGGACTTGTTGTCCACTTCCCGGCGGAGGCGGCTGGCGATCTCGACGGGCTCAACCTGGGCGCGGGAACCGGTGGAGAAGACTCCGCGGACGGCCTTTTCGATGCCGCGCTCGACTTTGTCCAGCAATCCCATGGTCCTTCTCCTTTCCTGACGGCTGCAGGGCAGCATTCGTTCCGGAACTCGCTTTCCAACATTTCTGGAGCCCGCCGTAGACGGGCACTCATACATCAGATACTACTGGGCAAGGCTGGGAATGACCCTAATGAGCGCAGCCACTCCGCGCGGGAAAGCTGCCGAGGACGCGTCCTGACGTGCGGTGATGCCAACGCCGCAGGCGTGGCCGCGGAAGGGGCGGCGGGACCTTGCCTGAGCCGGTCCGGGGTGTACGGGACCGGCCGGAATGCCCCCAAAAGTGCGGCCGGACCGTGACCGCAGGCGCCGATTGGTGTTTTCCGGCGGTTGTCCGTTATGCTTGATCTCGCTGCTTTTACGAGGTTGGCGGTCCGGAAATCGGGCCACTTCCGGGTAAAAGAAGTTGCGCGCGAGTGGCGGAACGGCAGACGCGCTGGCTTCAGGTGCCAGTGTCCGAAAGGGCGTGGGGGTTCAAATCCCCCCTCGCGCACGCAAATGAAAGAACCCCGGTCTTGGGACCGGGGTTCTTTTGGTTTAACCGAACACCGGCCGGTTTTCCTTCACCCGTGCATCTTCGGTGAAATCTGGTCTGGCCTATTGCCGACGACCGGTCAGGGCCATATCATGTGCCTACTTGGGACTTGATGCGACGCCTCGGCCAGCCTGTAAATGGGGTCAGCTGTGAAAAAACGAACGAAACGAATGGCGCTGACCGCCACTGCGCTTGGCCTGCTGCTGCTGCCTTTGAGCGCCGCGCCGGCGACCGCCGCACCAACGGGCTGCTGGGCGAATGATGGCGTCTGGTTCCCGTACGCCACGGCATATTGTTCCGGCGGGACGGGCTCCTACCAGGTCTGGGCGGCGTGCAAGCAGAACTTCTGGCCGTACGACGGGAAGTTTGTCGAGAGCGACTGGAAACCCGCTGGCAGCCACCAGACAGCATGGGTCTGGTGCCCGGTCGGCTATCGGGTGGTCAATTACGGCATTGGCGTCAGAAGCTGAAACGGCAGGGTCCCGCCATCCGCTGAATCTGCAGCGGCCTGCCGGCGCTATTTCCGCAGCGCGCCGAAGCCCGCGATCAGCGCCTCGAGGCCCAGGCTGAAGGCGACGTCGGCCGGTTTCTCGTAGCCCTTCTCCGCCAAGCGGTCGACGGCGGAGGTGAAGTTTGGCGTCGACTCGGCCATGGTGCCGGAATCGAAGATGTCAGCCGGTGCCGTGACGTCGTAGGCGGAGCCGAAGATGAACGACTCGAGCGCCACAATCGCGGAGATGATTCGCTCCTGCGGGAATCCGGCACGGCTGAATCCGGTGCTGACGGCCTCGTACATGGCCAGGGTCTTCGGCGCGTCAGTCACAGGGAGTACGGCGATGACCGGAATCAGCGGCGTGTGTTTGGAGAACACGTCGCGGTAGCTCCAGGCCCAGTCACGGACCGCCTGGTCCCAGGGCTCCGCCTCGAACGCCGAGACATCCACGAGGGAGGTCAGGTGGTCCTCGACCAGGACCAGGACCACCCGCTTGGAGGAGACGTGGTTGTACAAGGCCGACGGCGCCACGTTCAGCGTCCGGGCGAGGGCGGCCATGGTGAAGCCGTCGTAGCCGCTCTTGCGGATCAGCCGGAGGGCAGCTTCGGTGATGCCGTCCTGATCCAAGACTGCAGCAGGCGGCCTGCCCGCGCGGCGGCGTGGTTTGGCGTCGGGTCGGTGCGGGTCCGTGGGGGCACTCGTGGCTGCCGGCATTCCTGGCCTTTCTGCGGCGGTGTGCAGGGGTGTCTCCATTGTGCCCTCCTGGCGCCGCCATTTCCGCCAGCGAAGTTCTTTGCCCCACGCTCTTCCCCGCTGCAGCGGAAAGGGCTATAGTCGCTACTAAATGAACGTCATTCATTTAGTGGTCAGCATCACTCTTGCGACCACAGAGAGGACATTATGCTGGAACTTGACCGCGACGTCGTCATCGTCGGAGCCGGCCCCGCCGGGCTCACCGCAGCCCGCGTGCTGCAGAAGGCCGGCCTGAGCGTGGCCGTGCTGGAGGCGCGGGACCGCGTGGGCGGCCGGACCTGGACGGACACCATCGACGGCGCCATGCTCGAAATCGGCGGCCAGTGGGTTTCCCCGGACCAGACCGAACTGCTGGCGCTGCTCGAGGAGCTCGGCCTGAAGACCTATTCGCGCTTCCGCGAAGGCCAGTCCGTCTATGTCGGCGCCGACGGCGAACGCACCCTGTACACGGGGGACACCTTCCCGGTCAGCGGCACCACCGCCGCTGAAATGGACAAGCTGACCGCCCTGCTGGATCGGCTCGCCGCGGAAATCGGGCCCACCGAGCCCTGGGCGCACCCCAAGGCCCGGGAGCTGGACACCATCTCCTTCCATCACTGGCTGCGGCAGAACTCCTCCGACGAGGAAGCCTGCAACAACATCGGCCTCTTCATCGCCGGCGGCATGCTGACCAAGCCCGCCCACGCCTTCTCGGCCCTGCAGGCCGTGCTGATGGCGGCCTCCGCCGGGTCCTTCACACACCTCACTGACGAGGACTTCATCCTCGACAAGAGGGTCATCGGCGGGATGCAGCAGGTATCCCTGCTGCAGGCAGCCGAACTGGGCGACGACGTCGTCCTCGGCAGCCCGGTGCGCACGATCAACTGGGCGCCGGCCCCCGCAGGAGGCAGCGGCGGCAACGGCAACGGCAGCGAAAACGCCGCCGGCTACCGGGTGACCGCAGTTTCGGACCGCGCCACAGTGAACGCACGGTTCGTGATCATGGCGGTGCCGCCGAACCTGTATTCCCGCGTTTCCTTCAACCCGCCGCTGCCGCGCCGCCAGCACCAGATGCACCAGCACCAGTCCCTGGGCCTGGTCATCAAGGTCCACGCCGTCTACAGCACACCGTTCTGGCGGGAGGAGGGCCTGTCCGGAACCGGTTTCGGCGCCGAGGCGCTGGTTCAGGAGGTCTACGACAACACCAACCATGAGGATCCCCGCGGCACGCTGGTGGGTTTCATCTCGGACGAGAAAGCCGATGCCGTCTTCGAACTAAGCGCCGAGGACCGCCGCCGCGCCATCCTGGAATCCATCGCCGGATTCCTCGGTCCGAAGGCCCTCGAGCCCGAGGTCTACTACGAGTCGGACTGGGGATCCGAGGAATGGACGCGCGGAGCCTACGCCTCCAGCTATGACCTCGGCGGCCTGCACCGCTACGGCAAGGACCAGCACGCGCCTGTCGGGCCGATCTACTGGTCCTCCTCTGACCTCGCCGCCGAGGGCTACCAGCATGTCGACGGCGCGGTGCGGATGGGACGCCTGACGGCGGCCCGGATCGTCACCGCGGCGGACCGCGCGTCCGTCACGCCCTAGAAACCCAGCCAAGAGCTCAGAAAGGACCGGCCAGATGCGCTACGTAGTAGGGTATTCCGCCAATGCCAGAGGCCACGATGCGGTCAACCTGGCCGTCTCGCTCGCCCGCGGCCGGGGCGCCGGCCTGGTTCTTGTGCTGGTGGTTCCTGAAGTGTCGCAGTTCGGGGCCGCCCACGCGCCCAAGACCGGATTCGAGACGCTGCTCCACGAGCAGGCCCGGCAATGGCTAGACGAAGCGCTGGCGCTGGTGCCGTCCGATGTGCCGGCGCAGGCGCACATCCGCGGCGGTGAGTCCGACGCCCAGGCGCTGATCGAGGCGGCCGAGGAGCTGGAGGCGGACATGCTCATCATCGGCGCCACCAGCAACGGGCTGTTCAAACGGTTCACCATCGGTTCGGTGGCCAGCGCATTGCTCCACGCGGCCACGGTTCCGGTGGCCCTCGCCCCGCACGGCTACCACCGCCAGGAGTCCCTGACCCGGATCAGCTGCGGACTCGGCACCCGGGCGGGCGCCGAGAAGCTCCTTGGCTTTGCCCTCGGGATGGCTCTGAACCGGGAAGTCGCGCTGCGCGTGGTGTCGCTCCTGACGCTCCACGCCGGCGATTCGGACGGGGCGGCCGAAGCGGCCCGCGACTACGCGGCGAAGCACCTCGCCGCCGCCCTGCCCGCCGCTGAGGCCGGAGTGCAGGTGGAGGCGAAGACGGAGGTCGTCGTCGCCCAGGGCCGGAGCGTCGAGGAGGCTGTGGACCGGCTGGACTGGGAAGACGGCGAGGTCCTGCTGATCGGATCCAGCCGGCTTGCCAGGAGCCGGTCCATCTTCCTCGGGAGCACGGCCAACCGCATCCTCCGCGCCCTGCCCGTGCCGATGGTGGTTGTCCCCAGCGACTACGCACTGAAACAGCCCGGTTATTCACCGTCTTCACCGTCGCAATTGGCATCGGATGTATCCCTTGGAGAGGCACAGAAATGAGCACCGAACGCGCGATGGCCCAGGCCTCGCAACACGAACAGGACAAAGGACTGAGCGCCAAGGGCCTGAAGGCCGGATCCGTGGGGCTGATCGGCGCCGTCGTCATCGGCGTATCCTGCATCGCTCCCGCCTATACCCTGACTGCCGCCCTCGGCCCCACGGTGTCCGAGGTGGGTGTCCAGCTCCCGGCGATCTTCCTCGTCGGGTTCATCCCCATGCTGCTGGTGGCCTTCGGCTACCGCGAACTGAACAACGCCATGCCCGACGCCGGAACCTCCTTTACCTGGGCCTCCCGGGCCTTCGGCCCCTGGATCGGGTGGATGGGCGGCTGGGGGCTGATCGCGGCGACCATCATCGTGCTTTCCAACCTGGCGGCCGTGGCGGTGGACTTCTTCTACCTCATGCTGGCCCAGTTGTTCGGGAACCCGGAACTGGCCGAGCTGACCACCAACCTGCCCCTGAACATCGCCACGACGCTGGTGTTCATCGCGCTGGCCTGCTGGATCTCCTACCGCGGCATGGAAACCACCAAGGGCGTGCAGTACGTGCTGGTCGCCTTCCAGCTCCTGGTGCTGGGCTGGTTCGCCGTGGCAGCGTTCAGCCACGTCGCCAACGGCACGGCCTTCGACGCCACTGCCATCTCGCCGGACTGGTTCAACCCCTTCGCGGTCAGTTCCTTCTCGTCCTTCGCCGCCGGCGTCTCGCTGTCCATCTTCATTTACTGGGGCTGGGACGTCACCCTGACCATGAACGAGGAAACCCGGAACCCGGAAAAGACGCCTGGCCGAGCCGCCACCGTCACGGTGCTGGTCATCGTCGTCATCTACATGACGGTTGCGCTGGCCACCCTGGCTTACGCGGGCATCGGTGAAGAGGGGCTCGGGGCCGGAAACCCGGAGAACCAGGGCAGCATCTTCGCCGTCCTGGCCGGGCCCGTGATGGGGCCCTTCGCCATCCTGATGTCCCTGGCCATCCTCAGCAGCTCGGCCGCGTCCTTGCAGTCCACCTTCGTTTCAC
Organism: Arthrobacter sp. UYCu712; assembly: GCF_040547005.1. NCBI lineage: Bacteria > Bacillati > Actinomycetota > Actinomycetes > Micrococcales > Micrococcaceae > Arthrobacter > Arthrobacter sp. UYCu712. Next base: position 114,306 of record NZ_JBEPOZ010000009.1, read on the forward strand.
CGGCCCGGACGCTCCTCTCCATGGGCCACTACAAGGCGCTGCCGGCCAAGTTCGGCAAGATCAGCCCCACGTACAAGTCCCCGAGCTACGCGACAATTGCGGCAGCGATCGCCGCTGCAGCGTTCTATGTGATCACCCGGACAACCTCGGAGAACGCCCTGTGGGATACCATCACCGCCCTCGGCATGATGATCTGCTTCTACTACGGCATCACCGCCCTGGCTTGCGTCTGGTTCTTCCGGGCCGAGGCCTTCAGCGGGGCCCGGGCGTTCTTCTTCAAGTTCTTCTCTCCGCTCGTCGGCGGCGTCATCCTGCTGGTGATGTTCTTCAAGACCGCCTATGACTCCATGGACCCGGAATACGGTTCCGGGTCGTCCGTCGGCGGCTTGGGCCTGGTCTTCGTCCTCGGCATGGGAGTGATCCTGCTGGGTGTGGTCCTCATGCTGGTCATGTACAAGGTCCGGCCCGAGTTCTTCAAGGGACAGGTCATCGCGAAGGGAAACTGAGCCCGCCAGGGCGCCGCAGTCCGCGGCCAGCGCGCCAGGGGAAGGTCCTTCATCCGGCAGCCAAGGAAGTGTGCACTGGAAAGTAAGCACACTTACCAATAGGCTGGCATGTGGGGGACCTTCCTCCGTTGCAATGAGAACGAGGTGACAGCATGTCGGATGCCGGAAGCATCAGCAAAGTAACGGACATCATCAACGATTCGCACATTGGAATGTTCACCACAGTCAACGAACGCGGCTCGCTCGTCAGCCGGCCGCTGGCCGTCCAGGACGTCAAGGACGACGGCGACATGTGGTTCTTCACCTCGGCAAACACCTCGCAGGTGGCCCACATCCGGGCCAACCCGGCGGTGAACGTCTCCTTCGGCCAGCGCACCGAATGGGTCTCGGTGGCCGGGACCGCTGAAGTCGTGACAGACCGCCAGTTGATCCATGAGATGTGGAACCAGGTGGTGGAGGCCTGGTTCCCGGACGGACCGGACACTCCTGAGGTCGTCTTGCTCCACGTCGATTCGGAATCCGCCGAGTACTGGACCAGCCCGGGCGGGACGGCGGCAACGGTGCTGCAATGGATCAAATCGAAAGTGACCCACAGCCGGATGAGCGTGGGCGAGAGCGGGACCGTCGAGCTTTAGGGGCTGCCGGGTCTACCGCTGCGGCTCCTAGTCGATGATCTTCAATCCGGTGCCCCAGTTGAAGTTCTCGTAGGCGGGGTTGAGTTGCAGACCCATGACCAGGAGCTGGAAACCCTCGAGTTCACGGGAGTGGTGCAGTCCGCCGACCTGGAGCGGCCGCAGTCCAGCCGCCGAGACGAACGCCGCTACCTCATTGCGGGCGTCCCCGGAATCGGAAGCGATGAAGACGTCCACCGGCATGCCGCCGGTGGTGCCTTGGGCCAACGTCCCGGCGAACGTGGTGTTGAACGCCTTCACCACGGTGGCACCGGGCAGCAGTGCGGCGATTTCCTCGGCGGCGGAGGACCCGGGAGCGACAACCAGTGAATCGAAGGTATCCGTATTGACGGGGTTGCTGATCTCGATCACGGTCTTGCCGCTGAGCGTGTCGCCGTAGTGGGTGGCGACTTCCTTCGCCGGACCGAACCAGAGGGCAAGCACCACCAGGTCTCCGTCGGGTATTTCGTTCAACCCGCCGGACGTAGTGCCGCCGCCAAGTTCAGCAGCGAGCTTGGCGGCGTTCTCCGGCGTACGGTCCAGGATCTGGACCGTACGTCCGGCCGCCACCGCGCGGGTGCCAATGGCGCCGGCCATGTTGCCGCTGCCGATGATCGTGATGTCTGTCATGGTGTTCCCTTCGCATACATCTGCCGCGAGACGGGGGAGTTCCCGGGAGTGGAGACGGCCGGGGCTCCGGCCGCGCGCTCCGCATCCGCCAAAGCCCGCTCCAGCCTGTCGACAGCCGGCCCGTACCCGGCGTCGCGTCCGCCGCTCAGCAGCTCGGCGGCCTTCATGGCGCGGATCAGCGCCGCAGTTTCCGGCCGGCCGGGGTCGCTCATGGCGGGGTAGTCGATGCAGTATCCGGGGTCCAGTTCATAGCGTTGCCACCGGGCCAGAGCGCTCCGGTGCCGGATGTCGGCTGCGTCATTGACCGCGAGGGTCTCCCGGGCGGACCGCCGTGCTTCCTGCCAGCGGAACAGCCTGGGAGTCCCCCGGTACGCGGCCCCGGCGGTGCCTGCGGCGAGCAGGCCGAGCATCAACCCGGCCCACGGTGAGACGAGGGACGGAAGAATCACGGCAGGCGCCACCACGGCGAGCCCTGCGAAACCGTCCCAGAACACCGCATCCGGCAATCCGGCGTCGGACACCAGATGCTTCCGGGCCAGATAAACAGATCCTGCCACCGCGGCGACGACCACCACGGCCAGGGCGAGCAGTTGCCACGCCATAAGGGGGGCTGGTTCGGACAGAGCCGGCATTTCAAACACCTCCAGGGAAGCTGCCCGGGGCGGGCGCAGTTCCGCTGATTCCATTGGAATCCCTGCGGGGCGGCCCGTCAATGCCCTGCAGAGGCGCGCCGCAGGGCTGGTTCACACCTGGGCTGTCGCGGCGTAGCCTAGGGCCCATGCGACTGAAAATGTGCAGTATCCACGTCAAGGACCCAGCAGCGGCCAACGAGTTCTACACGGGGATCCTTGGTTTCGATAGCCTCATGGCCCTGCCCGAGCACAATCTTTACATCGTCAAGGACCCCGCCGGAAGCGGCGGCGGAACGGCCGGGCTGCTGCTCGAACCCAGCGACAATCCGATCGGTTCCGCGTACATGAACGGCCTGCACGACGCCGGCATCCCCGCGATCGTCTTTGGAGTCAGCGATGTCCGGGCCGAATACGAGCGGCTCACCGCCAAGGGCGTGATGTTCCAGGGGGAACCGAGCGAGGGCCCCGAGGGCACGTCAGCCGTGATGGATGACGGCTGCGGCAACTTCGTCCAGCTGCACCAGGACTGAGGTCAAGCACCCTCGGACGGTCAGCCGGTGCGGAATTCCGGTCCCGGGGGACCGGGCGGCTACTCGACCTGGGTGCGGGCCTTCTTGGCGTCTTTCTTCGCGGCCTCGTCCTTGACCCGCTGGGCCTCGGTCCGGACGGCAGCGTGCGTGGAGCGTTCGGCGACGAGCCACGCGGGGGGAGCCTGCAGGAGTGCGGTGATTTCCGCCGACGTCAGCGCTTCCTCGACACCGCCCCGGGCCAGCCCGCTGATCGAGACGTTCAGCTTCTGCGCCACCACCGGGCGGGGGTGCGGGCCATTGCGGCGCAGTTCCGCCAGCCACTCCGGCGGGTTGGCCTGGAGCTCGGCGAAGTCGGCGCGGGTGATTACCGAATCCTGGAACTCCTGGGGTGTTGCGGGCAGGTAGATGCCAAGCTTCTTGGCAACGGTGGCCGGCTTCATGGACTGGGAGTTTGCAGAGGTCATGCTTCAAGGGTATCCGGCGGGATGCCTGTAAGGCACCAGAGCAGTACCAATGCAGTACGGGAGCAGCACCAGAGGAGTACAGAGCAGCACCGGACGGGTACCGGGCTGCCCCCTATCGCTGCCCGGGCGGGACCTTGGGCCGGCCCGGCGGTACTGTGAACGTGTGTCCGCAGCAGAAGAAACCCCCCAGACCCCCGACGAAACCGCCCAGACCCGCGACGACCCCGCCGAAGCAGCACCCCGGGAGTTGCGGTTCGCCTACGTCCCCGGAGTCACCCCCGGCAAATGGGTCCGGCGCTGGGAAGAACGGATGCCGGACGTTCCGCTGCACTCCTTTATGTCAGAGGACGGCGCCCAGCTCGCTGTGCTGCGCGAAGGCGCCGCGGACCTGAGCTTCGTGCGCCTTCCCGTGGAGCGCGAAGGCCTGAACGTCATCCCGCTATATGAGGAACAACCCGTCGTGGTGGCGCCCAAGGGGCATGAGATCTCCGTTTTCGAGGAAGTTGCGCTGGCGGACCTGTCCAAGGAGACCTTCCTGGACGTGGCGGATCTCGGCGGCCCGGAAATGGCGCTCCAGGTGGTGGCCTCCGGCGCCGGCCTGGTGATCCTGCCGATGTCCGTGGCGCGCCACTACAACGTCAAGGACACCGTGGCGCGGAAGCTCACGGGTGCGGCCACTACGGAGATCGCCCTGGCCTGGCCGAGCGGTTCCACGGATGAGGTAATCGAGGAGTTCATCGGGATTGTCCGCGGCCGCACCGCGGCGAGTTCCCGGCAGCCCTCTGCCCAGCAGGAAAAGCCCAAACGCGAGCCGAAGCCGGACCGGCGCGGCCCCGCTGTCAAAAAGCCGAAGGTGGCCCAGCGTTACGCACCGAACCCGGACAAGGGCCGCGGCAAGGGGTCACGCAAAAAAGGCAAGCGCTAAAGCGCAGCCGGTAGGCTCAGGCTGCGCACGCGTCCTTGAGGGCCGTCACGGACTCTGCCGGCACCTGGTCGCCGGATTCGGCAATCTGCCGCAGCGGCGTGGTGATGTCCGAGGGAACGCCGGCGGTCTCCGCCCCGGCGACGAGTCCGCCGAGCAGTTCCTTGTCTTTGACGCTGACCAGGCCGTCCTCGACGAGGGCGCAGGCCTGCTTTTTCACTTCACTGCCTGCTGCCGTGGCCACCTGGGAAGCGCCGTCGCTGACGGCCTTGTTGGCGGCGTCCTGCACCTGGCCGCAGCCGGTCAGGGCGATCACGAGGGAGGCGGCGGACACGGCGGCAAGGCGAAGTTTCATTCATCCAGCCTAACAAGCGGTTCCCGGGTGTCCCCGCGCGGAGCCCGGGTCCGGAGGCGCGCAGCCTGCTGCGGACCGGCGCGATCAGGTCGATTCGCGGATGACCAGCTCAGTCGGAATCGTGATGGCTGCGGGGCGTTCGCCTTTGATGACGCCGAGGAGCAGACGGACCATCTCCTCGCTGATCCGTTCAAAGGGCTGCCGGACGGTGGTCAGCGGCGGGCTGGCCGTGCGTGAGACGGTGATGTCGTCGAATCCGGCCACGGACACGTCTTCCGGGACTCTCAGCCCTGCTTCCTTGAGGACTTCCATCGCTCCGAGGGCCATCAGGTCGGTGCCGGCGAAGACGGCGTCGAGGTCCGGTGCCCGGTCCAGTAGCTCCCGCATACCTTTGGCTCCGCTTTCCCGGCTGTAATCTCCGTAAGCCACGAGACCCTCGTCCAGGTCCTGGCCTTGGTCGGCGCGGTACGCCGCCAGGCGGCGGATGCCGCCGGAGGTGTCCTGGGGGCCGGTGATGGTCGCGATGCGTTTCCGCCCTTTCTCGCGGAGAAACGCCAGGACATCGCGTGCCCCCTCGTAGTCATCGGCGGCGACGTACCCCATCTTCTTTTCGAACCCCAGCGGCACAACCCTGAACAGTGGCCCCGGGAGGTCTGGGTCGAAGACATCGCCCTGATGAAGCAGGCAGGTATCAACCTGGTCAGCGTCGGTATCTTCTCCTGGGTGCTGCTGGAGCCGCGCGAGGGCGAATACGATTTCGAATGGCTGGACCATCTCATGGACCTGCTCACCGACGCCGGGATCAGCATCGACCTCGGCACGCCCACGGCGGCCCCGCCGGCGTGGTTCTGGAAGAAGTACCCGCAGGCCCGCCCGCTCACCCGCGAAGGCGTTGCCCTGGGGAGCGGGTCCCGCGGGATGGCCAGCCCCAGCTCGCCCGAATACCTCCACGCCGCCACCATCATCACCGAACAGCTCGCCCGCCGGTACGGATCGCGCCCGGGAGTGGTGCTGTGGCACGTCCACAATGAATACGGCGCCCCGGTCGGCGATTCCTACGACGACTCCTCCGTCCTCGCCTTCCGGGAATGGCTGCGTGCCCGCTACGGCAGCCTTGAGGCCCTGAATGCGGCCTGGGGCACCCTGTTCTGGGGCTAGAAGTACGGCGAGTGGGACGAAATCGACGCGCCCCGCGTCGCGGTCAGCGTCAGCAACCAGGCCCAGCGCCTGGACTTCAGCCGGTTCAGCTCGAACGCCCTGCTCCAGTGCTTCATTGCCGAGCGGGACGTGATCCGCAAGTACGCCCCGGGCGTGCCGGTCACCACCAACTTCATGGCCACTAACTGCCTGTCCCCGGATTACTGGGCCTGGAGCCGCGAGGTCGACATCGTCGCCAACGACCACTACCTGGTTGCCGAACGCACCGACAATCACATCCTGCTCTCCATGGACGCGGACCTCACGCGCTCCCTGGCCGGCAACCGCCCGTGGATGCTGATGGAACACTCCGCTTCGGCCGTGAACTGGCAGGGCCGCAACATCGCCAAACGCCCCGGCGAACTGGCCCGCAACAGCCTGGTCCACCTCGCCCGCGGCGCCGACGCGGTCATGTTCTTCCAGTTCCGCGCTTCCCGGTACGGGGCGGAAAAATTCCACTCCGCGATGCTCCCGCACGCCGGAACGGGAACCCGGATTTGGAAAGAAGTCCTGGAGCTCGGCGCTGACCTCGGGAAACTCTCGGCCGTGAAGGGCTCCACCGTCCACGCCCGCGCAGCGATCCTCTGGGACGTGGAGTCCTTCTGGGCCCAGGACCTGGAATGGCGTCCGAGCAGCGACCTCGACCACCGCGAACGCATCGAGGCGTATTACTCGGTTCTCTGGAACCAGGGGATCAGCGTCGACTTCGCCCACCCGGAAGCCGACTTCTCCGGCTACGACCTCGTCCTCGCGCCAGCGCTGTACCTGGTCGGCGACGCGGCGGCCGCCAACCTGCGCGGCTACGTCGACGGCGGCGGCCACCTTCTGGTGTCCTACTTCTCCGGCATCGTCGATTCCAACGACACCGTCCCGCATGGCGCCTCCCCGGGTGCGCTGCGGGACATCCTCGGCCTGGAAATCCACGAATTCCTGCCGCTGCGGGCCGGGGAGACAGTGACCCTGAGCGGCGGCGGCACAGGCACCGCGTGGTCCGAGGAGATCCACCCCGGCACCGCCACGGTCCTGGAAACCTACATCAGCGGGCCGGCCACCACGCTGCCAGCCCTCACCCGGAACGAATTCGGCAGCGGCACTGCCTGGTACGTCTCCACCAAACTCGACGGCGACGACCTCACCGCCGTCGTGCTCGACGCGGCCCGGGCCGCCGGACTCGAACCGGCATCCGGGAAGGCGGAAGGGCTCGAAGTGGTGATCCGCAGCACCGGCACGGACGCGTTCACCTTCCTGATCAACCACGCCGACGCCGACGCCGAGTATCCGGCGACAGGCATCGAGCTGATCACCGCGGACGCTGTCACCGGAACTGCGCAGATACCCGCGGGCACCGTACGCGTGATCCACACGCATCACGGCAACGCCTAGGCCCCGCAGACCGCCGGCCCGGACCTGCGAGGGTCCGGGCCGGCATTCCACGCCATCGAGGACGAGGGCGGCCCCCGGACGGTCAGAACGCCCCGTCCGGGACCCCGGGAATGCGCTACCGTTAGCGCTAACAGAATGGCGGCCGGCCGCGGAGGGCCATGGCGCGTCCGGTGCCCTCCTGTAACTTGATTGCACGCGGACCGGCCGCGTACGGAGGAAGGTGCCTCGCATGGGGAACAACAACGACCGGCGGCTGCCGCGCCTCGAGGACGTTGCAGCCCGGGCCAAAGTCTCCCACCAGACGGTCTCGCGGGTGATCAACAACCACCCGAATGTCAGTAAGGCAACCCGGGAGCGGGTCGAGGCGGCGATCGCCGAACTCGGCTACCGGCGCAACACGGCCGCCAGGAGCCTCGTGACCCGGCGCACCCAGACCATCGGCGTCCTCGCCTCCGAACTCGGGCAGTATGGCCCGGCGAATACGCTGCTGGGAGTCCAGCAGGCCGCCCGGGAGGCAGGGTATTTCGTGAGCATTGCCGCGATCAAGGGGGCCGGTCCTGAGGTCATTTCCGATGCGGTGCGCCACCTCACGGACCAGGGCGCGGATGGGTTGATTGTCATCGTGCCGCACGACGGGACGCTGCAGGCGCTGGAACGCCTGAACCTGGATGTCCCGGTGATCGTCGTCGGGGGAGCCGGGGAAGGGCGGCTGAGCGGTGCGATGGTCGACCAGAAGCTCGGAGCGCGGCTGGCCGTCGCCCATCTGATCAGGCTTGGCCACCAGCGGATCGGCCATGTCTCGGGTCCGCTCGGCTGGATCGATGGGCAAGGCCGTGTTGACGGGTGGCGCGAGGAGCTGGCGGAAGCCGGCCTCAGCGACGATCTTCTGGTGGAGGGTGACTGGAGCGCGGGCAGCGGCTACCGGATCGGGCAGCAGCTGGCGGAACAACAAGGCGCCACGGCAGTGTTCGTCAGCAACGACCAGATGGCGCTGGGGCTGCTGCGGGCGTTCGGGGAAAAGGGCGTGCGCGTGCCGGAGGATGTTTCGCTGGTCGGCTTCGACGACCAGCCCGAATCCGAGTACTTCATGCCGCCGCTGACCACCGTCCGCCAGGACTTCGAGGAGCTCGGCAAGCGCTGCATGGACCTCATGCGCGCCCAGATCGAGGACGGCGCCGCAGGCGGCACCCTGGTGGTCAATCCGGAGCTCGTGGTGCGCGCAAGCACCGCGCCCAGGCCGCGGCTGCCCTAAGGGTCGGAGCCCCGATTCGGACAAAGACTGTGCCAGACTTCTTGACAGCAAGTTTGTTAGCGCTAACAATATAGAGGTTCGCAACGCTGCGGAACCTATTGGAGGATTTGATGGACGTCTCAGTGGACGGAACCGAAAACTTTGTCATTGGCGTGGACTACGGCACGCTCTCCGGGCGGGCCGTCGTCGTCCGGGTCCGCGACGGCAAGGAACTGGGCAGCGGCGTCTTCGACTACCCGCATGCCGTTCTCACCAGCGAGCTTCCGGAGGACACGGCGGGCGGCGCCGGCATCCGGCTTCCCGGCGAATGGGCCCTCCAGGTTCCCAATGATTACCGCGAGGTCCTGCGCCACGCCGTCCCGGCCGCGATCGCCGACGCCGGAATCGACCCGGCCGCCGTCGTCGGGATTGCCACCGACTTCACCGCCTGCACCATGGTTCCGGTCAATGCGGACGGGACCCCGCTGAACGAAATCTCCGGGTTCGCCGGCCGGCCGCACGCCTACGTGAAGCTGTGGCGTCACCACGCCGCGCAGCCGCAGGCGGACCGGATCAACGCCCTCGCTGCCGAACGGGGGGAGAGCTGGCTCCCGCGCTACGGCGGTCTGATCTCCTCCGAATGGGAATTCGCCAAAGGACTGCAACTGCTCGAAGAGGACCCGGAAAGCTACGCCGCGATGGACCGCTGGGTGGAGGCCGCCGACTGGATCGTCTGGCAGCTCTGCGGCAACTACGTCCGTAACGCCTGCACGGCCGGGTACAAGGGGATCTTCCAGGACGGCCGCTACCCGTCCGAAGACTTCCTGGCCGCCCTGAACCCGCAGTTCAAAGACTTTGTGAGCACCAAGCTGGAACACACGATCGGCCGGCTGGGCGATGCTGCGGGCCGGCTGACCGCCGAGGCCGCCGCCTGGACCGGATTGCCCGAGGGGATCGCCGTCGCGGTGGGGAACGTGGATGCCCACGTCACCGCCCCGGCTGCCAGGGCCGTGGAGCCAGGCCAGCTCGTCGCCATCATGGGCACTTCCACCTGCCACGTAGTGAACGGAACCGAGCTGCGTGAGGTGCCCGGCATGTGCGGCGTGGTGGACGGCGGAATCGTGGACGGGCTGTGGGGGTACGAGGCGGGGCAGAGCGGGGTGGGTGACATCTTCGGCTGGTTCACCAAGTACGGCGTCCCGCCCGAATACCATGAAGCCGCCGCCTCCCGCGGGCTCGGCATCCACGAATACCTGACAGGACTCGCCGCGGGCCAGGCAATCGGCGGGCACGGCCTCATCGCCCTCGACTGGCACTCCGGGAACCGTTCGGTGCTGGTGGACCACGAACTGTCCGGCCTCGTGCTCGGACAGACCCTTGCCACCCGGCCCGAGGACACCTACCGTGCCCTGCTGGAGGCCACGGCCTTCGGCACCCGGACCATCGTGGACGCCTTCCGCGGCTCCGGGGTGCCGGTGAAGGAATTCATCGTCGCCGGCGGGCTGTTGAAAAACGAGCTCCTGATGCAGATCTACGCCGACGTCACGGGACTGCAGCTCTCCACCATCGGCTCCACCCAGGGACCGGCCCTCGGATCGGCCATCCACGCCGCGGTAGCAGCCGGCCGGTACCCGGACATCCGGGCCGCCGCCGCCGCCATGGGCTCCGAACCGGGGGCGGTGTTCACCCCCATCCCGGCGAACGTCGCCGCCTACGAGGAACTGTTCCAGGAGTACCGCACGCTCCACGACCACTTCGGCAGGGGAGCGAACGACGTCATGCACCGGCTCAAGGCCATCCAGCGAAATGCCGCCCGGCCCCTCCTCGCCCCCATCCGGGAAGGAGCCTCCGCATGAGCGCGCTGCTGGAATCCATCGCACGGCTCCGCCAAGAGGTCTGCGCCCTGCACGCCGAGCTCACGCACTACCAGCTGGTGGTCTGGACCGCGGGAAACGTCTCCGCACGCGTACCCGGCTACGACCTCATGGTCATCAAACCGTCCGGGGTTTCCTACGCCGAGCTGAGCCCCGAGCTGATGGTCGTCACGGACCTCTACGGCACCCCGGTCAGCAGGCTTTCCGCCCAGGCCGACGGCGGCGCCGCGGAATGGGAAAACCCCGAACTCACACCGTCCTCGGACACCGCGGCGCATGCCTACGTCTACCGCAATATGCCCGAGGTCGGCGGAGTGGTCCACACACACTCCACGTACGCCACCGCCTGGGCCGCCCGCGGCGAACCCATCCCGTGCGTGCTCACCATGATGGGCGACGAGTTCGGCGGCCCCATCCCGGTGGGCCCGTTCGCGCTGATCGGGGACGACTCGATCGGCCGCGGCATCGTGGACACCCTGGCCCATTCCACCTCGCCGGCCGTGCTGATGCAGAACCACGGACCCTTCACCGTGGGCAAGGATGCCCGCTCGGCGGTGAAGGCCGCGGTCATGTGCGAGGAAGTGGCGCGGACCGTCCATATTTCCCGCCAGCTCGGTGAGCCCCTGCCCATCGACCCGGCCCAGATCGACTCCCTCTACGCCCGCTACCAGAACGTCTACGGCCACTAGGCCGCGATACCCGCCCTCGCCCTCTACCTTCCGCAGGAGAAAACATGTCCAACGCCAACAACACGTCCCTTGAGCAGTACGAGGTCTGGTTCCTCACCGGCAGCCAGCACCTCTACGGCGAGGACGTCCTCAAGCAGGTGGCCGCGCAATCACAGGAGATTGCCGCCGCGCTCAACGCCTCGTCCGACGTCCCGGTGAAGATCGTCTGGAAGCCGGTGCTCACCGACTCGGACGCCATCCGCCGCACCGCGCTGGATGCGAATTCTGACGACGCCGTGATCGGCGTGACCGCCTGGATGCACACCTTCTCCCCGGCCAAGATGTGGATCCAGGGCCTGGACCTGCTCCGCAAACCCCTCCTGCACCTGCACACCCAGGCGAACGTCGAACTGCCGTGGGCGGATATCGACTTCGACTTCATGAACCTGAACCAGGCCGCGCACGGCGACCGCGAGTTCGGCTACATCCAGTCGCGCCTCGGCATCCCGCGCAAAACCGTCGTCGGGCACGTGTCCAACCCCGAGGTGTCCCGCCAGGTCGGATCCTGGCAGCGCGCCTCCGCGGGCTGGGCGGCCGTCCGCACCCTGAAGCTCACCCGCTTCGGCGACAACATGCGCAACGTTGCGGTCACCGAAGGGGACAAGACCGAAGCGGAACTGCGCTTTGGCGTCTCGGTCAACACCTGGTCCGTCAACGAACTCGCCGACGCCGTGCATGGCGCCCCCGAGGCCGACGTCGACGCCCTCGTCTCGGAGTACGAGCGGCTCTACGACGTGGCCACCGAACTGAAGGCCGGCGAAGCCCGCCACGAGTCCCTGCGCTACAGCGCACGGATCGAACTGGGGCTGCGCAGCTTCCTGGAAGCCAACGGCTCGGCGGCCTTCACCACGTCCTTCGAGGACCTCGGCGAACTCCGGCAGCTGCCGGGCATGGCCGTCCAGCGGCTCATGGCCGACGGCTACGGCTTCGGCGCCGAGGGCGACTGGAAGACTGCCATCCTGGTCCGGGCCGCCAAGGTCATGGGCGCCGGACTCCCCGGTGGCGCCTCGCTCATGGAGGACTACACGTACCACCTCGTCCCGGGCCAGGAGAAAATACTGGGCGCGCACATGCTCGAGGTCTGCCCCTCCCTGACCGCCACAAAGCCACGCGTGGAAATCCACCCGCTCGGCATCGGCGGCAAGGAAGACCCGGTCCGGATGGTCTTCGACACCGACGCCGGACCCGGGGTCGTGGTGGCCCTGTCCGACATGCGCGACCGCTTCCGCCTCGTGGCGAACGCCGTCGACGTCATGGACCTTGACGAGCCGCTGCCCAACCTGCCGGTTGCCCGCGCGCTCTGGTCGCCCAAGCCGGACTTCACGACCTCCGCGGCCGCCTGGCTGACCGCCGGGGCAGCGCACCACACGGTCCTGACCACCGCCGTCGGCATGGACGTCTTCGAGGACTTCGCCGAGATCGCCCGGACGGAGCTGCTGACCATTGATGAAGGCACCACCATCAAGGGGTTCAAGAAGGAACTGGCCTGGAATTCCGCCTACTACAAGCTGGCAAGCGGGCTGTGACCGAGTATGCGATCCGGGCGGGCGCCTACGCGGCGGTCATCACCGCCCGGGGCGCCGCCGTCCGCGAGCTGCGGCACCGGGAACGGGACCTTGTTGTCCCGTTCCCGGCCGGCGGGCCCAACCCGGACTACCGCGGCGTCATCGTGGCGCCCTGGCCGAACCGGATTCCCGACGGCCAGTACACCTTTGACGGCGCGGACCACCAGGTGCCGGTCAACGAGCCCGGCCGGCAGTGCGCCCTGCACGGCTTCACCCCGGAGCTGGACTGGAAGCCGGAGTCCCGGACGGATTCCGCCCTGGAACTCACCTGCGCCATCGGACCGACGCCGGGCTACCCCTTCGCGCTGTCCATCACCGCCCGCTACCGGCTGGACGGCGACGGGCTGCATACGGCCGTGACGGCAGCCAACGTGGGGGAGCGGGCGGCGCCCTACGGGGTCTGTCCGCACCCCTACCTTCTGGCGGGCCCTGCCCCGCTGGACGAATGGAGCCTGGAAGTCCCCGCACGGACATTCCTCGAAGTGACGCCGGACCGGCTGCTGCCGCGTGCCGCCCGGCACGTTGACGGGCACGCGTACGACTTCCGTGCCGCCCGCGTCATCGGATCCACCCAGATCGACCATGCCTTCACCGACATTGTGTACGACGGCGGCGGGCACGGCGGCGGCCGGGCGCGCGTCGTCGTCCGGGACCCGGGCGGGACCGGCGTCGGCATGGCCTGGGACCGCACCTGCGCCTGGCTGCAGCTCTACACCGGGGACACGGAACCGCCGCTGCCCAACCGGTTGGGGCTCGCCGTCGAACCGATGACCTGCCCGCCGGATGCCTTCAACACCGGCACTGACCTGGTGCGGCTCGAACCCGGAGCATCGCACGACGCGTCCTGGTGCATCTTCGCCGCCTGAGCTCCGGACGGCCCGGCGTCGGCCTGCGGAGAATAAACGCCGAATGTGCGTTGACTCACATGTTTTGAGAAGCTATCTTTGACCATATTGTTAGCGATAACAATCAGCCGCAGTTCCCTTGCCGGCTGAATCCCCGTTCCATTCAGACCTCCGCAATCCTCCCGCTGTTACCGCCCCGCAGGGGCACAATGACGTGCAGGACTGCGATCAGGAGCAACTTCGCGGACCACGGGTCCGCGGAAGGAGAAAATTGTGAAGATCAGGAAACTCCTGGGCGCCGTTGCGGTTGTCCTCGCTGTGACCGCCGGGGCCACCGGCTGTGGCAGCCGGCCCGGCACGGCCGCACCGTCCGCCAGCGCCGCCGATGCCGCCGGCTCCCTCGTCGGAATCTCGATGCCGACGCAGACCTCGGAGCGGTGGATCGCCGACGGCAAGAACGTCTCGGACTCCGTGACGAAGCTCGGCTACAAGGCCGACCTGCAGTACGCCAACGACGACATCCCCACGCAGGTGGCGCAGATCGAGAACATGCTCACCAAGGGCGCCAAGGCCCTCATCATCGCCGCCATCGACGGCACCACGCTGACCGACGTCCTCGCCAAGGCGAAGGAACAGAACGTCAAGGTGATCGCCTACGACCGGCTCATCAACGGCACCCCGAATGTCGATTTCTACACCACCTTCGACAACTACACGGTGGGCGTGCAGCAGGCCACTTCGCTGCTTACCGGCCTGGGCCTCGTCGACGCCAGCGGCAACAAGGTCGAAGGCAAGGGCCCGTTCAATGTGGAGCTCTTCGCCGGCAGCCCGGATGACAACAACGCCAACTTCTTCTGGACCGGCGCCATGGACACCCTCAAGCCGTACCTGGACGCCGGAACCCTGAAGGTCCCCAGCGGCCAGACCAAGTTCGAGCAGGCCGCAATCCTGCGCTGGCAGGCCCCCGTGGCCCAGAAGCGCATGGAGGACATCCTCACCGCCGCCTACAGCTCCGGCACCAAGCTCAACGGCGTTCTCTCCCCGTATGACGGCCTGTCCATCGGCATCATCTCGGCCCTGACCAGCACCGGCGGCTACGCCAAGGGAAGCTTGCCGATCGTTACCGGCCAGGACGCCGAAAAGGGTTCCGTGAAGTCCATCATCGCCGGCGAGCAGTACTCCACGATCTTCAAGGACACCCGCCAGCTGGGTGCCCAGGCAGTGAAGATGGTCGACGCCCTCCTGAAGGGCCAGGAGCCCGAGGTCAACGACACCAAGACCTACAACAACAAGGTCAAGGTGGTCCCCGCATACCTGCTCAAGTCCGTCATCATCACGAATGAGAACTACAAGAAGGAACTCATCGACTCCGGTTACTACACCGAGGCCGACGTCAAGTAGCCACGTCGGAGGGTGGCGGTCCGCCGTCGAGTCCGGGCCGCCACCCTTCCCGTAGACCCCTGCAGCCGCAGGACGTCTCAGGTACTACCAGTCAGTGAGAATTGGCGATGAACACACCCATTCTTCAAATGCGAGGAATCACCAAGACCTTCCCGGGCGTGAAGGCCCTCCAGGATGTCACCCTGCAGGTGAACCGCGGCGAAGTCCACGCCATCTGCGGGGAAAACGGCGCCGGGAAATCCACCCTGATGAAGGTGCTGTCCGGCGTCTACCCGCACAGCTCCTTCGACGGCGAGATCCTCTTCGAAACCGAACCCTGCAACTTCTCCAGCATCAGCGACAGCGAGAAGCGCGGGATCGTCATCATCCACCAGGAGCTGGCCCTGAGCCCGTACCTGTCCATCGCCGAGAACATCTACCTCGGCAACGAACAGGCCAACCGCGGCTGGGTGGACTGGCGCAAGACCAACCTGGAGGCCGCGAAACTCCTGGCCCGGGTGGGCCTGAGCGAAAACCCGGTCACCCCGGTCCAGCAGATCAGCGTCGGCAAGCAGCAACTCGTGGAGATCGCCAAGGCGCTCTCGAAGGAAGTCAAGCTCCTCATCCTCGACGAACCGACGGCGGCCCTCAACGACGAGGACTCGGGACACCTGCTGGACCTGATCCTGCACCTCAAGGGCCAGGGCGTCACCTGCATCATCATCAGCCACAAGCTCAACGAAATCCGCAAGGTCGCGGATGCCGTCACCATCATCCGCGACGGCAAGACCATCGAAACCCTCCGCCTGGGCGACGGCGAGATCACCCAGGAACGCATTATCCGCGGCATGGTGGGCCGGGACCTGGAAAGCCTGTACCCGGACCGGGATCCCCAGATCGGCGAGGAAGTCCTGCGGATCGAGGACTGGTCCGTCCGGCACCCGCAGGACCACAACCGGATGGTGGTCAACAACGCCAGCCTCAACGTCCGCAAGGGCGAAGTGGTGGGGCTGGCCGGGCTGATGGGCGCCGGCAGGACGGAGCTGGCCATGAGCGTCTTCGGGCGCAGCTACGGCACCGCAACCTCCGGCAGGGTCTTCAAGCACGGCACCGAAATCAACACCGGCACCGTCTCCGCCGCCATCAAGCACGGCATCGCCTACGCCACCGAGGACCGCAAGCGCTACGGCCTGAACCTCATCGAGGACATCAAGCGGAACATCTCCATGGCCGCGCTCCGAAAGCTGGTCAAGGGCGGCTGGGTGGACAAGAACCAGGAAACCGTCGTGGCCAACGACTACCGGAAGAACATGAACATCAAGGCCCCCTCGGTCGCCGCCATCACGGGCAAGCTGTCCGGCGGGAACCAGCAGAAGGTGGTGCTGAGCAAGTGGATGTTCTCCGACCCGGACGTGCTGATCCTGGACGAACCCACCCGCGGGATCGACGTCGGCGCGAAGTTTGAGATCTACACGATCATCGCGAAGCTGGCCGCGGAAGGAAAAGCGGTCATTGTGATCTCCTCCGAACTTCCCGAGCTGCTGGGCATCTGCGACAGGATCTACACCCTGTCCGCCGGGCACGTCACCGGCGAGATCCCGATCGCCGAAGCATCGCAGGAAACCCTTATGCACTTCATGACCAAAGAGAAGGAATAGCGAACATGTCCGCCCTCCGAGAATCCCTGGGTTTCCTGACAAGCCGCCTCCGCCAGGTTGGCATCTTTGTCGCCCTGATCCTGATCGTCCTGCTGTTCCAGATCCTCACGGACGGAATCCTGCTGGAGCCGCAGAACGTCACCAACCTCGTGGTCCAGAACAGCTACATCCTGATCCTGGCCATCGGCATGGTCATGGTGATCATCGCCGGCCACATCGACCTGTCCGTCGGATCGGTCGCCGGCTTCATCGGCGCCGTCGCGGGTGTCATGATCGTGCACTGGGGATGGGCCTGGTGGCTCGCCATCCCCGCCTGCCTGCTGGTCGGGGCACTCGTGGGTGCCTGGCAGGGCTACTGGATCGCGTACGTCGGAATCCCCGCCTTCATCGTCACCCTCGCCGGGATGCTGATTTTCCGCGGCCTGACCCTGATCACCCTCAAGAACCAGCAGATCACCCCCTTCCCGGGGGAACTGAGGGCGCTGGGCGGCGGCTTCCTGCCGGACATTTCCGGCGGCACCTCGGTCCTGGAGTGGCTGACGGTCATCCTGGGGGTCGGCGCCACCCTGGCGCTGGTGATCCAGGCGGTCAAGGAACGCCGGATCCGCAAGAAGTTCGAACTCGAGAACGAACCGATGGCCTGGTTCGCCACCAAGACCACGTTCATCGCCCTGCTCATGCTGACCATCACCTTCCTCCTCGCCAGCTACCGCGGAACACCGATCGTCCTGATCGTGCTCGCGGTCCTCGTCATCGTCTACACGGCCCTGATGAACAACAGCGTCTTCGGACGGCACACCTACGCGATCGGCGGGAACCTGCATGCGGCAGAGCTGTCCGGTATCAAAACGAAGGCGGTCACGTTCCGGCTGTTCGTGAACATGGGTGTGCTTGCCGCACTGGCCGGACTCGTGTTCACGGCCCGGCTCAACTCCGCCCAGCCGGCTGGCGGCACCGGGTTCGAACTGGACGCCATCGCGGCGGCCTTCATCGGCGGCGCCGCGGTGCAGGGCGGCATCGGCACCGTGGCCGGGGCCCTGATCGGCGGCCTGATCATGGGTGTGCTGAACAACGGCATGTCCATCCTGGGCCTCGGCACCGACTACCAGCAGCTCATCAAGGGCCTGGTGCTGCTCCTCGCCGTCGGCTTCGACATCTTCAACAAGAACCGCAGCGGCAAGGGCGGCGGGGCCACGATCGGCAAGCGCCTCAAGCTGAAATCACCGCCCGCGGCCGGTGCCGACGCCGGGAAGCCGGCGGACGAGCGCCCGGTCCCGGTAGCGGCGGCGAACTAACAAAACTGCGGGAGTGGCGGCTTCGGCCGCCACTCCCGCAGTCGTCCGTCAGACGAAGCGTTCCGGCCGGAACGTGGCCAGCATCGGGTGCCTGGAACCGCTCAAGATCTCGTCGGCCAGCAGCTCTCCCGCAATGAGTCCGAGCGTGGCCCCGGAGTGCGTGAAGGCGACGAAGCAGCAGGGGACCTTCTGCAATTCGCCGAAGACGGGCTCGCCGTCACCCGGGATCGGCTTGTAGCCGATCTTCCAGGACGCCGGCTTGAGCTCCGGTTTGCCTGCGATGAGTTTGGCGGCCTCGTCTGCCAGTTCCTGGACTGTTTCATCGGGAATGCCGAACGTGCCGTCCCCGTGATCGGTGATGCGTTCCTCGTACCAGTCGTGATCCAGGGCCAGAGTGCCTCCCGGGTTGGGCCGGACGGCCGCGCGGGGGGTGTTCATGACGGCTGTGGCCGAGTGCTCGACGGGCTTCGTGATGACCAGCATGGAGACCGGCGAGGCGTTGGGAATTTCGACCCCCAGAGGGGCCACCACAGCCGGCGTCGCGGCGCCGCAGGCGACCAGGACGACGTCGGCGTCGTAGACCGTGCCGGAGGCCACTTCGACCCCGGCTGCCCGTCCGTCCCTGACCACCACGGAGGCCCGACCTGCGTTGAGGACCAGTTCGCCGCCGAGCTCGTGGAACTCGGCCATCAGGAAGTCCACCAGGTCCGGGAGGCTCACCCAGCCCTCGCCCGGATTGAAGATCGCGTTTTCCGGCACGGCCGTGGCGTTGACCCCCGGCGTGAATGCTGCGATTTCTTCGGGGGCGAGGAGCTTGGAGTCGTAGCCCTTGTCCTGCTCGTAGGCGTGGCGGGTTTTGGTGGCGCCGGTTTGGCCTGCGGCGTTCCACATGAGGCCACCGTCGAACCGCAGCCACTCCCTGGTGGGATCCGAGGCGAACAGCGTCCGGTAACGGTCCACTCCTGCAATGCGGAGCTGGTGGTAGGGCGTGGACCGTTCGCCGGCGGAATTCAGCCAGGACAGGGAACGGCCGGTGGCCCCGCTGGCGAGGCCGGCTTCACTCAGAAGCAGCACCGAGGCACCGTCGCGGAGCAGGTGGACGGCTGTGGAAACGCCAAGGATTCCGCTGCCAATAACGGCGACACGCTTGGCGGAGACTGCGGAGGTCATAGGGACTCTCTTTCTTAGGGTGCGGCTCGCGGGGGCGGCTTGGGTCAGGCGAGGGCGTGGACTTCTTCGATGATTTTCAGGACTTCAATGGACTGGACCGGATCAACGGGCAACGGCCCGCCGCCGCGGAGGGCTGCAGCAAGGTGCCCGTAGAACAGCGGATAGCTGCCTTTCCGGGCCGGGACCGGTGTGGTCCCGCCGTCGATCCCCAAGGCTCCCCAGGCGCTTTCGGGTTCGACGCCGTAGCGGGGATCCGCGGGCAGCACACCGGCGTCGAGCGCCTGCTCCTGACCGTCCAGTCCCCATTTGGTGTAGCCGGCTGTAGAGCCAAGGACGTGGAACCGGTGTCCCACCTGGGCGGCTGCGCCGTTCATCCACAGCCGGGACCGGACCCCGGACTCGTGCAGCAGGGAAACGAACGCCTCCTGCTCTGCTGAGCCGTCAGGTCCGTGCGGGGAGGTTTCCCCGTAGCTTCGGGCCACGGGTCCGAACAGCTGGAGGGCTTGATCGATCAGGTGGGCGCCGAGGTCGTGGAGGATCCCCCCTCCCTCGGCCAGGGTGGCGGAGTCCCGCCAGTTGCCGAAGCCCTCCGGCCGCCACCATTCGAACCGGGATTCAAAGCTCCGGACCTCGCCCAGGGCGCCGGTTTCGAGGATCTCTTTGAGGGTCAAAAAGTCGGCGTCCCAGCGCCGGTTCTGGAAGACCGTCAGCCCGACGCCGGCGTCGGTGGCCCTCGAGGCTAGCTCCTCACCGTGGGCCGACGTGGTGACGAATGGCTTGTCCACCACCACGTGCAGGCCGAGGGCGATTGCCGTTGCGGCGAGGTCGAAGTGCGTCGACGGCGGCGTACCCAGGACCACCAGATCGAGGTCTCCGGCCAGTGCGAACAGGGCTTCCGGCGTCGGGACAACCCGTGCCCGCGGGTACCGTGATGCCGCCGCGGCGGCGCGTTCCGGATCCGCCGTCACGATCACATCGAGCGAGTACGCCGGGTCCGCGGCGAGGAGGGGCGCGTGGAAGACGCGGCCGGAGACGCCGAAGCCGACGACGGCGGTGCGGATGGGTCCGCCGGCAACGGTCCTCATCAGAGCACCTCGGAGAGGAAGCGCTGGAGCCGTTCGCTCTGGGGGTTGTCAAAGAGATCGGCCGGCGATCCTGATTCGACGACTTCACCTTCGTCCATGAAAACCACCTGGTCTGCCACCCTGCGGGCAAAGCCCATCTCGTGGGTGACCACCACCATGGTCATGCCGCGCTTGGCGAGCGAGGCCATCAGGTTCAGGACGCCCTTGACCAGTTCCGGGTCCAGGGCACTGGTGGCTTCGTCGAAGAGCATCACTTCGGGTTCCATGGCCAGCGCCCGCGCGATGGCGACGCGCTGCTGCTGCCCGCCGGAGAGATCACAAGGCCGGTGGTCTGCCCGTTCTGCGAGGCCCACCTCTGCGAGCCGGCGCCGGGCGCGTTCCATCGCCTCGGACTTGGGCATGCCCTTGACGCTCCACAGGGCCAACGCCACGTTCTCCAGCGCTGTGTGGTCCGGGAAGAGGTTGAAGTGCTGGAACACCATGCCGATCCGCCGACGCAGAGTGTCCGGCTTCACGTCCAACGCGCTTTCCCCGGCCAGGAGTACGTCGCCGCTCTTGGGTTCGTGGAGACGGTTGACGCCGCGCAGCAAGGTGGATTTGCCGGAACCGGACGGACCGATCACGCAGGTGGTGGTGCCCGGTGCGACGGCGAGGCTGACGTTGCGCAGCACATCGATCTCGCCAAAGGCCATAGTGAGGTTCTTCAGCTCAAGGCTGGAGCCCTGGAAGGTCTCGATGTCTGCGAGGGTGCTGCTGATGTTGGCGCTCATGTGTTGCTCCCGGTGGTCAGCGGCGAGGCCGCGTCGAGTTCCTTGACTTCATTCAGGCCGCTGCTGGGGGCCGACGGGCGTCGCTTGCCGGTGCGGAAACGGTTGTCGAAATAATTCACCAGATGCGTGAGCGGCACGGTGATGATGAGATAGAAGATTCCGGCCATGACCAGCGGGGAGAGGTTGCCCGAGAGCACTGCGGCGTCCTGGCCCACGCGGAACAGTTCGCGTTCGGAGACCAGCAGCCCCAGGAAGTAGACCAGGGAGGAATCCTTGACGATGGCGATGAACTGATTGACCAGGGCGGGCAGCACCCGCCGGATGCCCTGCGGAACCACCACCAGGGCCATGGACTTCGCATAGCTCATGCCCAGGGCGCGGCATGCCTCGCCCTGTCCCTTGTCCACGCTGAGGATGCCTGCCCGGAAGATTTCGCCGATGTAGGCGCTGGCGATCAGGCTGAGGGCGATGATCCCCAAGGGGTAGGGGGACGGTCCAAAGATCGACTGGCTCAGGCGGGCGAACCCCTGGCCGATCAGCAGGATCGTGAGAATGGCGGGGAGCCCGCGGAACAAGTCCGTGTAGACCCGGGCCGGGATGCGCAACCACCGAGAGGGGGAAATCCCCATAACGGCGACAATCATGCCAAGCACCACGCCGATCACTGTGGCGGCAATGGAAATGATCAGGGTGTTCAGAAGGCCGACACCCAGAAGCTGGGGGAGGACTTCGGCCATTGAGCCGAAGTCGAAGAAGGTGCGGATGATGGTGGTGAACCAGTCCATGGTTGCTCTCAGACGTAGTTAGCTGGGGTACGCCGGGCGGACCGCTGATTGTGGTCCGCCCGGCCGCAAGCCGGGAGGCTTACTTGCTGGGTGCCGGGGTGGCCGTCTGTTCGGCCTTCGGCAGGTACTGTTCGGGCATCGGGGAACCCGGGAACCACTTTTGGTAGAGCTTCTTCCAGGTCCCGTCTTCCATGGCGGCGGCCAGACCATTGTTGAGTGCGTCCGTAAAGGCGGTCTTCCCCTTGGCTACGGCGAATCCGGCGGGAGCGTCGAACGAGGGGATGTCGGCGGCGCTGATCAGCCCGAACTGATCCTGATAGGCCTTGGCGGCCTCGTAGTCCAGGAAGTGCGCATCCACGGAGCCGCTGTTGACCGCGGAGATCGCGGTGTTGTTGTCCGGGAAGCGCACCAGGCTCGCGGACGTGAAGTTCTTGACCGCGTAGGCCTCCTGCAGTGTTCCCTGCACGACGCCCAGACGCTTTCCGCCGAGCGCTTCGGCGTTGCTGACGCCTGAGGTCTTAGTGGTGATCACCGTCAAATAGCCGGCCAGGTAGCCGTCGGAGAAGTCGACCGTCTGTTTGCGCTTGTCCGTGATGCCGATGGCGGCGACGCCGGCATCGAACTGGCCGTTGGCGACGGCGGCCAGCAACCCGGAGAAGTCCTGTCCCGTGAAAACCACCTTGTCGACGCCGGCGCGGTGGGCGACGTCTTTGAAGAGTTCGACGTCGAACCCGGTGAAGTTTCCTTGGGCGTCTGCGAACGCGTAGGGCTTGGAATCGCCGAGGCTGGCGACGCGGATGGAGCCGGGCTCGATCAGGCCGTATGGGTTGTCCGCCGCTGAGGAGGACGGGGAGGCGGACCCCCCGCAGCCGGAAAGGGCCAGGACCGCGGCAACGGCAGCGGCGATGAGCACCCCGGGGCGCAGGTTCGTTCGTGTGATCACAGCGTTTTCCAATCGTGGGGGAGCGGGCTAGGCGGCCGGTGGAACCGCCTCGCGGGGACTGTCGATGCGACTCTTGCTGAGTCCGGTCTCATTCCCTAAGATTGAGACCGGACTCACATCGATTGATAGAAATGTAATCGAAGCCACAAGGGGCGTCAAGAGTCCGCCAGGAAAGGTCGTTATGAATAGTGATGCTTCCCGTCGCCGTGACGTCACAGTCGCCGACGTCGCCAAAGCCGCCCAGGTTTCGAAGGCGCAGGCGGCCCGCGCCCTGGGCAACTATGGTGCGGTCAGTGAGGACGTACGCGAACGGGTCCTGGCCGCCGCCGAAGAGCTGGAGTACCGGCCCAACGAGCTTGCCCGCAGCATGAACACGGGGAAATCGCACACCATTGGGGTGGTAGTCGGCGACATTGAAAACCCCCATTTCGGCCTGGTCACCAGGGGTATCACCGACACGGCGAAGAAGAGCGGCTTCAACGTCATCCTGATCAACACGGACGAGGATACGGCCGCGGAAGTGGACGCCGTCCGGGTCCTCCTGGACAAGCGGGTGGACGGCCTGATCGTGGCCCCGGCATCGTCCGTGGACACACAACATTTACGCCGGGTCTACGAATCGGGCCGGCCGTTAGTGCTTCTGGACCGCAAGGCGCCGGGGCTGGAAGTCGATACTGTGTCGGTCGATATGGAGGGGATATCGCACGAATCCACGAGCTACCTGATCCAGTCCGGACACCGGCGGATCGCGTTCATCTCGACCCTGAAGTCGGTGGAGGCCTACCGCGACGGGATGCCGCTGGACTCTTCCCAGATCTCGGACCGGCGGGACGGAATGAAACGCGCCTTCGAGGAAGCGGGATTGGCCCAGCCGGACAATCTGGTCCGGCTCAATGCCGGAGATGCCGAGTCGATCAAGAAGATCACACGGGAGCTCCTGCAGCGGCCGGAGCCTGCGACGGCGATCATCGCCTCGGACGGGCTCATCGGCCTCAGCGTCGTGGAAGCCATCCAGGAGCTTGGATTGTCCATCCCGGAGGATGTCTCGTTCCTCATGTACGACGACTTCGCCTGGACGCGCCTGACGACGCCTCCGCTGACGGTGATCGCGCAGCCCGTCTACGAGATGGGCGCAGCCGCTGCGACGGCGCTGATCCGGCAGATCGAAGGAAGGAAGACGTCCGCTGCGGCACCCGAATTCACGGCGACGCTGATCCGTCGAGGCTCGGTCGGGGTGCGTCACCCGTAAACAAACTAACAACCGGTTCCGCAGACGGCTGCGACCCGGGTTGGCCCCCAATAGGCCAACCCGGGTCGCTCCTTACTGCGGGGGTCTCAGCTGTGCTGCTAGCGGGCCGCCGACGGCGCCGGCTGGTCCTCGGCAGCGGCCGGTTCACCGGCGATGATGGCGTCGACTGCAGCCTTTTCCTTGGCGCCCCAGGTTTCACGGGTGTTCAGCACGCCGATCAGGCCAATGACGCCCACCAGGACGTACAGCGAGGCGCCGCCGGCCCAGCCGAACACCGAGGCCAGGAGCACCGCCAGGAAGGGCGCGAATCCGGAAATGGAAGCGGCGACCTGGTAGCCGATGGAGGCGCCGGACGTCCGGGTGTTGGTCCGGAACAGCTCCGCGAACCAGGCGCCCTGCGTACCGGTAAACGTCGCGTGGATGATGCCGATGCCGATGCCGATGCCGATCACGAACGCCAGGACGATCAGGAACGGGTTGCCGGTGTTGCTGAGCAGGAACATCGGGAAGCCGAAGACAATGACGGCGATGGCTCCGCCGAGGTAGAGCTTGCGGCGGCCGATCCGGTCGGTCAGGGCGCCGGCGATCAGCGTGACCGGGATGGCCAGGAGGCTGGCGATCACAATGCCGGTGAGGCCGATGGCCCGGTCGTCGGGGTTGTTCTTCGTGATGTAGGAGAGCAGGTAAGTGGCCGTGACGTAGTACGCGCAGCTCTCCACGATCCGCAGGGAGATCACCCGCAGGATGTTCCGCCAGTCGTCCTTGATCACAGTGGTCAGCGGGTTCTTGACGATTGCGCCCATGGCCTTGGTGTGTTCGAATTCGGGGGATTCCTCAAGCTTCATCCGGACAACCAGGCCCACGACGATCAGGATGGAACTCGCCAGGAACGGCAGCCGCCAGGCCTAGTCGGTCTGCAGGGAAGCGGAGAGCAGGAACGCGGCGTTGGCCAGGGTGATGCCCAGCGGGTTGCCCGCCTGCGGGATGGCAGCGAAACGCCCGCGCTTCTTCCAGGGCGCGTGCTCGAACGTCATCATGACGGCGCCGCCCCATTCAGCGCCGAAGGCGAGGCCCTGGATCATCCGGATGATGACCAGCAGGAGGGGCGCGGCGATGCCGACCTGCGCGTAGGTGGGGAGGCAGCCGATCAGGACGGTGGCGATGCCCATGGTCAGCAGCGCGCCGACCAGCACGGGCTTGCGGCCGTACTTGTCGCCGAGGTAGCCGCCGATGGCTCCGCCGATAGGCCGCATCAGGAAGCCCACCGCCAGGGTGGCGAAGGCTAGAAGCGTTCCGACCACGGGGTCCGTGTTGGGGAAGAAGACCTTGCCGAAGTACAGGGCCGCAGCCTCACACACGTGCCGGCGGCCGAAGCCATGGCGGTCTTGATCTTTCCGGGTGAACCGTGGGCGGCCTGGCGCGGCCGGTCCGTGATTGCTGCCGTCATGTTCTATATCTCCTTTGATATTGCTGGACAGCCTTGGGCAGTATGCCGAAGGCCAGGTAAACGATTGGTCGTGCGGTGCCGGCCGGGTCAGATTTCGGCGGCCAGTTCCCTGGCTCCCTCGAGCTCCATTTCGCGCAGCTTCTGGACCCGGCGGATGGTGTCCTCGTCGTTGTCGAATTTCGCGTCGAGGAAGGACTGGAGGACTTCCTTGGCCGTGGCCCTTCCGATG
The DNA here is from genome assembly GCF_040547005.1 of Arthrobacter sp. UYCu712. Lineage (NCBI taxonomy): Bacteria > Bacillati > Actinomycetota > Actinomycetes > Micrococcales > Micrococcaceae > Arthrobacter > Arthrobacter sp. UYCu712. The sequence continues at coordinate 139,850 of NZ_JBEPOZ010000009.1, forward strand.
AGCCAGGCACCCATGGCGATTGCGTTCGCGTCGTCGTGCTCCACGCTCTGGTGGGCGGAATAGACGTCGTGTCCCAGGGCGCAGCGGATGCCCGGGATCTTGTTGGCCGCCATCACGGCGCCGACCCCGGTGCCGCAGACCAGCACGGCCCGATCGGCCTCGCCGGACCGGACAAGATCGCAGGTGGCCCGGGTGATGTCCGGGAAGTCGACCGGCGACTCGCTGGGCGCGCCGCAGTCGATGACCTCATGGCCGAGATCCTCCAGGACCGACTGGACAAAGGCCTTGAGCGGGAAGCCGGCGTGATCGTTGCCGAGTGCGATTTTCAGGGGTCTCCTTAGTTCGGGACGACGAGGCTGGGCATTGCGGGATTCGGCGCGGGCGCCGGTACTTCATGAAGCCATGGAATCGATTCCATGGCGCCGGTGCGTGTGACGGCAAGGGCTGAAGCGCGGGTGGCGTGGATCATTGCGGCAGGCAGTTCGCGGGGGCCGCCGGCCAGGGCTGCCGCGAGGTAGCCCACGAACGTGTCGCCGGCTCCCGTGGTGTCCTTCGCGTCTACTCTGGCCGCCGGCACATGCACCAGGCCGCCGTCGAGAACCGTGAAGGACCCTTCAGCGCTGGCGGTGCAGACGATGGCCGGACCCAGAGCCGGGGGAAGTGTCTGGACCAGTTCCTGATGGCTCCCGGACACCCCGGCAAGGTCCGCCAGAACCCGGATTTCCTGTTCGTTGACCACGAGGAGGTCGACGTCGTCGAGCAGCCCGTCGATCTGCCGGGGGGCGGGGGCGGCGTTGAGGATGACGAACGCCCCGCGGCTCCTAGCGGTCCGCGCGGCCTGCCGGACCAGCGTCGTCGGAATCTCCAGTTGCAGGACCAGGACATCACCGGCCCGGACGGCGGCAAGTCCCGCGTCGACGTCGGCGGCGGTGAGCCCGGAGTTCGCGCCCGGACTGACGATGATCTGGTTCTCGCCCTGGTCGTCGACGGCGATGATTGCCGCTCCCGTGGCGGTGGTGCCGCTGACTTGCACGTGGCCGGCGTCGATGCCCGCCTCGGCGAGGACCGCAAGGATCTTGCGGCCATGGGCGTCGTCGCCGACGGCGCCGGTGAATGTCACCGTCGCCCCGGCCCGGGCGGCCGCGACGGCCTGGTTGCCGCCCTTGCCGCCGGGGCTGAACGTTGCGTCCGAGCCGCGGACGGTCTCGCCCGCCCGCGGCAGGGAACGGACGCGGATGTTCTGGTCGATATTGAGGCTTCCGACCACAAAAACCGTGCTCATTGGACCTGCTCCTTCGGTGGTGTCGGACGGTGCCCCAAGCCGCAAATCAGAGGGGTCGGACGTAAGTGGGCAGCAGTTGTCACGGCTGCCCCAGGCTGGGGTCCGGAGTGCCTGAGGAGGCACGGACAATGAGTTCGCTCGGGAGGACGACCGATTCCGGCTTCTGCCCGTCGATCACTTCGAGCAAGAGCCTGACCGCGGTACGGCCCATCGCCTCCACATCATGGGAGATGACGGTCAGGGGCGGATCAAGGAGCGAAAACCACTCGATGTCGTCGAAGGCGATGAGGGCCATGTCGCGGCCGATGCGCAGCCCCTTCCGGTTCAAGGTGACCAGCGCTCCGACGGCCATGGGGCTGTCGGCGGCCAGCAGTGCGGTCGGCGGCTGCGCGAGCCCCAGCAGGTGGTGCGCGCCGGCCGAGCCGCTGGCGGACTGGAAGTCGCCGAAATACGTCAGGGCGGGGTCGGTGCTGAGCCCGAACTCCCGGGCCGCGCGGCAAAACGACTTGAGCCGGTCCCGTCCCGTGGACGTGGTCTGCGGTCCGGCGATATAGCCGACACGCTCGTGGCCCTGCCGGGCGAGATGCTCCGCGGCCTGGCGGATGCCGGAATCACTGTCGGTGGTGACACTCGGGACGTCGATGCCGTCGACGGTCCGGTCGACGAACACGGTGGGGATGTCCCGTTCCAGCAGGGCGTGCAGGCTGGAGCTCCCCTCGCCCTGCGGTGCGGCGATCACGCCGTCAACGCGCTGCGAAATGAAGGTGTCCAGGTACCGGTCCTGCTGCGGAATGCTCTCGTTGGCGTTGCCCAGCAGGGTGACGAGCCCCTCCGCGAGGGCCGCCTGCTCGGCCGCGTGCGCCAGATCAGCGAAGAACGGGTTGCGGACGTCCGAAAGGAGCAGTCCGATGACGTTGGTCCGGGTGGAGCGGAGAGCGCGCGCCTGGGCGTTGGGGTGAAAGTCCAGCTCGGCGACGGCGGCGGCCACCTTCTCCCGGGACTGCGGGGAGGTTGCCGGGTTTCCGGAAAGCACCCTGGACGCCGTCGCGGCGGAGACGCCGGCCAGTGCTGCCACGTCCTTGATGGTGATGGAAGGTCCCGTCACTGCTGCGCCCTTTCGCCTTTGAACCGCTCATAAACTGTTTGTGGAATCGATTCCATGGAATCGGTTCCACGAGTATGTGACGCAGGCTGCAATCTGTCAATGGTTGGTTCAGATGCGAATGCGGAGCCTATTCGGCCAGCAGGCGAAGCGGAAAGTGCCCGGCGAGTCGCAGAATGCCTGGCGACGCGTAATATGCCCGGCGACGCGTGCTGTGTCCACCGAGGCGCGAAATTCCTGCCGATGCGGGAATTCCGGTGTCGGCAGGAAATTTGCGCATTGCGCAGCAAGGTGCGCGTCGCGGCGCGCCGGGCAGTCAAGCCAGGCCGGGCGCCGCTCAGTCCCCGTGGACGGCGCTTTGCTTCGCTTCCGAGCGGTCCAGGTATGCCAGCAGAAGGCCGGCGGCCCGTTCCGTTTCGCCGGCTTCCAGGGCGGCGCAGATCGTCTCGTTGTCGTCGAGGTAGCCGCGGTAGAAATGCGCGTCCAGCGTCGCCTTATGGAAGAACAGGCGCATTTCGGCGAGGACCTGGGACATGATCGTGCCCAGCCGGCGGCTCCCCGCCAGGGCCACGATGGCGCCATGGAAGTGCTGGTTTGCGGTGCCGAGTCCTTCTTCGTCGTCCGCGGCAGCAGCGGCTTTGCCCTCCTCCACCGCAGCCCGGACAGCTGCCACCCGCTCAGGACTGCCTCCGGCGCGGATCGCGCTGACCTCGATGGCGCGGCGCACGGTGTAGACATCGTGGATGTCGCCGGGGCCAAGGCTTGCCACGAACACGCCGCGGTTGGGGAGGCGGACCACCAGCCGCTCCCCGGCGAGTTCGGCGAAGGCCTCCCGGACGGTGTTGCGGGACACCCCGAGGTCCTCCGCGATGGCCGACTCGGTGAGCCGGGTTCCCGGCAGCAACAACCCTTCGGCCAGTTGCAGGCGGAGCTCGGCGGCAACGCGGTCCGCCACCGAGGGAACTGTCACGCGCAACCGCGCCGCAGCCGCGCCGGGAGCCGCGCCGGAAGCCGTGCCGGCAACTGCATCGGAAGTCGTCATGCTGCCGAATCTACACGATTGTTCCAATGTTGAATCGTCAGATTGTTGAACAATCGGCCAAAGTGATGCATCCTTAGTAGGGGGCTACCATGAGACGAGGATCACAAATGGCAACCATTGACCTGAACAGCGACGTCGGCGAGTCTTTCGGACGCTGGACCCTGGGCGACGACACAGCGATGTTCCGCTCGGTGTCCAGTGCGAACGTGGCATGCGGATTCCACGCGGGTGACCCCAGCGTCATCCGCCGGACCTGCCGCGAAGCGGTTTCCGCCGGCGTCGTGATCGGCGCCCACGTCGGCTACCGCGACCTCGCGGGCTTCGGCCGGCGCTTCCTGGACATCGATCCAAAAGAACTGGCGGACGACGTCGTCTACCAGATCGGCGCGCTGCAGGCGCTGGCCGCCGTCGAGGGCGGCACGGTGCGGTACGTGAAGCCGCACGGCGGCCTCTACAACGCGATCGTTGCGCACACCGGCCAGGCGCAGGCAGTCGTCGACGCCGTGAAGTCCGTTGACCCGAACCTTCCTATCTTGGGCCTGCCGGGCTCCGAAGTGCTCCGCCTCGCCGAGGCCGCCGGACTCCGTGCGGTCACCGAAGCCTTTGCCGACCGCGCCTACAACCCGGACGGCACACTCGTATCCCGTACGCTCCCCGGAGCCGTGCTGGAGGACCCCGCTCTCGTCGCCGAGCACGTCCTCCGGATGGCCACCGATTCCGCCGTCCGCACCATCGATGGCTCCATCCTGAAAATCAGCGCCGAAAGCATCTGCGTCCATGGCGACTCCCCGGGAGCCGTCACCATGGCCGCGGCCGTCCGCGAAGCGCTCACCGCCGCGGGCATCACCACCGCCGCATTCGTCTAAGCAGTACCGCCGCTTCACACCATGGTCCCCGCCGGGCCATCCCGCACGTACACCCGAGCAACAGGCAGCACACCCGCACCCTGGAGGAAAATCATGTCCGCACCGCACCAGGCCACTCCGGCCGCCAGCAAGAGGAAGGTGCCGCCCGGCGCCCTCAAGGCCTACGCCGCGAGCCTCACCGGCACGTCCCTGGAGTACTACGACTTTGCGATCTACTCCGTGGCCTCGGCCCTGGTGTTCCCCAAGATCTTCTTCCCCGGCAACAACGAGTTCGTCGGCCTGCTGCTGTCCTTCTCCGCATTCGCCGTGGGCTACCTGGCCCGCCCCATCGGTGGAGTGATCTTCGGCCGGCTCGGTGACAAGATCGGCCGCAAGTACGTCCTCGTCTTCACCCTGATGCTGATCGGCGTCGCGACCGTGCTGATCGGTCTCTTGCCGGGCTACGCGAGCATCGGCGTCGCCGCCCCCATCATCCTGGTGCTGCTGCGCCTGGCCCAGGGCATCGGCGTCGGCGGCGAATGGGGCGGTGCCGTCCTGCTCTCCAGCGAGTTCGGTGACGCCAACAAGCGCGGCTTCTGGTCCTCCGCCGCGCAGATCGGCCCGCCGGCCGGCAACCTGATGGCCAACGGTGTCCTGGCGATCCTCGCCGCGACCCTCACCGACGAGGCCTTCCTCTCCTGGGGCTGGCGCGTCGCCTTCCTCGCCTCCGCCCTCCTGGTGGTCTTCGGCCTGGTGATCCGGCTCAAGCTCGAGGAAACCCCCGTCTTCAAGGCCATCCAGGCCCACGGCGAGCAGCCCAAGGCCCCCATCAAAGAGGTCTTCACCAAGGAACCCCGCGCCCTCGTGGCCGCCGCCCTCTCCCGCGTCTGCCCCGACGTGCTCTACGCCCTCTTCACCGTCTTCGTGGCCGTCTACGCCACCAAGGAACTGGGCATGACCACCGGCAATGTCCTCTCGGCCATCCTGATCGGCTCCGCCTTCCAGTTGTTCCTAATCCCCTTTGCCGGCGCCCTGACGGACCGCTTCAACCGCCGCCTCGTCTACGGCATCGCCGCCGTCGGCACCGCCGTGTACATTCCGCTGTTCTTCCTTATGATCCAGGACAAATCCGTGCCCATGCTGACCCTCGGCGTCGTGATCGGCCTGGCCTTCCACGCCTTCATGTACGGCCCGCAGGCCGCCTACATCACCGAGCAGTTCCCGGTCCGGCTGCGCTACGCCGGCAGCTCGCTGGCCTACACCCTGGCCGGCGTGATCGGCGGCGCCGTCGCACCGCTGATCTTCACCGCCCTCTACGCCGCCACCGGCGACTGGTACCTGATCGCCGGCTACCTCGCGGTCGCCTCGGTCGTCACCGTCGTCGGCCTGGCCCTGGGCCGGAACCCGCAGACCAAGGAAGAAGAACGGCTCCTTCAGGATGCCCACGCCTAAGCGGCGCGGATCCTTTTCACCGGCAACCGGCAACGATGGAAGCAGCTCATGATTGAGACAGCGGGGAAAACCCTGGCAGCACAGAACGCCGCAGCACACAGGGTCCGCTCCGTGCGGGCGGTGGGGACCCGCGCGGTGCTCGCCGAACTCGCCGGCACCCCGGACGTGCTGGCCCTGCAGGCCTTGCTCCTCGAGAAACCCCTGCCAGGCCAGCTGGACGTGCTGGCCGCGGCCGAGACCGTCCTGGTCAAGACGGACTCGCCGGCCTCGGCCCGGCGGCTCGCGGAACTCCTGCTCCAGCTCGACCTCACGGCTCCCGTGCAGCGCGACGGCGAACTGGTGGTCATCGACACCGTGTACGACGGCGAGGACCTCGCCGAAGTCGGTAAGCTGACCGGCCTCGGCCCGGACGGCGTGATCGCCGCCCACACCGGCCAGATCTGGACCGTGGCGTTCGCCGGCTTCGCCCCCGGATTTGGCTACATGGTGGGGGAGAACCAGGCCCTCGAAGTGCCGCGTCGGAGCTCCCCGCGCACCGCCGTCCCCGCCGGCTCGGTGGCGCTGGCCGGCAACTACTCGGCCGTCTACCCGCGCAGCTCGCCCGGCGGCTGGCAGCTGATCGGCCACACCAGCGCCAAAATGTGGGACCTGGACCGCGAGCAGCCCGCCCTGGCCGCCCCAGGCCACCGCGTGCAGTTCCGCGCCGTCCGCGAATCCGTGACGCTGCCCGCGGAGCATCCCGCCGCCGGCGCTGACGTCCAGCAGGACATCGCCTCCGGCCTGCGGATCGTGTCGCCGGGACTGCAGAGCCTCATCCAGGACCTTGGCCGGCACGGCCACTCCGGCCTGGGCGTCTCCGCCGCCGGCGCGCTGGACCGGGCCTCGCTGCGCCGGGCCAACCGCCTCGTCGGGAACACGCCGTCGGCCGCCGCCATCGAAACCGTCGCCGGAGGGCTCACGGTCCAGGCGGTCGGGGACCAGGTCCTCGCCGTCACCGGGGCGCCGTCGGAACTGGTGATCGAGACGCCGGACGCGGAGTCCGGACCGTTCCAGCGGACCGTCCCGATGGCAGCCCCGTTTGCCTTGCTCGACGGCGAAACCCTGACGCTCGGCGTTCCCGGGAGCGGCTTCCGCAGCTACCTCGCCGTCCGCGGCGGCGTGGACGCCGTCCCGGTGCTCGGCAGCCGCTCCACGGACACCATGTCCGGCATCGGGCCGGCACCGCTGGCCGCCGGCCAGCAAATCCCCTCCGGCGGGGAGTCCGAGTCCGGCGTCGTCGGGGATCCCGAACTGCAGCCGGGCTACCCGGACTCCGGGGTGACCGTGCTTGACGTCGTCCCCGGACCGCGCGCCGACTGGTTCGACGCCGAGGCGCTGGATTCATTCTGCCGCCAGGAATGGGACGTCAAGCCGCAGTCCAACCGCGTGGGCATGCGCCTGGACGGGACCGCGCTGCAGCGCAGCCGCACCGGCGAACTGCCCAGCGAGGGCACCGTCGCCGGGGCCATCCAGATCCCGCCGGAAGGCCTGCCCGTGCTCTTCCTGGCCGACCACCCCATCACGGGCGGCTACCCCGTGATCGCCGTGCTGGTGGACCAGCAGCTCGACACCGCCGCGCAGGTCCCGATCGGCGGCAAGATCCGCTTCCGCTGGGCACCCGCCGAAAAGCACGCGGCGCCCGGCACCACCGAACAGTCCGCCGCCACGGCGGCCCCCGAACGAAAAGCGAGTAACTGATGCGTAAGGTCCTGATCGCCAACCGCGGAGAAATCGCCGTCCGCATTGCCCGGGCCTGCGACGACGCGCAGCTGGCCTCCGTCGCCGTCTACGCGGACATCGACGCCGACGCCCTGCACGTCTCTGCGGCGGATGAAGCGTTCAGCCTGGACGGCAATTCGCCTGCGGATACGTACCTGAACATCGCCAAGCTTCTGGCCGTGGCCGCCGAGTCCGGCGCGGACGCCGTCCACCCCGGCTACGGCTTCCTCTCCGAGAACGCCGACTTCGCCCAGGCGGTCCTCGACGCCGGCCTGACCTGGATCGGGCCCACCCCGGACGCCATCCGGCTGCTCGGCAACAAGATCACGGCCCGCGAGGCGGCCGTCCGTGCCGGCGCGCCCTTGGTGACCGGCAGCGACGGCCCGGTGGATTCCGCCGCGGAGGCCCGAGACTTCGCCGAGGAGCACGGACTTCCAATGGCAATCAAGGCAGCCTTCGGCGGCGGCGGCCGCGGCATGAAGGTGGTCCGTGCGCTGGACGAGGTGGAGGAAGCCTTCGACTCCGCCGTCCGCGAGGCCGTCGCGGCGTTCGGCCGTGGGGAGTGCTTCGTGGAGCGCTACCTGGACCGTCCCCGCCACGTCGAGGCGCAGGTCCTGGCGGACGCGCACGGCAACGTCGTCGTCGTCGGAACCCGCGACTGCTCGTTGCAGCGCCGGCACCAGAAGCTCCTGGAGGAGGCGCCCGCGCCGTTCCTCACCGGGCAGCAGACCAGGCTGATCTACGACGCCGCCAAGGCCGTCTGCCGGGAGGCCAGCTACTCCGGCGCCGGCACGGTGGAGTTCCTCGTCGCCGCGGACGGCACCGTCGCATTCCTCGAGGTCAACACCCGCCTGCAGGTGGAGCACCCCATCACCGAGGAGACCACCGGAATCGACCTCGTGCAGGAGCAGTTCCGCATCGCGGCGGGGGAGCCACTGCGGTTCAGTGAGGACCCGGCGCCGCGCGGTCATGCCTTCGAATTCCGGCTCAACGCCGAGGACGTGGGCCGCGGCTTCCTGCCCTCACCCGGGACCATCGGCGAGTTCGCCGGCCCCACCGGCCCCGGCATCCGCCTCGACACCGGCGTCCGGTCCGGCTCCTTCGTCGCGCCGCAGTTCGATTCCCTGCTCGCGAAGCTCATCGTCACAGGCGCGGACCGGCAGCAGGCGCTGCGCCGTGCCCGCCGCGCCCTCGCCGAGATGACCATCACGGGCGTGGCCACCGTGCTGCCCTTCCACCGGGCCGTGCTGGAATCCCCGGACTTCACCTCAGAGGACGGCCTGGGCATCCACACCCGCTGGATCGAGACCGACTTCGCGGACACCGTCTCCATCACCGCCGATCCCGACTACAGCACCACCGCGCCGGACGGCGAACGCCGCACCATCACCGTCGAGGTGGACGGCCGGCGCCTCGCGGTCGGCCTTCCGGCCGATCTGCTGGACGGCTGGGCGCGCTCGGGCGGTCCCCTGCCCGCCGGGCTGTCCCTGGACGGAGCATCCGACGGCGGCGCCGCCGGTGCCGCTGATCCGGGGGAGCTGCGCGCCGATATGGCCGGCACCGTGGTGAAGTGGCTCGTGGAACCGGGCACCGTGGTGTCCGCGGGGGATCCGGTGGTTGTCCTGGAGGCGATGAAGATGGAAACCCAGATTTCCGCTCACCGGGCCGGGACTGTCACGGACCTGCGGGCCGAAGCGGGCGGCGTGGTGGCTGCCGGCGCGGTGCTGGCGCTGATCGGCTGACCCGGCTCGGGCAGCCCGACGGCGTCCCGGGACCCGGCGCTAGAGGCTCCAGCCCCCGGATCACCCAGTCCGCACCCATGGTCCTCCCAGTGGCGGGCTGGACCATAAAGGCATGTACCTAGTCCATTCCCGAGCCGACGAACACCGACTTCCGCGGCGCGGTCCCTGGTTCCGGCAAGCGCGGTCCCCGGATGCGAGATGCCCAGTAGATCTGCGTGCCTAACATTCCCGATCAGCGCGGACGGTCCAACCCGTCGGCGCTCAAGAGTGGGGTGAGTTCACGAAGGGACCTGATGGTGACCTCCGGCGGCGTGAAGTACGCAGGGTACGGGGCGTGGGCACGGTTGATCCAAGCGGTGCGCAATCCGGCCCGGGCTGCGCCGTGAATATCCCAGGGATGGACAGCTACCAGGAGCATCTGTCCCGGTTCCACACTGCAGGTCTTCGCAATATGCGTGTATGCAGCCGGAACGGGCTTCCAGGCCGGCCCGTCCTCAACCGACAGCAGGGTCTCAAAGGCCTCCTGGATTCCCGCGTCGCCCAAGAGTTTTCCGGCCACTTGGGTCGAGCCGTTGGATAGCGTCACCAGGCGGAACCCTGCGGCCCTCAAGTCCCGGACTCCGCCGACAATGTCAGGGTGGAGAGCAAGATCAGCGAAGCCGCTCATAATGTGCCCGACGGCCTCCTCCACCCCCCGGTTCAATGGCAGCCCCGCCAGGCTCACCCGCAGTAACTCAGCCGCGACATCCGCGAACTTCGCCCTGCCTCCGGCGGCGGCAAGGGCAAAACCGTCCCGCAGCACCCCGGCAAACCAGACTTTGGCCAAGAAGGACGGTGCCCCGGTCTCGGCAAACCGGCCACCCATGACCGACATGTCCGACAAGGTTTCATTGACATCAAAAACGATAACGGCGGGCCGGGTGGGCATCAGGGGCTCAATTCCGTGGGGATAAGGCATCCACGCACTGATCGTATCCGTGCGCATCCCGACGAACGATGCGGGCGACGGTCGGCCTGGGATTCGTGTCGTCCCCCGCGAAATGATCGGCCGCGTAGGCCGGGAAGTTTTCGCCTTCCGGGAGTCGAAAAGGGTGGGGGCCCGGGATGAGGCCCAGACAGGTGGCCTGCGTCAGGTCCGCCTAGCCCAAGGTTTTCATGGCGGGCCCGTCGGGATGGCGTGTTAATCAGGGAAAGGGTGCGAACCAACAGGCCACACCGGACTGCCCGAAAACAGAAATCAACCGCCCATCAGCCGCGGCCACAAATCAGCGGCCATCAACGAGCATCGTGAAAAATCGAGGCTAAGGCCCTTTGAATTCGTCCATGCCTGATATTCCGACCATTGACCCTGCCCCTCGAGAGAGCCGGGTCCGGACACCGGGACGCCAACGAACCGGTCATTTCCGCGTAGGTAGTCATGTCTGCAGCTGCCTCCCGCCGGTCTGGCAAACGGGCGGCCTGCAGGCCACAATGAGTGCACCGGTTTCTGGGTGGTGATGGTGTCGTGTCTTGGATAATTGTGGCGGGCTGCAGGTTACTGCTGGTCATCGGCGGGGGACTGGTCATTGGCTTTGGAAACCGTCCTGTGTGGCTACTGGCCGCCTTGGCCCGGCCTGCCACCGGACCGGAGACCCCTGCCGCGGCATTCCGCCGCTACCTGTGGTGGGCGAACGTGGCGACGGTAGCCGCGGTCGCGTCCGCGTTCCTGGTTGCGTGGCCCGGCGGCCGGCTTGTGATGCGCATCCTGGCCCTCACATCACCGGCGTCGGCGCAAGGAAGGCTTACCGAGGCTCAGGCGATCGTGGGTATCCCCACGGTCGAGGGCACGCTGACTTTATTGATCTTCGCGGGCCTTCCGGCGGGCTTCGCAGCAGCGTTTACCTACGTGCTGATCCGCCGGTGGCTGCCCGAAGGGAGGTGGGCGGGTCCGGCGCTGGGCGTCGTGCTTCTGCTGGTTTTCGGAGCTTCCGTGGAGCCGTTGCGGCCAGAGAATGTTGACTTCGATATTGTCGAACCCGGGTGGCTGACCGTCGTACTCTTCGCAGCCCTCGCCGTGTTCCACGGTGCGCTCGTCGCGGCAGTGGCCGGGGCTGTCAGTGACCGTCTCCTCCCCGTGAGCAGAACGACCTGGAAGTCCTATCTGCCGCTGCTGGCGGCGATTCTTTTCCCGCCGGCCGGGCTCGTGCTTGGACTCGGCGCGCTGCTCGTGCTGCCCTGGGCCAAGGTCGTTCCTTCCACCCGTTCGCGGCATCCGCGGGCCGCCCTGTGGGTGGGGCGCGGCATGCTCCTTCTGGCGTCGCTGGCCCTCTTGCCGACCTTTGTCGGCGCGGTGGCCTCGATCGCATCACGGTGAACCGGTCCGGAACGGGGGGCCAGAATGGCTGCCTGACGGTCGCGGCGCACGGTCCACCACCGCGCATCGTCAATACGCCTCCCGGGTCAGAGACTTCCCGCTCCCCCGTCTGCTGAGGCTTCCATCAGCATCAATGTCATCCAGACTGACGCCGCCATCAACCCCGGGAATTCCGGCGGAGCCCTGCTGGACAGCCAGGGCCGGAGCGGTAGCAGGATCCGTTGTCGGTCAGGACCCGTTTGACGGTGATTCCGCAGGATACGAAGTAGGCGTTGGCACGTTCCCAGAAGCCGGCTGCGGTGTCCTTTTTCTCGTCGGTCAGGATCTCGGTGTATGCGAGTCGGGAATGGTCATCGACGGCGTTATGGAGGAAAGCGTAGCCCGGTCGAGGGTTCGCCGTGGTGCCGGTCTAGTTTCGGTTTCCGGCGGCCCTGCCGATGCTTCGGTGGCCGCCGCCGTCAGGTATCCGCCCCAGCTTCTTGATGTCCACATGGACCAGGTCCCCGGGGCTGAGGTGCTCGTAACGGCGGATCACTCTTCCGGTGGCACGGTCCAGCCACGACAGCCTGGCCAGCCCAAACCTGGACAGGACCCGGTGCACCGTGAACGGGTGGATACCCAGCAGAAATCCGATCCTGGCCGGCCCCCACCGGCGGTTGACTCTGAGCGCGATGATCCGCCGCTCCCGCCGCACGGGCGTCCGTTGTGGGGAGCTGACGGGCCGGCTGGAAAGGTCCTGCATCCCGTCTTCACCGTGGTCCCGGTAGCGGCCAGCACAACGTGCTGCGGTCGTAACCGACACCTGGAACCGTTCAGCCGCCCGGCGAAGGGTCCACCCGTCGTCGACAACGCAACGGGCCAGCCGGAGCCTGCCCTTGGGCGTGAGGAGCGCGTTAGCATGGGACATTGAAGACCTCCTTGTGGATCGGACTCCAGACAAGCCCTACTCCACTCGGAGGTCTTCTTTTTGTCACCTATCCACGCCGAGCGTTCCTAACGTCCATGGTCAATACATCTAGCACTTCTGACTCACCTCTATGGGGCACTGACAGAGAGGTCCCGTGCAGAGACCGGGCCCAATAATCAGTCGATTTCGGCGCCCAGGGCCTGAAGGCCCCTCGCGCCGTCTTCGTCCAGGTACTGCTCGAAATAGGAGGCGATTGCGTTGCGCGCGGAGTCGCCGGCGCCGGCGCTGTTGCCTTCCGCGATGGCGGCAAAGATAGTCCGGTCACGCTCCAAGGATTCCTGCATCGCCCGGCTCTTGTCCGTGGCGCGGTCCATCCGGTCGTCCATGAGCTTGAGGATGGAACCGGAAACCGCCTGACCACAGATCTGCAGCAAGTCATTGTGGCTCGCCGCCCAGATGCTCGCGTGGAAGTCGAGATCGGCGCGGTTGAAGCTATCCGAGCCGTTGGCCACTTCCGCTTCCATGCGGCCGATCGCATCGCCCATCGCAGAGAGCTGCTCGGGTGTGTGCAGGGCGGCCGCGAGTTGACAGGCCGAACTTTCCAACACGATGCGGAACTGGACCAGCTCCGAGAGCGAGAGAGACGCGACGCGGGCCATCGTGGTGAAGGACCGGGCCAGGGTTTCGGGGGAGGGGGCCAGGACCTCGGGCCCGCCACGTCCGCCCGGCTTGGAGGCAATCAATCCTTGGGCCTGCAGGACCCGCAGGGCCTCCCGGATCGTGGGGCGGCTGACGGAGAATTGCACCATGAGCTCGCGTTCACTGGCGAGCCGGTCGCCTGGCCTAATGACCCCGGAGACGATGGCATGCTCGATCTGTTCCACGACCCGCTCGTAAGTCAGGACAGCAACGGCCGGTCTGAAGGTGACGTTGTTCATTGGGGATCCTTCGGCAAGGCCACCTCGGGTGCTGGCCTGAAGCAAGCATACGGCTCACCCGGACCCAAGTTGACTTAGATAACTTGTTAACTGCGATGACTGGTCAGACCAGCAAACTAGGTAGTAATGTCGTTTTAGCTAGATGTTATGTAGGTCACACGATTTTTTCCACCGCGGAATCCCGCTATAGCCGATGGAGAGCCCCTATGCGCAGCTCGAAGCGTTTCAAAACGGCGGCCGCCGCCCTTGTGGCAGCCTCCATGTCCCTTACTGCGTGTTCCGCAGGCTCCAGCGCGGGGTCAACGAACAAAGCAGAGGCCAAGAACTCGCTGACCGTTGCGCTCACGGGCGAGCCGAGCAACTTGGATTTCACCAAGACGGCGGGTGCCGCCATCCCGCAGGCGCTGATGGCGAACGTCTACGAGGGCCTCGTGAAGATCGATCAGGAGGGCAAGATCCAACCCGCGTTGGCCGAGTCCTGGACTCTGAGCGAGGACCGTAAGAGCTACACCTTCGCGCTACGCAAGGATGTAAAGTTCTCGAACGGCGAGTCATTCACGGCTGCGGACGTAAAGTTCAGCCTGGAGCGGGTCAAGTCTGCATGGGTATCCAGCCTCAAAAAGAAGATGGACGTAGTGGACGCTGTCAACGTTGTGAGCGACAGCGAGGTGACCGTGGTCTTGAGCAGGCCGAGCAACGCCTGGCTCTTCGATCTTGGCACTCCGGTAGGCGCCATGTTCGATCCCTCAGGTGTGGGGGACCTGGCCAACACTGCCATCGGCACGGGCCCGTTCACTATCGACTCTTGGAAGCGGGGCGAGGCCATCAAGATGGCCGCCCGGGACGGCTACTGGGGTACCGCCCCAAAGGTTAAGACCGTCACCCTGCGCTACTTCGCAGATGCCACGGCCACCACGAATGCCCTGCGCTCGGGCGACGTGGACGTCGTCTACAACATGCAGGCACCCGAGCTTCTGCCCACCTTCGAACAGGATAAGGGCTTCCAGATCCTGGACGGCACCTCCAACGGCAAGGTGGAGCTGACCATGAACAACAAGGCGGCACCGTTCAACGACGTGAGGGTCCGCCGGGCCGTAATGTACGCGATCGACCGCAAGGCCGTTCTGGACACCGCATGGAGCGGGCACGGTACCCTGCTGGGTGCCCCGGTTCCGCCGACCGACCCGTACTACGAGGATCACAACAACGCCTACCCCTACGATCCGGCCAAGGCCAAGCAGTTGCTTAAAGAAGCTGGCGCGGAAAACCTGAAGATCACCTTCACTGTCCCCACCCGGCCCTACGCGAATGCGGTCTCCCAGATTGTTGTCTCCCAGCTCGCCGAGGTCGGCATCAATGCCACGATCGAGACGGCCGAATTTCCCGCCGTGTGGCTCGACAAGGTCTTCACGAAGCACGAGTACCAGATGTCCGTTGTGCTGGCCGTTGAAAGCCGCGATCTGCTGACCGTCTTTAACAACCCGGACTACTACATCGGTTACGACAATTCGAAGATCAAGGATGTCGCCGCGGCGGCTGACACAGCGGATCAGGCCGGCTATGTGGCCGGCATGAAGCAGGTGGTCCGCACGATCACCGAGGATGCCCCCGCCAACGTGCTCTTTCTGTTCCCGAATCTGGTGGTGGCCAAGGCCGGCGTGACCGGCATTCCAGCCAATTCCGTCACCGAGGCGTTGGACCTGACCGCGACGGGTTGGAAGTAAGACCGCCGGATGTCCGAAACCACACGCTAGAGCACTAGAAAGGGGGCCGGGATGGTCGTACGGCTAATGGTTAACGTGAGCAGGTTCATTGCGACCTTTATTGCGGCCACGGTGGCGGTGTTCCTGCTCATGCGCGCTATCCCAGGCGATCCCGCGCAGATTGCCCTCGGCGTCAATGCCTCACCCGAGCTTCTCGAGGAGACCCGAAGGCAGCTCGGCACTGACCGTCCCCTGCCCGTGCAGTACGTCGACTGGGTCACGGGCCTGCCGCAGGGCAGCTTCGGCGTCTCCTACGTCACGCGGCAGGACATCAGCCCGATGATCGCGGACCGGGTCCAGGTCAGCCTGATCCTGGTGGTGCTGTCCATGATCGTGGCCCTGCTCATCGCGATTCCCTTCGGCACTCTGGCCGCCGTACGGCACCGCCAGCCGAGCGGCGTCCTGATCAGCGGCCTGAGCCAACTCGGTGTTGCCATTCCCGGCTTCCTGGCTGGCATCCTGCTCGTGGTCGTCTTCGCCGTCGGGCTGGGCTGGTTTCCCTCCAACGGTTGGGTCCCTCCCGGGGAGGACTTTGGCGACTTCCTCCGTCGCCTCGTCCTTCCCGTCGCGGCCTTGGCCTCCGTCCAGGGAGCGATCCTGACCCGGTATGTACGCTCCGCGGTGCTGGAGGTCATGAGCGAGGACTATCTGCGCACGGCCCGGGCCAAGGGCCTGGGGAGGTTGGAGGCTTTGGTGCGCCACGGCCTGCGCAACGCCTCGATCCCCGTTTTGACAGTCACGAGCGTGCAGCTTGCCGCGCTGATCGTCGGGGCCGTCGTCGTGGAGCGAGTTTTCGTCATCCCCGGCCTGGGCTCCATGCTGCTGGACGCCGTAGGTAATCGCGACATGCTCACGGTCCAATCGGTCGTCATGGTGCTAGTGGCGATCACGCTCATCATCAATCTGGTGGTCGACCTGCTTTACACGGTCTTGGACCCGCGAATCCGGAAGAAGGCCTAATGTCCCAATCCACCGGCTCTGCATCATTTCCCGGCGAGTCGCTTGGCGTCGTCAGGCGCCTCGGTCACAGGTTTTCGGCCACCTTGACGGTAGGAACCATCATTGTGGTCATCGTCGTCCTTGTTGCGCTGATCTCCCTCTTCTGGACCCCGTATGACCCGGTAAAGGCCTTCCCCACGGACCGGCTGCAGGGTTCCAGCGCTTTGCATCTAATGGGCACCGACAAGTTCGGCCGCGACGTCTTCTCGGGCATTCTCTACGGCGCTCGAATCACACTCATGGTTGGACTCATCTCAGTGGGAATTGCCGTGATGATCGGCACCCCGCTGGGCATCCTCGCCGGCATGCGGGGCGGCGCGACCGAGGAGGTCACGATGCGTGGTGCCGACATTCTGCTGGCCTTCCCCGCGCTGTTGCTTGCAATCATGTTCGGCGCCGTCTTCGGCGCGAGCACGACGACGGCGATGGTCGCGATCGGCATCGGTTCGATCCCGGGCTTCGCCCGGGTGGCCCGCAGCGGCACCCTCCAGGTTATGAGCACCGAGTATGTCCTCGCAGCAAGGGCCTCGAGCCAGAGCGCCTTCCGTATCGCCCGCCGCCATGTGCTGCCAAACATCGCGGGCATGGTGGTGGTGCAATGCTCCGTGACCTTCGCACTCGCCGTCCTGGCCGAGGCCGCGCTGTCCTTCCTAGGTCTCGGCACCCCGCCGCCGGTGCCATCCTGGGGGCGCATGCTGCAGGAATCGCAGCAGTTCCTGGGCACTTTCCCCATGCTTGTCGTCTGGCCGGGCGTCGCGATCGCGGTCGCGGTGCTGGGGTTCAACCTGCTGGGCGACGGCCTGCGAGACCGCTTTGATCCGAAGCTGAATGGAGAACGGTAAGCCGTGAGTACCCCGAAGAACCCAGATACCGGGCCGCTGCTGCAGGTGACCCGACTCAATATTGCCACCAAGGACCGTTCCCTCGTGCGGGACTTCAACCTGACAATGGACCGCGGCGAGCGGGTAGGGCTCATCGGTGAATCCGGCTCCGGCAAGTCCATGACCACCACAGCCCTGATGGGTCTGCTGCCACCGGGAGTCAACGCCACTGGCTCTATCCGGCTGGCCGGGCGGGAGGAGGACCTGGTCACGGCCACAGACCGGCAGATGTGCCGGATCCGCGGCAACGACATGACCATGGTCTTCCAGGAGCCGCTTACGGCCCTGAATCCGCTCATGAAGGTTGGTCCTCAGGTTGCCGAAGTCATGCTCAAGCACAAGACAGTGTCCGGCCGCCGCGAGGCAAGGGACAAGGCCGTACAGCTGCTGGCGAGCGTCAAGCTGCCGGACCCCGCCGAGGCTGCCACGGCCTATCCGCACCAACTCTCCGGCGGTCAGCGCCAGCGCGTCATGCTGGCGATGGCCCTGGCCAACGACCCCGAGCTGCTGCTCTGCGATGAGCCGACGACGGCGCTGGACGTCACGGTCCAGCGCCAGGTGCTGGATCTGATTCTGGAATCCGTGCAGCAGCGCGGCACGGGACTTCTGTTCATCACACATGACCTGTCAGTGGTGGCCAACGTCTGCGACCGGGTCCTGGTCATGAACCATGGCATCGTGGTGGAGGAGGGCTCCACGGACGAGGTCTTTACGCGTCCGCAGCATCCCTACACGCGGGGACTGCTCGCGGCCTCGGACTTGGACGCCTCAGATGAGAATGGCCGGCTGTTCACGGTGGCCTCCGCCGCGGCCTATGCTCCGCCCACTGTCCAGGAAGTCCTGTCTATGGTTCCGCCGAGCGTACTGCGACTCAAGACCTCCGCCGCCGCGGGCCAGCCTGCAGCCGAGGAGTACCACCCCGGCGGGTCGGGAGTAGACGAAAGCACGCCCCCCGCGGGCCGGACAGACGGCTCCGCGTTGGACGAGCCCCCGACCGGTCGAGGACCTGCCGTGTCAGTGGGTGTCGATGCTGCCAAGGAGCCCGTCATCAGCGTGAAGGATTTGGTGCGCAATTACGAACGCGGCCGGACGTCCCTGTTCAAGAAGCCCGGAGAGGTCAGAGCGCTGCGCGGCATCTCCTTTGATGTGCAGGCCGGGCAGCGATTCGGGGTAGTGGGGGAGTCAGGCTCCGGCAAGTCCACCTTGCTGCGAATCCTGGCCGGGCTGGACCAGCCGAGCGCGGGCAGCGTGCGGGTGGCCGGCAACGAAGTGGCAGGGGCGCGCGAGAGCCAACTCATTGAGCTGCGCCGCGAGCTCCAGATCGTCTTCCAGGACCCCATGGGTTCGCTAAACCCCCGGATGCGGGTCGAAGACATCATCGCCGAGCCCCTGCTGGCCCCGGGCCAACGTGTCGACAGCGCACTCCAGCGCAGGCTCGTGCGGGAAATGCTCGCTGCAGTGGATTTGCCGGCCGATTCGGCGGAGCGATTCCCGCATCAGTTCTCCGGCGGTCAGCGCCAGCGCATCTCGATCGCCCGCGCGCTTATCTGCAAACCTCGGGTCCTTGTCGCGGACGAACCGGTCAGCGCCTTGGACGTCTCCGTCCGCGCCCAGGTGCTGAACCTGCTCTCCGATTTGGTGGATCAGTACCAGCTGACCTTGGTCTTCGTCTCGCACGATCTGGGCGTGGTCCGGCACATCTGCGACAACGTGGTGGTCATGCGGTCCGGGGAGATCGTGGAGAGCGGGAGCACGGAGCAGATCTACGAGCGGCCGCAGCACGAGTACACCCGCACACTGGTGGGTGCCACCATGTCCCTACGAGCTGAATTGGCCGCCCGTGAGGCGGCCCTGCAGCACTAAACCAGCCAGCAGTCAGTGCCGGCGACGTCCACAACGAACGCCGGCCGTGACCGAATTGAAGGAACCGACCATGGCCGCCACGCTGTCCACCGAAATCCATCTTCTTAGCGCCCGGGACCTCGGGGCGGCCTACGCCGCAGGAGAGCTCTCTCCCGTGGAGGTCTGTGCCGCTGTGATCAGCCGCATCGAGGAGCGAGAGCCGGTACTCAACGCGCTCTTCGTATTCAACCCCGAGGACGCGCTGATGGATGCGCGGGCAAGCGAGCGTCGCTGGCGCGCGGGAAGCCCCCTGAGCGCCCTGGACGGCGTGCCCACCACGGTCAAAGAAAATGTTGCCCGCGCCGGAGTGCCCATGCCCAGCGGCACTGCCCTGCCCGGCCCGCGAGTGCCAGCCGCCAATGCGCCCATCACGGACCGCATCCTAGAGAGCGGCGGCATCATCATGGGCTCCACTACGATGCCAGACTGGGGCATGCTCTCCTCCGGCGTCTCGAGCCTGCACGGCGTGACGCGCAGCGCCTGGAACCCCGACTGGACAACAGGCGGCTCTAGCGCCGGAGCCGGTGCCGCCGCTGCGGCGGGTTATGGTCCCCTGCACGTCGGAACGGACATCGGCGGGTCCATTCGTCTGCCCGGAACCTGGCAGGGGCTGGCCACGCTCAAGCCCAGCGCCGGCCTAATACCGCTGGACGTGCCGTATCTCGGCCGGGCTGCAGGCCCAATGGCCCGCACGGCAGCGGACGCGGCGCTCTTCATGAGCGTGCTGGCCCGGCCCGATATTCGCGATTACACGGCCCGCCCATACCCTCCGATGAACTGGCTGGACCCCGATGGGGGGATTAGCGGACCGACTATTAGGGGGATGAAGGTGGCGCTCCAGACCGATGCGGGGGCGGGTGCCGACGCCGACGCGGAAGTTCTGGCGGCCGTGCAAGCCGTTGCGGAGGTCTTCGCCCGGGCTGGCGCGGAGGTTACCGATCTGGGCGCGTTCATCAACCAGGACATGCTCGACGGGCTCGACAACTTCTGGCGAACCCGTTCCTGGGCGGACTACAGCGCCCTGCCGCAAGATCATCAGGAGCTGGTGCTGCCCTACATCATCCGCTGGTGCTCCCGGGGAGCCAGCTTCGACGGGGCCGCGACCATAGGCCATTTCAATTGCATCGACCAAATGCAGAAGGCGACCATTGCCGCCACGGCAGGGTTCGACGTCGTTCTCTCACCTGTAGCGCCGATGCCCGCCTTTGCCGCCGAGCAGCCTATGCCTGTCGACGACCCTGACAGCACCATGGCGCACATCGCATTCACTGTGCCGTTCAATATGTCGGGACAGCCCGCAGCCACGGTCAATTGTGGTTTCACCCCCGACGGCCGACCCATCGGGGTGCAGCTGGCCGGCCCGGTGGGCGCGGACGCCCAGATCCTGCGCGCGGCAGCCTGGTACGAATCCGTGCGCCCGGCCTCCGCGGTTCCAAACTGGGCAGCGCTCGACTAGTTTCGCTGCGGATGGCAGCCGGGACCTTCCGGGCAGCCCATGCGCCGCGGGCTCGCGTCCGGCAACGCCGAATGGTTAGTCGGTGCCAGTGGGGTCCGGAGTCGGTGCGCCGAAGGATGCCAGCGCGGCAAGGGCCGCGCGGTCGTCTTCAGCTAGCAGTTGGCCGTAGTACTCGAAGAGGCTCCTGCGGGCGAGGAATTCGGCGCGGTGCGCGTCCCGGTCCCGGATCGCGGCGAAGACGTCCGCGTGGTGGGAGAGCGTGCGCAACATCAGTTCTTCGTCATCACCGCTACCGCGAATCGAACTCTCGATGAGCGATTCGATGGAGTCCCGGACCGCCTCGGCCGAGACCTGGATCATGGCATTGCCGCTGGCCCAAGCAACCACGTCATGGAAGTCGAGGTCGGCGCGGCTGAATTCGTGTCGTCCTAGGGCCATGCATTGGCGCATCCGTGCCATGGCCTTTTCCAGCTTGAGCAGGTCGGCCTCGCTGCGACGCGAGGCCGCCAGTGAATTGGCGGCCGACTCCAGCGTCATGCGGTAGATGAGTAAATCCGCGAGGCTGCTGCTCGAGGAGACCGTAAGCCGGGTCATGAGCTTGCTGAGCGGGGCGGCGGTGGGGGCCAGGATGACTGCTCCGCGCGGGTCCCCGGGCCGGGACGCGATGAGGCCGCCGCTTTCCAGCACGCGCATGGCCTCCCGCACCGAGGAGCGGCCCACCTCGAAGCGGGTGACCAACTCCCGCTCGCCGGGAAGCCGGTCTCCGACCTTTAGCTCGCCGTGGAGGACGGCCTGTTCAACGTGATCGACCACCGCCTCGAAGGCGCGTTTGGCGCGGGGCGCAGCGGGTACAGCATCGGCCACGGTCTGACTCCCTTTGCTGGTGCGCATGGTCTACTGCTGTCATTCTAGAAGATGCTGCCCCGGCGGCGATCCGCGCCCGGCCTGGGGGCGACCAAACGGGGTTCGTCTAGGCATTTGGCGGATCGAAGCGGCCATCCACGGCAGTCCAGCCGCCGTCGACCGTGAGAACAGACCCCGTGACAAAGCTGGAGGCGTCAGAGGCCAGGTAGACGACGGCGCCCGCCAGCTCCTCCGGCCGGGACCAGCGGCCCAACGCGCTCTTGCTGGCGTAGGCGTCGTACCATTCTGTGTTGTTCTTGATCTGGGCGGTCAGCGGAGTCTCTACAACCCCCGGGGAGATGGCGTTGACGCGCACGCCGGACGGACCATATTCGGCCGCAGCGGTGCGCAATAACTGCACCAGGCCCGCCTTGCTGGCCGCGTAGACGCCCTGCCCCGGTTCCACCGTGACCGCACGGATCGAGGCGAATCCGATGATGCTGCCGCCGCCGTTCGCGGCCATGGCGGGCGCAAAGGCCTGGATGAGGCTAAAGGAAGCACGCAGGTTAAGATTCACCACACGGTCAAACTCGTCCAACGTATAGTCCGCGATGCGTTTGCGCACATTAGTGGCCGCGGTGAAGACAAGCGCAGCAATGTCACCGAACTGCAGCGCAGCGGCGCCCACGGCCTCATGGTTCAGCACGTCCAGGGTGATGGAACTGGCGTTATCCCCGATCATCGCGGCTGTGTCGGCTGCTGCCGCGCCGTCGCGGTCCGCACAGACCACGGCCGCGCCATGCGCGCCAAGGGCCACGGCGGACTCGCGTCCGATGCCGCTGCCGCTGCCGATCACCATGACGCGGCGGCCGGAAAAGTGGAAAAGCTGGGTGTAGTCCAAAGCACGACTCTCTTCGCTGGGTTGGGTGGCTCGCATTCGCCTGAGGGAAGTTTGGCGTGTCGCCACAGGTGCTGACTAGGGGCGGATCATGGCCATGCGGGTCACGGTGAATTCCTCGATAGCGAAGCGCGGACCCTCGCGGCCGATCCCGGAGTCCTTGACGCCTCCGTAGGGCATGATGTCGGAGCGGAAGCCGGGAATCTCGTTGACCACCACGCCGCCGACGTCGAGCTTGTTGATGGCCGCGAACGCCGACGCAAGGGACTTAGTGTAGATGGCGGCCTGTAGCCCGTAGCGCGATTCGTTGACCAGCTCTATCGCGGTCTCCACACTCGGCACGCGGCGCAGGCAGACCACGGGGCCGAAAATCTCCTCGCGCCACAGCTCGGCGCCGTCGGGCACCTCTGCTATCACGGTGGGGGCGATGCTACGCCCGATCAGGTTTCCCCCAGTCAGCAGACGGGCCCCGTCCTTCAGGGCCGCCTCGATCCAGCCGGTGATCCGGCGGGAGGAACTCTCGTTGATGACCGGGGCCACCCGAGTGCTCTCCTCGCGGGGGTCGCCGACACGCACCTCGCCCATCCGTGCCAGCAGGGCGAGCTCGAACTCCTCGGCGATGGATTCGATTAGGACCACGCGCTGAACCGAGATGCAAGCCTGGCCGTTGGCGTAGAAGCCGCCACGGATCACTGCGTCGACGGCGTCGGCAATCATTGCGTCGTCCGCGACGATGAGAGCGGCGTTGGAACCGAGTTCCAAGACGGACTTGCGCGGTGCGGCGGCCCGAGCTATCTGGTGGCCCACGGTGGCGGAGCCGGTAAATGAGACGACGGCCGTGCGAGGATCGGCCACGAGGCTGGCGCCTACCTCGACGCCGCCGGTGACCAGCTGCACGGCGGCGGCGGACACCCCGTGCGCGATCAGGACCTGACGGATCAAGTGCACTGCCCAGAGCGAGGCCAGCGGCGTGTTCGGTGCGGGTTTGACGATGATGGGGCAGCCTGCGGCGAGTGCGGGGGCCAGCTTGTGGCTCGCGAGCAGCAGTGGATAGTTGAAACCCGTAATGCCGACGACGACGCCGGCCGGTCGGCGGGTCCAATAACCAATCATGCCTTCGCCGAGCGGCTGCAGATCCAGCGGGACGGTCTCCCCGTGCGTGTGCGCCACCTCCTCGGCGCTGGCGGCCCACGTGGTCAAAGACCTGGCCAGCTCTGTGTTGCAGTCGATGCGCGGCTTGCCGGTTTCCAGAATCAGCAGCTCGATGAGTTCGGGGCCGTGCGCGGCCAGAGCACCGTGGATCGCCATCAAGAGGGATCGCCTGGCGCCGGTGCTCAGGGCCGCTACTTCGCTGCGCACAGCGGCCGCGGCCTCCACAGCACGGCGGGCGTGATCGACGCTGCCCACAGGGGAATCCGCCACGAGGGAGCCATCATACGGGAAGACGACCTTCTGATGGTCCGGACAATCGACCCAGCCCTCGCCGATGGGGAGTCCGTCCGGGTAGGGAATCGTGAAGGTGGACATAGTGCCCGCTCCTTAGTGGTCTGACCAGTAACAGTCTCAGGTTAGACGTGGGCAGAGCTCGCGGTCAACGCTCGGGCCATAATCCGCATGCTGGTGCCTCAATTTTTGGAGTTGTATTGACAATTACCTATGTAAACCGGCAGGGTCGCAGTGAAGAACCGGAATGGGATCCCGCGGGCACTTCGCTGGCGTCGACAGATTCGCTGTCCTGACCGCCGGACATCTCCTTGGCCCGCCGCATGCATTCCCTGACTACGAACCGAAAGAGGCGGTGTAGATGGTCCAGAGGGCGGCTTGGCGCAGCGCGGTGTCGCTTGTGGAAGAGACGGCCGCCTTGTTGCGGGAACGCATCTTCGATGGCCGCTATACGCCGGGGGAGCGGCTGCCCCAGGCCGAGCTCTCCGCCGAGCTGAGCGTTAGCCGGACACCCCTGCGGGAGGCTCTGCGGTTGCTGGAGGAACAGGGCCTGGTCCGCACGGATGACCGCGGCGGGGCACGGGTGTCCACGATGGGCCCTGAGGAGGTGCTCGCCGCACTGGAATTTCGCGAGGCCGTGGAGGGCATGGCCGCCCGGCTCGCCTGCGACCGAATTGCCGCTGCCAGGGGAGTCTCATCGACCGAGCCGCCCGCTCTGGCGGAACTTCGCGAGCTTGCGGGGGCGGAGGCCCGGGAACTGCTGCCGGGCCGGGAGCAGCGCTTCGCACTGCTCAGCGGCAGATTCCATGAGCGCCTGTTGCGGGCATCGGGCAACGGTTTCGTGCAGCGGCAGAGCGCCGTCGTCCGGCTGACCGAGCAACTCTTCAGACCGCACGCCCTCTGCACGCCCGAGGCCGCGGCTGCCGCGCAGGCCGGACATGCCGCTCTCGTGGTCGCGCTGGAAACCGGAAACGCTGACGACGCCGAACGGCTGGCCCGCGCACGGCTGCGCGCTGCCGCCGCCCTGATCCGCCGCGAAATGACTTCATCCGCATCATCAGAGCAAGGAGCCCCATGAGCACCCACAAGATTGCCGTCATCCGCGGAGACGGGATCGGCCCGGAAGTCATCGAGGCATCGCTGGCGGTCCTCGACGCTGCCGAATCCGCCTTCGGATTCAGCACTGAGCGGATGGAAGTGACTGCCGGCGCCCAGCACTATT
This sequence comes from Arthrobacter sp. UYCu712, assembly GCF_040547005.1. NCBI lineage: Bacteria > Bacillati > Actinomycetota > Actinomycetes > Micrococcales > Micrococcaceae > Arthrobacter > Arthrobacter sp. UYCu712. The sequence goes on from NZ_JBEPOZ010000009.1 coordinate 164,678, forward strand.
TGCGCACTTCAGAGCTGTGGACGCCGAATCTGCAGGCGCGGCTGCGTAGTCAGGACGCGATCCTCTTCGGCGCCATGGGAGACCCGGCCGTGGCCCCGGGAATTCTCGAGCGCGGCTTCATCCTGGAGATGCGCCGGACTTTCCAGCAGGCTGTGAACCTGAGACCAGTGAAGCTCTATCCCGGGGTCAAGACGCCCATCACCGGGCTGACGCCCGAGCGATGCGACATGATTATTGTGCGGGAAAACACCGAGGGCGCCTACGTGGGTCGGGGCTCCACGGTGCATGCCGGCACACCTTACGCCGTGGCCGTGCAGGAATCGGTCAACACCCGGGTCGGAGTGGAGCGCGTGGTGGACTTTTCCTTCCGGCTGGCCCAGAAACGGCGCGGCAAACTGACGCTCTGCCACAAGACCAACATCCTGGTCGAAGCCGGAAGACTGTGGCAGGACACGGTCAACGACCTCAGCAAGACGTACCCCGACGTCGAGTTGGACTACGTGCACGTGGATGCGATGTGCTTCCACCTTCCGCTCTCGCCCGAGCGCTTTGACGTGGTGGTCACCGACAATCTGTTTGGTGACATCATCACGGACCTGGGCGCCGTCATCCAAGGCGGCCTGGGCATCGCCTCGAGCGCCAACCTTAATCTGGATGGTTCGGCGCCCAGCATGTTCGAGGCCATTCACGGCTCCGCCCCGGATATAGCGGGCAGGGGTTGGGCCAATCCCATCGGCTCTATCCTTTCCACCGCCCTGATGCTGGCACATCTGGGCGAGGAGGCAGCGGCCCTCGCCGTAGAGGCCTCCGCCGTGCACGTACTGGCCCAGCTACCCGCGCCCTCGGGCGCAGGTATGGGGCGATCGACTATGGAACTGGGTCTGGAGATCGCGGCGCTGGTGGGCGCCGGGGAATCCGTGCCAGCAGTGCCAGGGAGGTCACTCATGGGGGAACTGGCGGGGATGCGGGGCTGAGGGCAGGGCGTCGACTCTGCCAAGCGTTGCAAAGCGACGAATTCGCATCAAGCGATGATTGTTGACCAACAGACTAATCCCTGTCTAACACTCCGGGGGGGACTTCAACGTCCCTGGAGGCGGTCGCGTGGAGGAGAGGTTCCGGATGCGATCCTGCATCAGATGCAATGTTCATTGTTCTACTGGCACCCCTGCGTATCAGGTTTGTGCGTATTCGCTTCGGAAATGGCACACATTAGGGATGTTCCAGCGATTTTTAGCGGCCGACCGCGCCGTGCTCGAGTGCTCGAAGCGCTCTAGGAAGTGCGTAAACACTGTTAACGAAGCCGAGCTGGATATCGAGGTCCGGCCGAACCGCCCCTCCCTCAAGTCCCCGCACTTTCGTCCCATTGCGGCGTATCCAGCCGATCGTCCGGTTGACCCAGCGTTCATATTCCTCCGATATCGCGGCCATTGCATCGGCCTGCGACCCGAGCTTGCTCACACCTAAGACTTCAATGGAGATTTCGGCGGGCTCCCAGAAGAGCACCGGGGAGGTATTCGGGTCCACTAGAGCTTCGTCGAGGGAAGGGCGCAACCGGTCCCAATTGAGGCGGTTGAAGAGGCCAGCCCTCGTCGGCCCATCCATTGCGCCGTCACCCAGGCGAAGAGAGACCGGTGGGCCGAGGTCCCGATTGATCACCATCACCTGCGGGGAGGCGAGGGCTTTCCCGCGGCTGAGGATCTCCAGGGGAGTTCGAACAACCGGCCACGGACGCAAAGTGGCTTTGTCAGGTTCCCCCAGGTAGTCGAGCAGCCCCGCGTGGTCCTCTGGGGCCGCGAAATAGAAAGCGGCAGCTACCATGCTTGGAAGTGTCGCATAGCCTCACCAAATCGCGCCTGATTCGGCCTGGCGGCTGTGGCGGAGTGAGTTGGCGACCAGCGGCGGCGGGGTGACGCAGAAGTGTTCGTCCATGGCGGTGGTTCCTGCGCTGAGCAGTTCAAGTGCGACGCTGCCGAGTTGAAGCATGATGTTGTTCGGGTGGAGGTGCTGGCCTGCCTTGCTTACGGGCAGAACCATTGGTTGGCCTCCACTGGTATGCGTGCAAGAATCTCAGCGAGGCCGCTCATCGTCGGTCAAACAGTCGACTCAGGGGGCATTCATTATGGGCGCATGGGATGGATCGGTTTTTGGAAACGACGACGCAGCGGACTTCTCCTACGAATTCGATGGCGCCAACACCGTAGCGACAATTGCGCCGGTCATCGAAAACGCACTGGACGCAGTCCTTGAGTCCACGCCAGACCTGGAGGCACCAGACGGTTCGATAGGGCTGGCAGCCGCTGCACTCTTTGTCGCGTGGAATGAACCGGAGATGCTTGGCAGCGATGCCGCCTATGCCCCGGAGCCATGGCCGCGGACGTCCGATCCCCTGCCTGCGTATTTGAAGACGAAAGCCGCGGCCGTGCTTGACCGTATGAAAGAGGCAGCAGGAAATGAACTGGCCCAACTTTGGGGGGAATCGGGACAAACCTCCGAGTTCACTGCTGAAATCGACCGCTGGCGCTCACGCCTGCCCTGAGGACGGTAACCGGCCCGTTCACGGTTTCCCTAGGATGACTAACCATTCAGGCTTCAGTCCGCCGATCGACGTAGCGAGACCATCCTTCGCCTGCGGCGTCGGCATGGAGGAATGCGACTTGGTAGCTGTAGCCGAGTGCGTCGGCGACCAGTGGTGGCGGGGTGACGGAGAGGTGCTCGTCCAGTGCCGTGTTCCGTGATCCGAGCAGTTCAATTCCGAGGCCACGGAGCCTGAGCATGATCGTGTTCGGGTGGAGGTGCTGGCCTGCCCGGCTTCCGGGGAAGAGCCAAGGGCTTTCTGCACCTGATGCTGTTCGGAGGTTGGATCGTGGCCTGCCGCAGCAGTGCACGCATCACCACCATCAGCAGGACCAGCGCGGCTCCGGCCATCAGCATCACCATCACCAACATCGGCAGACCGGGATCAATACCCCAGCTCAGCGCGAAGTAGGTGAACACGGCCATCAGCATCACCCAGGCGGCGACGATCGCCCATACGATCGCGTCCACCCACACCAGGGATTTCTCGCTTCAGATGCGGTCGTCCTTGACCATGGTGAGCAGCAGCCAGGTGGACACAATCACCACCTGGACGCACAGCAACTCCAGTACCGAGAACGTCAGCAGCGGCCATCTCAAGTACGCCGCGCGGCGGGGCTGGCGGGGCTATTCTTTTAGCCTCGCCCGCTGGACGTCTGCGGCGCTCTCCGCGTGGCCACGGGTTCCTAGCCCGGCCACCACGCCGTCGATGTCGGCGTCGGGCCGGTTCTGGCTGAGTTTTGTCTTCGCTTCGATCCTGGTGATGAGCAGTTCTACGCCGACGATGGCGCGCAGCTGGCCGGCGATGAAGCGCTCGGGCGCATCGTCCACGGCCCAAGGCCGTTCTGATCCGGACTCGTGAAGATCGGTCAGCCGCCGGACGAGACTGCCGAGCCAGGCCGGATCGTCGTGGACGATGAGGTTCCCGTAAACATGGGCCGTGGAGTAGTTCCAGGTCGGGACGACGCGCCCGTGTTCGGCCTTGGACGCATACCAGGAGGGCGAAATGTAGGCGTCCGCGCCCTGGACGATGACGAGGGACTCCCCGATGGCGGGTTCGGGCCACTGGGTGTTGTTCCGGGCGACGTGCCCAAGCAGGGCGCCGTGCTCGCCCACCGAGGGGTCGAAGATGAAGGGTAGCAGGGTGGCGAGCAGGCCCTGCGAGGTCATGGTGACCAGGTTGGATGCGGCCGGCCGGGCCAGGAGGGTGTGGATTGCGTCGGGCTCGGCTGCAAAGTGCGCTGGGATGTACATGGGTTGCTCCTTTGTGGGATGCAGGATCGTCGAGGCTTGGGTACCGTCAGGGATTCCGTGCCGCGGACGGCGGGTTTTGTCGCACGCGGACAGCGGCGCCGGCGCAGAGGATGACGGCGAGGCCGCCGATGGTGGTGGTCCAGGTCAGGGATTCGCCCAGCAGGAGTCCGGCCCAGCAGATGGTCAGTACGGGCTGGACGAGTTGGATCTGGCTCACTTGGGCCATCGGGCCGATGGCGAGGCCGCGGTACCAGGCGAAGAAGCCGAGGAACATGCTGGCGATGCCAAGGTAGGCAAGGGCGGCCCACTGGACCGGCGTGCCCGACGGCGGATGCTGGGCCGCGGAGAGCGCCGCCAGGAACACCATGAGGGGGGCTGCGAGGACAAGGGCCCAGGACACCGTCTGCCACGCGCCGAGTTCGCGTGCGAGCAGGCCGCCTTCCGCGTAGCCGATGGCGGCGGCCACGACAGCGCCGAGGAGCAGCAGATCCGCCCAGTGCAGCTGCCCGAGGCCTCCGGACTGCGCAAAGGCGAAGGCTATCGCCGCCAGCGCACCAATGGCTGTCGCAACCCAGAAGGCTGCCCGTGGACGTTCGCGGGCGCGGAGGACTGCTGCCGTTGCCGTCGCGGCCGGAAGCAGCGCGATGACCACGGCGCTGTGGGTGGCGGGCGTCGTCGTGAGGGCAAAGGAGGTGAGCAGCGGGAAGCCCACCACAATCCCGCCGGCGACCACCGCGAGCCGCGTCCACTGTGCGCCGCGGGGAAAACGCTGCCGGGTGAGTGAAAGGGCGACGGCGGCCAGGACTGCGGCGATCACGGCACGGGCGGATCCGACGAACAGCGGCGAGAGTCCCTCGACGGCCACCTTGGTGAAGGGCACGGTGAACGAGAACGCCGCTACTCCGAGGAGGCCCCACCACAGGCCGTTGGGCTGCCTGGGCGGTATCACTGGCCGAACGAGCGTAGTAGCGCTACTATTGTCTCTCATGGACAACGATAGCAGTTCCCGGATTGCGGTGCGGCTACGGACCTGGATCGCCGGGGCCGCGCCGGGCGCCCGCCTGCCGTCCACAAGGTCACTGGTTGCCGAGTACCAGGCCAGCCCCGTGACGGTGCAGAAGGCCCTTCAGGCCCTCACCGCGCAGGGCCTGATCGAGAGCCGGCCCGGCGTCGGGACTTTCGTGCGGGCCGTCCGCACGGCGCGTCCGTCGGACTACGGCTGGCAGACGGCGGCGCTGGGTTCACCCCAGGCGCCCGCCCGCTCGGCCTCCACCACGATGCGCAGCTCAGCGAACGATGTCATTGCGTTCCACTCCGGCTACCCGGACGGGGAGCTCCTGCCAGAGCGCCTCGTGCGTGCGGCACTCACCAGGGCGGTCCGGAGCGATGCGGCCTTGTCGCGTCCGCCAGCGCCGGGGCTTCCCGAACTGCAGTCCTGGTTTGCGCGCGAACTCGGCGCCTCGACCCCGGCAGGGGTCACTCCGCCGCAACCCAGCGACGTCGTCGTCCTGCCCGGCAGCCAGAGCGGACTCAGCTCCATATTCAGGGCGCTGGTCGGCCATGGGCAGCCCCTGCTCGTGGAATCCCCGACCTACTGGGGGGCGCTCCTGGCCGCCGCGCAAGCGGGCGTCCGCGTCATCCCGGTGCCCAGCGGGCCCGACGGCCCCGACCCGGAGGAGCTGGCCCGGGCCTTCGAGGAGACCGGCGCACGCCTGTTCTACGCACAACCCAACTATGCGAACCCCACCGGGGCACAATGGGCCGCACAACGGGGCGAACTGGTCCTGGAGGTGGTCCGCCAGTACGGCGCGTTCCTCGTCGAGGACGACTGGGCCCACGACTTCAGCATCACCACCACCCCCGTGCCCATCGCAGCGCGCGACGACTCCGGCCACGTCGTCTACCTGCGCTCACTGACGAAGAGCGTGTCCCCGGCCATCCGTGTCGCCGCCGTCATCGCCCGGGGACCGGCCCGTGAACGCATCCTGGCCGACCGTGCAGCCGAGTCAATGTACGTCAGCGGCCTCCTCCAGGCCGCTGCCCTGGATGTCGTCACCCAGCCTGCCTGGCAGACGCATCTGCGCAGCCTGCGCCACCAGCTTCAGGCGCGCCGCGACCTCCTGGTGAGCAGTCTGCGGGAGCACGCCCCGCAAGCCCACCTCAGCCACGTCCCCAAGGGCGGGCTAAACCTCTGGGCACGCCTGCCCGACGGGACCGACCTCGAACGGCTGGCCCGCGACTGCGAGAGTGCCGGCGTCATCATCGCGGCCGGCACCGAATGGTTCCCGGCCGAACCGGCGGGCCCGTTCATCCGGTTGAACTACGCCGGCCCCAACCCCGGCGCCTTCCCGGAAGGCGCGCGCATCATCGGCCAGGCCATCGAACGCAACAGCCGCTAGCCAGGACCGGGGGCACTCTTCGGGCCGCACCGGGAATTTGCGGTCGGGCGTCGCCGCAGCTCAGGCCTAGAATATACGCGATGATGCCTGCAGGAACTGCCGCCGCTATGGGGAAGAACTCCCTGAGCCTTCGCGCGGGCATTATTGAGTCGGTCTGGCGTCCCGGCTCATTTGTGGACGTCGACGACGCCAAGAACGCCATGCTGGCCGTGGAACGGCTCAGCCGGGGTATCCCGATGCCCATGCTCTCCGAAATGACCGACGTGGAGATCAGCGCGGCGGCCAGGTACGAGTTCGCGCAAACCACCGGCGTCCTGGCCATCGCGGTCCTGGGATCCAGCGCAGTGGACCGGGTCATCGCCGCTGCCATGAGCCGGCACACCCGCTACCCGCACCAGTTCTTTACCTCCAGGAGCGCCGCCATCACCTGGCTGACGGACGTCGTCAAGGGCAGCGCATAAGCCGCACGTAGGGCGCTGGTACTAGGGTGTGTTGCTAAACCCTTTGAAGGTTGATTTCCGTCAGGCTTGATTCATGGCAGCAAGGCAGGAAATTTCTGACAAGGCATGGGCTGTGA
>NZ_JBEPOZ010000010.1:0-143733 GCF_040547005.1 Arthrobacter sp. UYCu712
GAGGGATGGCTGTATCTGGCCACCGTGATCGACCTGTGCACGGGCATGATCATCGGCTGGGCGATGGCCGATCACATGCGCGCCAGGCTCTGTACTGACGCGCTGGCAATGGCCAGTGACCACGGTACCTCGAAGCAGAAACAACGGTGTTTCACTCTGATCGGGGCTCCCAATACACCTCTGGCGAATTCCAGAAATGGTGCGCCGGGAACCGCGTCACCCAGTCCATGGGAGCCGTCGGGGTGTGCTGGGACAACTCAGGCGCCGAAAATTTCTTCTCACACCTAAAGACCGAGATGTACCACCATCACACCTTCGGCAACCGGCTCGCCGCTAGAACCGCTGTCATGGAATATATCGAGGGCTGGTACAACCGCCGCAGGCCAAACCGGCGGGCCGGCATCCCGCCGGCAGAAGCCCTCGCCACCCATGGGACCCGTGCCCAGGAACGCCTGGCCGCGTAACTCGAATCAACCACGAACTGTCTCAAGAACTTGACGACCGCAAACCCTTACCGGGACATCATTGGAGGGTAGGCCGCGAGTACAGTTGACTGGTGTTTGGACCGTGTCAGCTCAGTGAAAATGTCAGTATGCGCACATTGCGCTCGAGTGATGCGTTAGCGCTTGCCGCCGCGTATGTGCGCAACCGTGAGTACCTTTCCACCTGGGAGCCGGTGCGTCCCGAGGAGTACTACACCGAAATGTGGCAGGCTGCGGATATTGCAAATCGCCTTGTTGCGACAGATGCCGGGGAAGGGTTCCCCTTTGGGTTGTTTGCTGGCGACGCCCTTGTCGGCAGATTCAACTTAGCCGGCATCGTGCGTGGACCGTTCCAAAGTGCGGGGCTAGGTTACTGGGTGGATGGCGCTTACGCGGGCCGTGGTCTGGCATCCGCTGCCGTGCAGATTATCGTCGAAACGGCACGTGACGTACTTGAGCTGCACCGCATAGAGGCGAGCACTCTCCTGCACAATGCTGGTTCGCAACGGGTGCTGTTGAAGGCGGGCTTCCGGCAGATCGGGATGGCTCCACGGTACTTGAAAATTGCCGGAAAATGGCAAGACCACAACCTTTACCAAATTGTCCTTCACGAATAAGACCCTGACCTGCCGGTCAACAGAGGTCCAGCGCTACACGCGACACCTCCCATTCCGTTTGGGGATCCTTCACCGGACGTAGGGAGGACGATTCGGCATCGGATGTTTTGGTACGGCGGTCAGCGCTATTCAGTGATCGGCTTGTCGTGACGGGAAGGCAATCTCCTGCAGCGCGCGGCAAGGTGGTTTCGCCACACCTGTTCCCCTTCTTTGGTTAGCTTCAGCCAAGTCCGGGGACGCTTGCCGATGTAGCCTTTCCGCATTTTGACGTAGCCAGCTGATTCACGTGCGGTCGCTTGTTTGCTGAGGACGGAGTCGGAGACCTGGAGGTGGTTGCTGAGGGTGGCAAAGTCGATTTCCTCGGTCTGGGCGAGAGCTGCTGTGAGGGAGAATCGCACGGGGTGCCCCAGCGGGTCGTTGAGCTGGTGTCGTGGGTGGTCGGAGGTGGCTGGTGCGCTCATCGGCGTGCCTCGTACCAGGCACAGGACGTCGTGGACACGGTCAGGAGTGCGGCCATGAGGCCCGCAAACCAGAGTTCACCCTGAAAGGTGAAGCCGGAGAGTGGCATCCCGGCGAACCAGAGGGCGCCCCATAGACCCATGTAGACGCCCCAGCGGAGGCCGAAGCCCCGCTTGCTGGTACGGGTGAAGAAGAGAACAGTCGCCATGAGGATGATCAGCCAGACACCCATGAAGACCGCTGGGAGGGCAGCCGAGGGATCTGGCGCTATGCGCGCATAAGTGAAAGCGATGATTCCCCCCGATCAAACGCCGCCCAAAAGCTCGCCTCCTCGTCAATATTCACCCGAAGATGATGGCGGTCTTTGACGTGGCCGACGTCAGCTTCCCACGCCGCCAGCCGGGACGTGGCGAAGCCGAGCTCCGCTGTCGTCTCGCTCGGAGTCTTGCCGTTGCGACGCAGGCGCAAGTATTCCTCGCGCAGCCAGCGGCAGCCGACCTCTTTATCGATGCCAGCATGTCGGGTGGACGGTTTGAGACCATGCCCGTGCTTTACCGAGGCAAGAAACCGGATGCCTGCTGCTGACGAGGAGCTGAAATACATGTCGAACCACCTTGAAAGAAGGTGTTGCTTCGATCAACAGAATCCCGCGTGCCTATGCGCTCCACTCCAGATCGTCCCGAAACCCTAGCGTTGCAAGACCTGCGGTCGAGGCACCCGGCGTCCTTGACGTTTCAACAACCGGGGTGTCTTGCTACTATGTCCCGCAAGTGCGGCGCGGGCTTGAGGTAGTCAACTACTGTTGCGGGACACGTTGGAGGCGGAAATGGGCAAGCTCATCGGATATGCCCGGGTATCGCCCCGGACCCAGGACTCTGACCGGCAGACCGCGGACCAGCTGGCTGCCGGAGTGCGCCGGGATGACCTCTATACCGACCACGGGGTCAGCGGCGCCCGGGTAGTGAAGCCGGCGTTTGGCACGGCTCTCGATGCACTGCATGGGGGCGACACCCTGGTCGTCACCACACTGGATCGGCTCGGCCGGTCCACCGCCAACATGCTGGAGTTGGCCACCATGCTGCGGGAGCGGAAGACCGGTCTGCGCGTGCTGAATCTCGGCGGCGGGGACGTGGACACCGGCACGCCGATGGGGTCCATGGTCTTGACCGTGATGGCAGCGCCGGCGCAGAAAATCAAACGGGAACGGATCACCGATTCGGTATCCGAGCGCCGGGCCGCGGGCAGGGACTTGGCCGGGCGCAGGGAACGGTTCACCGACAGCCAAATCAACAATGACGGCCGCCTGATGGACGCCGGCCAGCCGGCCACCCAGGTTGCCCGGGACCTCGGCATGGCCCGGGCGACCCTGTACCGGCGCATCGCAGGCATCGAAGCGCAACACTGGGCCAGCACCCAGGACTAACGACTCCCACAAGCTCCCTGCTCGGTCCCTCATTACTTACTTGTCGGGTAGGGATACCGACAGGAGTACCGGGCCGTATTACCGGCCGGGCACTTTTTGCTCCGGTCCTACTTTGGCCAAAAGTGTTCGCTCGGCGAGTTCGGCAATTTTTCGGGTAGCGGGCGATAGGTAGGAGGACTCACGCTGGACCAGTGCGATGGTGTCGTAGAGAGGTTCGGCGAATGGGACAGTCTTGATGTTCCGGGGGAATGACGGGCCCTCGGCGATTGTCCTGCACACGATGGTGTCGGCTGCACCTGTTGCGACGAGGCTAAGTGCGGTCTCGACATGTTCGACTTCAATGGAGGGGTCGATATTTAGGCCGCGCAGCTGGGCCCGTTCCTGAATCTGAGCGCGTGTCGGGTCCTTCCAGCCGGCATAGGCGTCGTAGAGCACCAGTTTTGCCGCGGCCATTTCGTCAATTGTCATGGGCCCTTGGCTGGTGGGCCGGTGCGCCGAGGCGTAGAGGACCTCGTCGCGAAACAGCGGTTTGATCATAAGCCCGCGCTCCAGGACAGGGAGGGCGACGAGTCCGGCTTCGATCTCGCCGTTCGCTATTGACTCGGCGACCAGCGAGGAGTTCAGGCCGACCAGACGCACCTTTACTTTCGGGTAGCGCTTGTGAAAGCGCTGTACGAGATCGGAGAGGTCGTAGTATCCGGCGTTGCGCAAAACACCGAAGGTACAGACGCCTCCCTCCAGGGAAGAGATCGACTGCAGTGCCTGGATCCCATTATCAAAGGAGCTCACCGACTGCCGGGCGTGATCGCACAGCTCGACCGCGGAGTTGGTCGGAATGAGACGTCGACTGCCGCGGGTGAACAGGCTCAGGCCAAGCTCCTGCTCTAGCCGGCTGATGAGTTCGGAGACAGAGGCTTGGCTGGTTTTCAGTAACACCGCGGCGGCGGTGAACGAACCAAGGTCGTAGGCTGCGAGAAACGCGCGGAGCTGGGTAAGCGTCATAGGTCCACCCTATGACTTCGGGGTGATATCCCGGGTTGTCGCAAGAATTCACGAAAAAACTTTGCCCGATGCGGACATGTTTCCGCTATTGACGGGGAGCGCGTCCGGCGGCAGGATCCCCGGGATTTCAAGGGTGATATGGGTCACCGGCATGTCTATCTGGCGATTTGATACAGGATTATCCTGTGGTTGATATCGTAATGCATCGGGTTGTGCGATGCGTTGAGCCGGTTTAGCGTCGGGTGTATGCAGATCAACGACGCCGAGAAGGCATACATCACTGGTACCTTCACCACACTCAAGGCACCGGCCATTGGCGGGGTGCCGGCCCAGCGGCTCCCAGCCGTCATTGACACCGTCTCGGGGATGCTCAGTGACATCGAAAAGAACGGCATGGATGCCGTCATCAGGTACTCCCGGAAGCTGGACGGCTGGGCCGGTACAGATATCGAGATCAGTTCCGCCGACCTGGCCAGGACCGGTGACCAGTTGAGCCCCGCATTGCGGGAGGCACTGGCGGCTGGCGCGGAGCGCACCCGCCTGTTCGCCATCGAGCAGCGGGAGCACCTGACCGACTTCGAAACCGAGATCCTGCCCGGCGTTATTGCCGGGCAGAGGTACATCCCCGTCCCCCGTGTCGGTGCCTACCTGCCAGCCGGGCGGTTCCCGATCCTGGCCAGCGCCTTTATGACCGTCGGAGTGGCCAAGGCCGCCGGGGTGCCGACCGTCATTGCCTGCTCCCCGCCCACCAGCCCGACGGCGGGGCACCCCGCCGTCCTGCACGCCGCGTATCTGGCCGGCGTGGACCGTGCGTTCGCCGTCGGCGGCGTTCAGGCACTGGCCGCCATGACCTTCGGCCTCCTGGGTGAACAGCCTGCAGACATTCTCGTCGGGGCGGGCAACGCCTACGTCACCGAAGCCAAACGCCAACTCTTCGGCCGCGTCGGCATCGACCTGCTCGCAGGCCCGTCGGAAGTGGCCGTCATCGCGGACGAAACCGCGGACCCCGAGCTCGTGGCGGCAGACCTGCTCGGTCAGGCCGAACACGGTCCGCAGTCCCCGGCCTCTCTGGTCACCACCTCCCGCGCGTTCGGTGAAGACGTCATCCGACACATCGAGAAGCAGCTCGAAACCCTCGCCACACGCGACATCGCCGGTCCGGCCTGGCGGGACTACGGCACCGTCTACGTTGCACAGGACCGCGAGACCGCTGTTCAGCTCATGGATACGCTGGCGCCGGAGCATCTGGAAGTCCAGACCACGGATGACAGCTACTACCACGACAACTTGAAGAACTACGGCTCGATCTTCCTCGGCAAGTGGTCGACGGTTGCTTATTCCGACAAGGGCATTTCCGGAACCAACCACGTCCTGCCGACCGGTGGAGGCGCACGGTCCTCAGCGGGTCTGTCCGTCTCACGGTTCCTCAAGCCGCTGACTTTCCAGCGGGTCGAAAAGGAAGCAACCCCGCGCCTTGCGAACTACGTTGCGACCATCTCCGAATTCGAAGGCATGGAGGCACACCGTGCCACCGCAACCCTCAGGCTCGAACGCTTCAACCGATAAAACCCCCACTAACAAAGGCACACCATGATCAACACAAAAATGATCGGTAAACGATTCGCGGCCCTGGTGCCGATGGGTGTTGTCCTCGCCCTGGCCGTGACGGCGTGCGGCTCCGGAAGCGGCGGCGGCTCCAGTGCTGGCGGCGAGCAGAAGACGATCACCATCGCCACGTCCAACGATGCACCGTTCTCCTTCACCGACCAGGAAGGCGGTGAACTGAAGGGCATCGACGGTGAGATGATCAACGCCATCGCCGCGGAGAAGGGATGGAAGGTCAAGGTTTTCACCACCGAGTTCGCCACGCTGATCCCGGCGCTGATGGCCAAGAAGGCCGACGTCATTGTCGATGCCATGTACATCACGGACAAACGCAAGGAACAGATCAACTTCACCGACCCCTGGTACTCCCAGGGTGAGGGAATGATCGTGCCGGGAGACTCCACGCTGAAGTCCCGGGAAGATGTTAAGGGCAAGGTCCTCGGAGCACAGACGGGCACGGCGTTCACCGAGCTCATCGCAACCTTGGGGGGAAGCCAGACGAAGCTCTTTGACTCCCAGGCGGCTTTGCTCTCGGCAGTGGAGAACAGGCAGGTCGACGCCGCGTTCACCGACAGCGCGGTGATTGCATACAGCCTGGTGCAGAAACCCAACCCGAAGCTGAAACTTGTCTCCCCCTATGAGCCGTACTTCCCCGGCATCATCGGCGCCGGTGTCCGCAAAGAAGATTCCCAGCTGCTCAGCGACATCAATTCCGGCCTGGCGGACCTAAAAAAGACACCGAAGTACCTGGAGATCCTGAAGAAATACGGTCTGGGTGAGGACAACGTAGCCAAGTAGATGCAAGTACGGCCGGCGGCGGCCCCCTACCCGTCAATGACGCCCGGACCAGCCGCCGCCGGCCGCAACCCGTCCCCCTACGCTAGGTACCCATCATGGACTTCATCAACAACACACTCGCCGTGTTCCCCGCACTGATCGTGGCCGTGCCCATCGTGGTGCAACTGGCCCTCGGAGCCATGGCGCTGGCCCTGATCCTGGGCCTGCTGATCGCACTGGCGAGAATCTCCACGTTCAAATTCCTCCGCGGAATCGCCGTCTTTTACCTCGAAGTCATCCGTGGAACACCCCTGCTGGTACAGCTCGTGTACATCTTCTTCGTCCTTCCCAGCATCGGCATCGAAATCCAGCCGGTCCCGGCCGGCATCCTGGGCCTGGGCCTGAACTATGCCGCCTACCTCTCCGAAGTCTTCCGCTCGGCCATCCTCTCCGTGGAACACGGACAGACCGAGGCAGCCCTGTCGCTGGGATACACCCCGAACAAGGCCCTGTGGAAGGTGGTCATTCCTCAGTCATTCGTCGTGTCCATGGGCCCGATCGGCAACTACTTCATCGCCATGATCAAAGACACCGCCCTGACCTCCGTCATTGCCGTCACCGAAATCCTCAAGACCGCAAACATCCTCAACAGCCAGACCTTTCAGACCACTGCTATCTACACCGCTGCCGCCATCCTCTACCTCATCATCAGCCTCCCACTCTCACGCATCGTGGTAGTGCTCGAACGAAAGGCACGGGCCAATGGCTGAGAACACCATCATCAGCATCCAGGATGTCCACAAGACCTTTGTGCTCACCCCCAAGCAGACACTCTGGAACCGCATCACCGGCAAGGCCCACCAAGAGAAACGCATCGAGGTCCTCAAGGGCGTGAACCTCGACATCCACCGCGGCGAAACCGTCGCCATCCTGGGCTCCAGCGGATCCGGGAAAAGCACCCTGCTGCGCTGCATCAACAAACTCGAAACCATCGACAGCGGCAGAATCTACGTCAACGGACATCTCATCGGCTACGAAGAGCGCGAGGGCCAGCTGATCAGCGAAAAGCCCTCCCTCACCGCGAAGAAGCGCACCGACATCGGCATGGTGTTCCAGCACTTCAACCTGTTCCTGAACAAAACAGCCCTCGGAAACGTCATGGCCCCGCTGCGCGACGTCAAAGGCCTCTCCGCGGACAAAGCCCGCCAGATCGCGCTTCCCAACCTGGACCTCGTCGGGCTGGGCGATAAGGCGGACAACTTTCCCAGCAAGCTTTCCGGCGGCCAGAAGCAGCGCGTTGCCATCGCACGGGCCCTGGCGATGGAACCGCGCGTGATGCTCTTCGACGAGCCGACTTCGGCACTGGATCCCGAGCTCGTCGGCGAGGTTCTCGCCGTCATCAAGAAGATCGCCCAGCAGGGAACAACCATGGTGATCGTGACCCACGAAATGCAGTTCGCCCGCGAAATCGCCGACCGGATTGTCGTCATGGACCACGGCATCATCGTCGAGCAAGGACCACCCGAGACCGTGTTCACCAACCCACGGCACGCCAAAACCAGGGCACTGCTCAGCCGCTCCGGAATCATCCCCCAAAAAGACGACGGACAAGAACCCCGGCAACCCTGAGAAACAAGGCGGTTGGCACCTCAAGCTGGCTCAGGTAATAGGTCTTGAACCAGTTGCTCCGGCACCGGAGTCGCCAGCGGCCTACGCGGACCGCGGCGGGAGGCCACCCGTCGTCCGCTCCGCTGTGCCGGGGGTGCCAGCCCATCACCTCGAGCACCAGCTCGGACAGATCCACGCGCGGGATCATGCCCGCCACACGGGTCCGCAGGTCTTTCAGGCTGGGCGACTCCTGCAGGGCGTCGTCGGCGGCGGTCATCTCGCCGGACACTGTTCGCCATGCCGCATCCAAGGTCCCAGCATGTTCGGCGAGCAGAGAGTCTGCTCCTAGGCTCAAAGCTGGTCAACGAATACCTGCCGCTGCTTCGTGCTGACGCCCGCGATACGGGTGACGACTGGGCCCGCTGGCAGTCCCGCCGGGTAAAAACACTCAATAACTATTCCCCGCTGCCGGGAAATGACGCATCAGCAGCCAAGGTGTCATTTTGAGGTCGGGCCCTGCGAAGGGGACGTGCGGAAAGTTTCGGGCTGGGCCAGTGTTCAAGGGTGTGCTTTGGGTGGATCCAACATCGGGAGACCGCATCGGCCGGGGCTCATTGGTTCCGGCCAATGCGGTGAGCTGGCTATTGGATGATCAGCGAGGCAGCGCCTGTGCGGGCGGCTTCGAAGCGCTTGGCGACGTCGGCCCCGTTGACGATGTTCCAGAATGCCTTGACGTAGTCGGCCTTGACGTTGACGTAGTCGAGGTAAAAGGCGTGCTCGCACATGTCCTGCATGAGCAGCGGCGTGGTGCCGAGAGCCACGTTACCCTGCTGGTCGTAGAGCTGCTCGATGACCAAGTTGCCACCGATCGGCTCGTAGGCCAGGAAGCCCCAGCCCGATCCCTGCAGGCCAAGGGCTGCAGCGGAGAACTGGGCACGGAAGGCGTCGAAGGAACCGAAGGCGTCGTCGACGGCTGCTGCCAGCTCACCCTCAGGCTTGTCGCCGCCGTCCGGGGAGAGGTTGTTCCAGAACACGGAGTGGTTGATGTGGCTGCCGGTGTGGAAGGCCAGGTCCTTGGAAAGGCGGTTGATGTTGGCGAAGTCGCTCTTGTCGCGCGCCTCGGCGAGCTGGGCCAGGGCGTTGTTGGCGCCGGCCACGTAGGTGGCGTGGTGCTTGCTGTGGTGCAGCTCCATGATCCTCGCGGAGATGTGGGGCTCCAGCGCTGCGTAGTCGTAGGCCAGTTCGGGCAGTTCTTACGTGCTCATGTTCTTCTTTCCTCTTTGTGTGTGGTTGGAAACGGCTGGTTATTTCTTGGCCAGCAGGCGTTGGACGCGCGGTTTGACCTCGGTGGCGAGCAGCGTGAGCGATTCGAGGTGGTGCTCGTGGGGCAGGCCTCCGAGGTCTGCCTGGAGGAAGTGGCGCATGTGGCCGAGATGGCCGTGCAGGTTTACGATGCGTTCGGCCACGTCGTCCGGATCGCCGATGTAGTAGGCGTACGGCGCTTCGACCTGGGTCAGGTAGTCGTTTTTGTCGGGGTTCTGCCAGCCTCGGAGCCTTCCCATTTCGATGTTCAGGTTGTGCCAGCTCGGGTAGAAGCGTTCCACGGCTTCTTTTTTCGTCGGGGCGATCAGTCCCCAGGTTGCCACGGAGACTTTGATGTCTTCGCCGGTGTGTCCGGCTTGTGCTGCGGCCTGGCGGTAAAGATCGACCAGTGGGGCGAAGCGGTGCGGCTGCCCGCCGATGATGCCGTAGGAGACGGGCAGTCCCAGCCGGCCGGCGCGAGCCGAGGAGGGGGCGCTGCCGCCGGTGCCGATCCAGATCGGCAACCTCTCCGCGGCGGGTCGAGGGACGACGGCGAGGTCGTGCAGTGGCGGCCGGACGGTTCCGGTCCACGTTATTTTTTCGATTTTGCTTGCGTTGATGCTCAGCAGCAGGTCGAGTTTTTCCGCGTAGAGGGTGTCGTAGTCGTTCAGGTCGTAGCCGAACAGCGGAAAGGTCTCGACCGAGGATCCGCGGCCTGCGGTGATCTCGATCCTGCCGCCGCCGGAGAGGGCATCGGCTGTGGCGAACTGCTGGTAGACCCTGACCGGGTCGTCGGTGCTGATGATGCTGGCGCCGCTGCCGAGTTTGATCTGTTTGGTGGCTGCCGCGGCGGCGGCTATCAGGGTGCCGGGCGAGGAGGCCGGCATGCTCACGGTGTGGTGTTCGCCGATGCCGAAGTAGTCCAGGCCCGCCTTGTCGGAATGGACGATGGCGTCAAAGAGGTTCTTGATCGCTTCGGCCGTGGACCGGGGGCTTCCGTCGGGGTTCAGTGGGGTGTTGCCAAAGCTGTAGGCGCCGATTTCCATGCATTTCTCCTGTGATGTGGGGTAATTCGTGTGGGCTAGCCGGCGTGGGAGGGGACGGTGGCCGTGTCCAGCAGGGTGCGGAGCCGGCTGGCGGTGTGGCTGCCGTTGAAGATTTCGGTGTCCGGCTGGAAGGCGCGGCCTGCCGGCAGCGGACCGGCATCGACGGCGTCATAGCCCAGGCCTTCGATGAAGGCGGTGACCCGGGCCTTGGCGGCGGCGTCGTCCCCGGCCAGTGCCAGTGCCCGGCGCCCGGGGGTCCCCGGATCGGCGCCGTCCTCTTCGAGGTCCTGGTAACCGATATGGTTCAGCGACTTGACGATTTTTGACCCGGCAAGGAACTCCTGGATGATTTCGCTGCTGGTCCGCGGATCGTTCTCGAAGTCGCTGATCTCCCCGTCGATCGGCGCCCAGTAGTTCATGGCGTCGATGACCGTTCTGCCCTTCAATTGCTCGGGGCGGAGGGTGCGGTACCTGTGCAGCGGAACCGCAACGACGACGATATCCGCCCTGGCGGCCTCTTCTGCCGTAACGGCTTCCGCTCCGGGGGTGATGATCTGTACGAGCAGGGAGATTTCCTCGGGCGGCTTCGAGGTGGCGATCCTGACCTGGTAGCCGGCCTTAAGTGCCTGCCGGGCCACGGCGGTGCCGACCCGGCCGGCGCCGAGGATGCCGATGGTCCGGGCCTGAGCCGGAGGGTTTTGGGGGGTGCTCATGCTTCGTGTCCTTCGCGCAGAAAACTATGTTGTGAACATGACTATATTGGCGACAGAACATCTGTGCAATGGAAGAGTTGGCGGTAAGATGGATATATGGCAGAAATCACTCTCAACAGTCCCGCGGCGAAGGCCGCCGTTCCGGGGGATCTGGGCTGGCATTTGGCCACCGTGCTGCGCGGATACCAGACGCGGTTCGAAACCGCGGTCGCCGGCATACCGGCCGGCATCCGGGGTTTCCAGGTGCTTTCGGCCGTCGTGCACCGGGACCCGCCTAACCAGCAGGCCCTCGCCGCGCACCTGGTCATCGACAGGACCGTCCTGACCTACCTGCTGGACGCGCTCGTCGAAGCCGGCGTCGTCGAACGCGTCCCCGACCCCGCGGACCGCAGGGCACGGAAAATCGTGGCCACCGAAGCCGGACGCCGGACACTCACCGAATACGAGGCACGCGTCGCCTCAGCCGAAGCGGACCTTCTCTCCGGACTGGAAGGGTACCAGGCCGAAACCCTGGGCGGGCTGATCGGCCACTGGGCCAACGCCGTCCACCGCGCCCAGCCCGGAGCGAATCCCTGCGAAGCAATGGACAACCTCTAAGAGTCCTTGCGCACCACGGAAGCGGGCGGCTTCTTCTTCCGTAGCCTGCCTGCGTGTATGGCCGTGGAACACCCGGTGCCCGGGGTATTCCTGCCGTACCAGCTTCGGTGGTTGGTCCGTCACCCGCGGGAGCCGGGTGTGTCTGGATCCGTAATTAAGGAGGGGACCGGTGATGCAGGTCAGTGTCCTGCGACTCCTGAGGAAACACCACCCGGCAGTACAGGGGCACAGGCCCCGGTGAACCCCTGCGATGACTTCCGCCGCCGGGCCCACCGAGCCAACATCTCACGCACGTCGTCCGATAGTTCCAACCCGGCCTTCGGGCCGCCCCGCATTCGCCACGCCCCATTTACAATAAGGAAACGAATTTCGGGCGCCGGACACTAGGCGGAAGCTACCGCGGAGCGCACGGCCTGGGCCAACTTGGTGGCCGGGCGGCCGATCAGTTTCTGCAGGTCGCCGCTGGTCACCAGCAGGTCCCCGCGGGCGATACCCAGGTCTGAATCGGCAAGAATGTCGGCAAATGCCTCGGGGACACCCACCCCGGCCAGCATGCCGGCGTAGTCGGCAGCGGGCATGTCCTGGTAGGTGACGGGCTTGCCGGCGGCGGCGCTGATCTCGGCAGCGAGTTCGGCCATGGTGAATGCGTGGTCGCCGCCCAGTTCGTAGACCTTGCCGGCCTGGCCGTCGGCGGTCAGCACCGCGGCGGCGGCCTGCGCATAGTCTGCCCGGGAGGCGGCACTGACCCTGCCATCACCGGCGCTTCCGGCAACGGCGCCCTGCGCCAGCGTGCCGGGAAGTTGCTCGGTGTAGTTCTCCAGGTACCAGCCGTTGCGCAGGAGCGCGAAGGGGACGCCTGATTTTTGGAGCAGGGCCTCGGTGGCCTGGTGCTCGGCGGCCAGCTTCATGCCGGTGGTGTCGGCGTTCGCGATGCTGGTGTAGGCCACCAACTCCACGCCTTCAGCCTTCGCGGCCTCGATCACGTTGCGGTGCTGCTCCACGCGCTGCCCCACCTCGCTGCCGGAGATCAGCAAGACCGTGCGGGCTCCCCGGAGGGCAGCAGCCACAGAGGCAGGGTCGGTGTAATCCATGGCCCTGACCTGCACGCCGCGGGCGGCAAAATCGGCAAGCTTCCCGACGGAGCGGCCGGTGGCCACGATATCCGATGCGGGGACGTTGCGCTCCAGTAGTGCTTCTACAACGTGCCGGCCCAACTGGCCGCTTGCGCCTGTGATGACGATGCTCATGGGTGGTTCCTTTCACCGTTTGTACCTTGTCACCATAGATAACCAGAGGACAGGCAAGATGCTTCCCAATGGAGAGTACGCACTTTCAGGTAAGGTACTGGAATGAAGGTAAGTATCCTGCCGGGGCCCCTGCCCCTCGCGTTTTCCGACGGCGTGTTCCCGGCCGGCTGCCCCAGCCGGACTGTTCTGGACCACATCACCAGCAAGTGGGGCGTCCTGATCCTGCTCTCGCTCTCAGAAGGCGGGCAGCGATGGAGTGAGCTGCGACGGCGGGCAGACGGCATCAGCGAGAAGATGCTTGCCCAAACGCTGAAGACGCTCGAACGGGACGGCCTGGTCAGCAGGAAGGCCCAGGCGGTCATTCCGCCCCGGGTCGACTACAGCCTGACCGAGCGTGGATATGAGCTGAGCACCCTCCTGGTCCCCCTGGTGACCTGGGCGTTCAACAACGCAGACGACATCGTCAACGGCCAGCGCTGACGGCCGGCGCTCCAGCTCACCACATACGTCCAAGGACCACTCCCCGCCGGACCCGAGTATCTGTGGCTGATGTGAACGTTTCCTGTGTCCTGCGCCTGAAATTCGCTGCTTCTTAAACGGGAAAACTGCACTACCTGGGACACAACCGGTGCGAGCAGTGCCGACATGAGCGGCACCGCCACGGGCGGCGTCACCGCCCGACTTACCCCAAGGTGAAGTACTGTCGCTCTCGGCTAGCCCCGTCCTATAATGGCCGGAGTTCGTCGAGACCCCCGATTCACCTGAGAGGACTCCCGTGGCCGACTTGGAACGCAACAAGAAAGTGGTCGTCGACTACTACCAAACGGCCTTCGGAGGTGATCCCCAGAGAGCCGTGAGCGAGCACTTCGGTGATCGCTACGTTCAGCACAACCCGGACGCTGAAGACGGACCCGCTGCCTTTGTGAGCTTCGTCAATTGGTTGCGCAGTACTTACCCTCAACTTCAATTGGAGATCAAGCGGGTGATCGCCGAGGGCGATATAGTGGCGACCCACTCACACTTAATACTGAATCCGGGGGAACCAGGAAGGGCGCTAGCGGACTTCTTTCGCCTAGAAAATGGGAAAGTGGTCGAACACTGGGACGTCATCCAAGACATCCCTGAGAAAGCCGCAAATTCGAACGGCATGTTTTAGCCTCGATCCGTCGATGGGGTTGAGAATCTCGCGGCGCGTTAAAGGCGCGTATCTCTTTAGTACCCCCTGTTGAGCTGGGGTGGTCGGCGCGGTCGCGCCACCACACGCTGATTCCGGTAACGCCGTCGAGGCGCAGGTGCTCCCAGGCCCGCCACAGCGCTTCTACCCGGGAGACGGCCTCGGGGTGGAAGTACCACTCCATGCACCGCTTGGCGCTCCTGTCATCGACGTCGCGGACGTAGGTGGGCAGGAGTTGTTCGTGCAGGAACTCCTCGGCTGAGCCGAACACCAGCTGAGGTGCCTCCGCCGGCTCGGCTGCGGGGGCTTCGTGGGTGTGGCTGCCGTCGGGACCGGGGCCTGCGAACAGACCGATTTCCTCTGCCATATTCCCTCCTACTTGATGGCCCACGGATTGGCTACCGCGGCTTCGCCGGCGAGTACGGGCACGGCGTCCTCTTCTCGGCGCGGACTGTTGGCCTTGATGGATGCTTCCACGGCTTCCGTGTGAGGTCCGGTGCACTAGGGCAGCGTGCGGACGAGGGTGGCCGGTGCACCGGAGGCAAGGGCGACGGCGCGGCCTCGGTACAGTTTCGCGAGGTTGGAGACGCCGAAGATGCGCCCCTTGCCCTCCTGGCGGGAGCGGCTGCGCCCGGACTTGCCGGAGGAGATGGAGACGTTGGTGTAGCTGAAGTCCCCGATCAAACCCGGTGCGATTCACAGCGCCGAAGACCTCGACTGAAGCACAGGAACTCAACGACCGACCACGCAAAAGACTAGAGTTCAGAAAACCGGTCGAATTGATCGAAGGACTCCTGTTGCAATGACCGCCTGAATCCGCCGATCGGGCAGTGGGCGGTCAGGCGGGGCCAGTTGCAGAATTCGAGGAAAGGACGTCCGTGCGGATTGCCCAACGGCCGATAGCTGCCGCTGCGCCAACCGTGGCCCATGGATCAGCAGCCAAGGCTGCCAGCCGAGACCCAGGACGCTTCCCAGCAGCCAGAACCCGAGGGTGGGCACCGTGAAAAAGTCTCCGATGTGGATCCACTGATTCCGGACTGGGCGCCGAAGATAGGCCAACACCCAAAGAGGCCCTGACCTCTTTTCCGCCGCACCACGCCGCACCACAAACGGCCAACCCCGCGCCGGCACTATCAGACCGCCCTAAACACGCTCATCCGCGAAGGGCAGGTTTTTTTCGTTGTCGGGCCAATCCTAGCCGGAGGCCGACTGGTACGGTGAAAGGCATCGTCGCAGGTCATAAGCACAATGGGGGGAGATCTGTCGGCGTCGAGCAAGTTTTGTCCGGGGTCAGATTGTCAGGCCTGTGCAATCGCTTCACGGTGGGATGGCTCCACCCGTTAGATGCGTCGCATAGCCGGCATGTGCGTATCACTGGCCGGTAACGATCCCGGGAATCGCCCATCGAATTCCGTGCCGCTGACGAATGACCCGTGGCCGGCTTTGCGCTGGTCTTCGATTTCTTTTTTTGATGGATGTTTTTGAGCTTTAGGGGGAAGTATGCGTGAGCCATCCGGGTCCGAGGCTAATTCCGGAGATCCCGGCAAAGCGGGGATGCCGGGTGGTCCCGGATCTCCGCGATCGGCCGGCATCCTCATCGCTGCAGCCACCGTGGCGGCAGCGGCTGCGCTGTGGACTGGGGTGTCGACGGTCGGTCCGCTGCCCGGCGATACGCCGGTACAAGGCGTTCTCTTCGGAATCTGGGGCGTGCTCTACGCATCCGATGCTCCCCCCGCGAGGGTCGTCATCGCGGCGGTGTTCTTCGTGGTCTTTCTTGCCCTCGGTGTTGCTCTCGTAGAGCAGCGCATCGCCAACCGCACCCGCCGCTCCCGCAACCGCCAGGTCAGGCCTCTGGCGCCGAAGGTCATCATGGAGGCGACCCGCGGCGTGTATGCCGGTCCGGTGACGGTGACGGTGCTGATACCCGCGCACAACGAGGAGGCTTCTCTGCCATTCACGCTGTCTTCTCTCGTGGCGCAGTCGCACCGGCCGGAGCGCATCATCGTGGTGGCCGACAACTGTACCGACGGGACCCTGGCCGTTTGCCGGGCGGCCGGCGTCGAGGTTTTCGAAACAGTCGGCAATACACATAAAAAGGGGGGCGCCCTGAACCAGGTGCTGCGCGGGCTGCTCCCGGAGCAGGGGGACAACGACGTCGTGATGATCATGGACGCCGACACCCAGCTCGACGACGGTTTCCTTGCCACGTCGGTGAAGCGGATGGCCGCGGACCGGGCGCTGATGGCCGTCGGTGGTCTCTTTTATGGCGAGCAGGGTCACGGGATGCTAGGCCAGTTCCAGCGCAATGAGTACATCCGCTATGCCCGCGAGATGCGTCGCCGGCGGGGCCGGGTGTTTGTATTGACCGGGACGGCGTCGGTGTTCCGGCCCACCGCGCTCCGCACGGTAGCGCAAAGCCGGGGCGAGGCCTTGCCTGGAACGCCCGGCGACGTCTATGACACGGCGGCCCTGACCGAAGACAACGAACTGACAATCGCGCTGAAATCCCTCGGCGGTCTCATGACCTCCCCGCAGGAGTGCACCGTGGTCACAGAACTCATGCCGACCTGGCGGACCCTCTGGGCCCAGCGCCTGCGCTGGCAGCGCGGGGCGCTGGAAAACATCGGCGCCTACGGCGTCACACCGCAGACCTTGCGCTACTGGGCACAGCAGCTGGGCATCGGATACGGCGTTATTGCCCTGAGCACATATCTGCTGCTGATCCTGCTTATGGTGCTGGCCCTGGATCAGTGGGTCTGGTTCCCGTTCTGGCTGGGACTCGGGCTGATTTTCACCATTGAACGCGTTGTGACGGTATGGAAAGGCGGCTGGCGGTCACGAGGACTGGCGTTGCTGATCTTTCCCGAACTGATCTTCGATATGTACCTGAACATCATCTACGTCAAGGGCATCATCGACATGTCCATGGGCCGCACGGCCGACTGGAAACACCTCAACCACGCACCATCCCAGCCCGACCAACCGCACACCGAACCGAGGCCGCTGTGAATCCCGCCACCATGGCCCCACCGACCGGGCTGCTTCTTCCTGAATCGATCCTGGAAACGGAGCTTTTTGCAATACTGGCGACCTTTGTTGCCATTAACACCATCATGTACGTGGCGTTGGCGGTCGCAAAGATCCTGCCAAAGGTATACCTCACCGACTGGATACGCCACCGCAACGAACGCGCCGAAACCCGCAGCATCCACCCGGCTATCGCTGAAGGGCACACCCGTCAACCGCTAACGAACGTCCCAGATAAGGAAACACGAGGGGCCACCACCTAGCTGGCTATAGGTCATGTCAAGTCCGTGTCCGGGGCACGGCGGTGCGCGCCTCGGGCGGTCCGGGGTGGGGCTCGTGAGTGGGGTGACGGCTGACGGTTTGTTGGCTGGACCGGCGTGGTTCCGGGTCGCGCCCACGCTGACTTGTCCGACCTCGGTCATTCACCGGGTCATCTGGCGTCGTTCGGGCTGCGGCCGGGGGGCGAAGGGCCGGGCGCCAAGCTAGAAGCGGCGTAACGCGTGAGCGTCCGCCATAGCCCGGTCGGCGTCTGGTCCGGCCCTTCGTCGGTTCCAGCGTCTCACCGACGTCCGTCCCAGCTCCGTGATCGCCTCCAGGTCCAGGGCATCGGTCTTGATCCGCCGGCGTCCCTGGACCCTGCGCTGTTCGGCGACATGCGCCGGATTCAGCTCCAGCACCTGCCAGTCCGCAGGCCACACGGACGGCGCCAGCAGCGGCCGGTGATAATGCCCGGCAGCCTCGATCCCGACTTTCACCGGAACATCCGCCCCCGCCAGCCTGCCCTTGATCAGCGCGAGAACCCCCGCCAAACCCGGACCCGTCATCTCAAAATCCACCGGACCCAACAAGCGGTGCCGCCCCGCATCGGTGACCGATAACGCAACCACCGTCTTGCCGACATCGACAGCCACAACCACGGGCAAATCCGTGGCCACCGCGGCCTGAACAGACATAACAAACACCTCCGACGGTATCGGGAAGACCCCGCGGATTAATCCGCCAGGGTTCCCAAGGGAATCTGATACATCCCGTCCCGACATCTCCGGAGGTGTTTGGGAAGGACTAACTCAAGTCATATCAGCCCGGCCGACAGGAACCGAGGAAACGTATGACCTACGCCCCAGACACCACAGTCCCCGCCACCGCCGCCCTTTCGGCTGAACCGCTTTCGGCTGAAGCCGAATATGAGAAGCTCGCGCAGCGCTTCCGGCCCGTGTTTGCCCGGATCGCCGAGGGCGCGCTCGCCCGCGAGCAGGACCGCGCCTTGCCTTTCGAGCAGGTCCGCTGGCTGAACGAGGAAGGCTTCGGCCGGCTGCGGGTGCCCGCGGAGCACGGCGGCGACGGCATCGGCTTCGAGCCCTTCTTCCGGTTGCTCATCGAACTCGCAGAGGCGGATTCCTCCGTGGCCCACCTGTACCGCTCGCACTTCGCCTTTGTGGAAACCGTCGGCCTGGAGTCCGTTGCGTTCCGGAACCGCTGGTACCCCAAGGTGGTGGCCGGTGGGATCTTCGGAAACGCCGGCCACCACCGAGAAGTCCGGAAATGTCATCGGCACCACGGGAACCAAGCTGGCGCGCCACGGCGGGGACTGGCTGCTCAACGGCGGGAAATACTACACCACCGGAACCATCTTCGCCGAGTGGATTGCCGTCATGGCCAGCACCGAGGGCGTGGACGGCCGGCAGTACGCGGTGGTCAGCACCACGCAGCCGGGACTGGAAATTCTCGACGACTGGGACGGGTTCGGCCAGCAGCTGACCGGCACCGGGACCACCATCTTCCGCGACGCCGTCGTTCCTGACGCCAACATCATCACGCGCTCGGAATCCACCACGCACGAGCCGGCATTCTTCCAGCTGGTCCTGCTCGCCGTCCTGGCGGGCATCGGCCGGGCGGCGCTGGCCGACGCCCGGGTACTGGTCCGCGACCGCAAGCGCACGTTCAACACCGGCTCGGGGGAGCTGTTCCGCAGCGACCCGCTGATCCTGCAGCTCGTCGGCCAGCTCTCGGCAAAGGTCTTCGCCGCGGAGTCCGTGGTGCTGGCAGCGGCCAGGGAGCTCGATGCCGGCGCCGACCCGGACCTCACCGCGGACCAGCGCTTTGTCCGCGGCGAGATCGCTGTGGAGAAGGCGCTGCTGGGCTGGTGCCCGAACTTGTCCAGTCCCCAGCCCAGCAGCTCTTCGACGTGACGGGGGCGCCAGCCACGTCGAAGTCCAAGTCGCTGGACCGGCACTGGCGCAACGCCCGGACCGTGGCCACCCACAACCCGGCCGTGTTCAAGGCCCGCACCGTGGGCGACTACGAAGTCAACGGCACCACCCCGGAAGGGCTCCACAGCGTCGGCGATGCCCGCACTGCGGGGTAGTCCGCAGGCGGATAGGCTCGTGCCATGGACGTTGCCACCCTCCGCGAGATCTGCCTGAGCTTCCCGGGCGCCTATGAGGACTTTCCGTTCGGCCCGGAAACGTCCGTGTTCAAGGTGCGGGCCGCCGTGGCGGGCGGGGCGCGGCAGGACGCCAAGATGTTCGCGTTGTCCGCCATGGACCCGGCGGACTGGTCGGTGAGCCTCAAATGCGAGCCGGCCCTGGCCGAACAGCTGCGGGCCATCCATCCGGAAATCGCCGGTGCATGGCACATGAACAAAACCCACTGGAACGGCGTCCGGCTGGACGGGACGCTGCCCGACGACATGATCCGCGACCTTGTAGAGGATTCCTACGACCTGGTGGTGGCATCGTTCAGCCGCAAGCAGCGGGAGCAGCTGGGCTGGGCCGGGCTCGCCAGGGGCGAAGGCGCATGACGCGTGATCCCGGCGCCGGCCGCATTGTGCGGGGCACGCTGAACTATCCGGGCGTCGGCTTCACTGAGCATGGTCGGGCTCCGGACGGCTTTCCCTGCCTGGTGTCCCGGACGTACCTCGGCGACGGCCCGGACACCTATCGGCGGGTGGCGCAGGGCATCCTCACCTGGGAGCTGCAGAAACGCTCCGGGCTGCGGGTCCGAACCGACTCCGATGTGGTGTGCGGGGCGCGCGTGGTGAGCGGATTCGGCGTCGGGCCCTTCCGGATCAACGCGCCGTGCGAGGTGGTGTGGGTGTCCCGGCCGGTGCCCGGCGACGGGCCGCAGCGGGCCGGCTTCGGGTACGGCACATTGCCGGGCCATCCGGAGCGCGGCGAGGAGGCGTTTGAAGTGGAGATCGACGCCGCGGGGCGGGTTTTCCTGAAGATCACCGCCTTTAGCAGGCACTCCAACTGGTTCTACACGGCCGGCGGCCTCGTGGCCCGGGCGGCGCAACGGCACATCACTTCCCGATACATTGAAGGGGCACGTCAACTCGCCGCAGGTGAAAGCTGATCAGGAGAACATACATGCTGGAACAGAAAACCCTTGACCAACTGTGGAGCTTTGACGACCCCGCCGGATCGGAAGCCCGCTTCCGGACGGCCGCTGCAGATGGAACGTACGACGCCGACGAACGGGCCGAGCTCACCACCCAGCTGGGGCGGGCCATCGGACTGCAGGGCCGTTACGAGGAAGCTGATGCCCTGCTGGACGCGGTCGACGCGGACGAACCGACCGTGGCCGTGCGTGTCCTGCTGGAACGCGGCCGCCTGCTGAATTCGAGCGGCCATGCCGCGATGGCCGTGCCGTTGTTCGAGCAGGCCGCAGAACTCGCGGACCACCTGAGCGAGGAATTCCTTGCTGTTGATGCGCTGCACATGCTGGCGATTGCGGACTCCGCCCACGTCGGGTCCTGGACGCGCAGCGCCCTGGAGTACGCCTCCACGGTCCACGATCCGCGTACGAAACGCTGGATGGTGTCGCTGCACAACGACCTGGGCTGGTCGCTCCACGACGCCGGGCGCTTCACCGAAGCGCTGGTGGAGTTCCAGCTGGCCGAGCAGTGGGCCGAACGCGTCGGGACGCCCCGGCAGCAGGAGGGGGCCCGGGAGGCAACCGCGGAGTGCGAGCAATCCCTCGCTGCCGCGTCCGGGACAGCCGGGACGGTGGGGACCTCAGCTCCTGCTGTTCCCGGTGAACGAATGGACTGACCGTCCACCCCCAACGAAAGGCATTGCCCTGTGATCTTCATTGTCGTTAAATTCAAGGTCAAGCCGGACTGGTCCGACAAGTGGCTGGGCCTGGTGGAGGACTTCACCCGGGCCACGCGCCAGGAACCCGGCAACCTGTGGTTCGACTGGTCACGCGGCGTGGATGATCCCGACGAGTTCGTGCTCGTCGAGGCATTCCAGGACGACGCCGCCGGCGACCACGTCAACAGCGCACACTTCCAGCAGGCCATGGCGGACATGCCGCAGGCGCTGGCCGAGACGCCGCGGATCATCAGCCGCCAGCTCGACGGCGACGGCTGGGACCGCATGGGCGAACTGACCATTTAATCCCGTCGATTGCTCCGTAACGGCCCTTTTGAGGCCTCAAAACGGCCGTTACGGAGCAATGGATAGGCTTGTGGCATGTGGATCGGATGGATTGAGTTCGACATCCTGCTGGGCGATGTTCACACGCTCAAGGAGAAACGCTCGGTCGTCCGGCCGCTGCTTGCCGAGCTGAAACGGCGCTTTGAGGTCTCCGTGGCCGAGGTAGGGGACCACGAGCAGTACCGGCGCACTCAGCTGGGCGCCGGACTGGTGGCGGCGGACCGGGCGCACCTGGTGGAGGTGCTCACCGCCGTCGAGCGCTTCGTCGCGGCCCGGCCCGAACTCGAACTTCTCAGTGCCCGGCAGCGTGAGTTGCGCAGCGACGACTGACCTCCCCCCAATCGATGAGGCTTGGGGATAACTTCTGCGGCCGAGGCTCCGTGCTGCTCTCATGAGGGCATGAAGACTGCACGCCCGCTCCCGCAGGAACTCGAGGGCCGTCCGCTCACGGTTGCCGAAGCCCGCCTCGCCGGGGTGAAGCCCAAACGGCTCCGCCACGCATCGCTCCGGACGCAGGGCAGAGGCATCCGTTCGAACAGCCCGACGCCGGAGCTCCCTTTGAGTGTCAGGGTGCGGCCGTTCATTGAGGTCAACACGAGATGCGCCGCATCCCACCTCACCGCCGCGGAACTGCTCTTGTTGCCGCGCCGGCCGCGAAAGGAGCCGTCTGGTGGCCATGGGGGACAGTTGCGTCCGCGTGCCGCGGGCCGATCGTGAGGGCAGGGACATGCCGCAATGCGACATAGGCGACCTCCAGCGGATGATCTACAGGCACAAGGGAAAGCCCGGCATCCGCAAAGCGAAGGAAGCCATCCAGCTCATCAGGGTCGGGGCCGATTTGCCGCAAGAGACGCTCCTCCGGCTGGCGATCGTACGCGCAGGCCTGCCGGAACCGGCCGTTGACGAACGATCGCTCCGTAACTCCCGTTTTGAGGGTTCAAAAGGGCAGTTACGGAGCAACCCATGGAGGTGCGGGGGCGGGCCTTAGCCGAAGTACTTCGGCAGGGTGGCCTCGTGGGCTTCCCGGAGCGCATCGAGGTTCATGGTCTCGACGCCGTTGATCTCCAGCTTGCCGCTGTCCGCGTCGACGACGCCGATCCGGACGTGCGCGAAGCCACGGGCGGTGCACATGTCCTTGAACCGGATTTCCTCCGAGCGGGGAACCGCGACGATGGCGCGGCCCTGGGTTTCGGAGAACAGGGCCGTGAACAGGTCCACGCCGTCGCGGTCCAGGACATCCTGCAGCGCGATCCGGGCACCCACGCCGTAGCGCAGCGAGGATTCCACAAGGGCTGCCGCGAGGCCGCCTTCGGAGAGGTCATGTGCAGAGTCCACCATGCCATCGCGGGAGGCGTTGATCAGGATTTCACCCAGCGCGCGTTCCGCGGCGAGGTCAACCTTGGGCGGCAGGCCACCGAGGTGTCCGCGCAGGTTGGACCATTCCGAACCGTCCAGTTCTGCCGCCGTCGTGCCGAGCAGGTAGATGGCCTGGCCGTCCTCGCGCCAGCCCGACGGCGTGCGGCGGGCGACGTCGTCGAACTTGCCCAGGACCGCCACCACGGGGGAGGGGTGGATGGGGGTGGTGCCGGTCTGGTTGTACAGCGAGACGTTGCCGCCGGTGACCGGGATGCCGAGCACCATGCAGGCGTCGGACAAGCCGCGGATGGCTTCGGCCAGCTGCCACATCACGTCGGGGTCCTCGGGGGAGCCGAAGTTCAGGCAGTCGCTGACGGCCATCGGCACGGCGCCGGAGGTGGCGACGTTGCGGTACGCCTCGGCCAGCGCCAGCTGTGCACCGTGGTACGGGTCGAGGTAGGTGTAGCGGCCGTTGGCGTCGGTGGCCAGGGCAACGCCCAGGCCGGTCTCCTCGTCCACGCGGACCACTCCGGCGTCGTCCGGGAACGCCATGGCGGTGTTGCCGCCGACGTAACGGTCGTACTGCTTGGTGATCCAGGACTTGTCGCACATGTTCGGCGAGGCGATGAGCTCGGCAATGGCCGCGGCCAGTTCCTCGGCCGTGGCAGGGCGGCCGGAGTCCTGCACGGACCCGGTGAAAACGTCGGCCTGCACGGCGTCCTGCCATTCGGGGCGGGCATACGGGCGGTCGTAGACCGGTCCGTCGTGGGCCACGGTGCGCGGGTCGACGTCGACAATGACTTCGCCTTCCCACGTGATGATCAGGCGGCCGGTGTCGGTCACCTCGCCCAGCCAGGAGTACTCCACGGCCCACTTGTCCATGACCGCTTCAAAAGCGGGCATGTTCTCGGGGGTGACCACTGCCATCATGCGTTCCTGCGACTCGGACATCAGGATTTCGCCGGGGGTCAGGGTGGGGTCCCGCAGCAGGACCGAGGTCAGTTCGACCTCCATGCCGCCGTCGCCGTTGGAGGCGAGCTCGGACGTGGCGCAGGAAATACCGGCAGCGCCGAGGTCCTGGATGCCTTCCACCAGTGAGCCCTTGAACAGCTCGAGGCAGCACTCGATCAGAACCTTTTCGGCGAACGGGTCGCCAACCTGGACGGCGGGGCGCTTGGACGGCTTCGTGTCGTCGAAGGACTCCGAGGCCAGCACCGAGGCGCCGCCGATTCCGTCGCCGCCGGTGCGGGCGCCGAAGAGCACCACTTTGTTGCCCTTGCCGGTGGCGTTGGCGAGGCGGATGTCTTCGTGGCGCATCACGCCGACGGCCAGTGCGTTGACCAGCGGGTTGCCCTGGTACACGGAGTCGAAGACCATTTCGCCGCCGATGTTCGGCAGGCCCAGCGAGTTGCCGTAGCCGCCGATGCCGGCCACCGCGCCGTGCATGACGCGGGCCGTGTCCGGGTGGTCGATGGCGCCGAAGCGCAGCGGATCCATCACAGCCACGGGGCGGGCGCCCATGGAGATGATGTCGCGGACAATGCCGCCGATGCCGGTTGCGGCCCCCTGATAGGGCTCAACAAACGACGGCGAGTTGTGGGACTCGATCTTGAACGTCACAGCCCAGCCGTCGCCGAGGTTGGTGACTCCGGCGTTTTCGCCGATCCCCACGAGCATGTCCTTCTTCATCTCCTCCGTCACCTTTTCGCCAAACTGGCGCAGGTGGTTCTTCGAGGACTTGTAGGAGCAGTGCTCGCTCCACATCACCGAGTACATGGCGAGCTCGGCTCCGGTGGGGCGGCGGCCCAGGACCTTGACGACCTCGTCGAACTCGTTCTGCTTCAGCCCCAGTTCGGCCCACGGGAGCTCGACGTCGGGGGTTTTGGCCGCGTTTACGACGGTGTCGATGTTGAACTTTTTGGTCTCGGTGGCGGTGCCGGCCGTCCGGCCAGTCGACGTCTCCGTCATTTGTTGTCTCCCACGATCTTGTTCAGTACAGAGGTGAAGAAGCCGAGGCCCTCGGTGCTTGACCCGATCTCCGGGCCGAACCCGGTTTCCACTGCATGTTCCGGGTGCGGCATGAGGCCCACGACATTGCCGGCGGCGTTGGAGATGCCGGCTATGTCGCGGCGCGAGCCGTTCGGGTTGAAGCCGACGTAGCGGAACACAACCCGGCCTTCGGCCTCCAGAGCGTCCAGGGTCTTGTCGTCCGCGATGTACTGGCCGTCCTGGTTCTTCAGCGGAACCGTGATTTCCTGGCCGGCCGCATAGTCGCCGGTCCACGCGGTGGTGTTGTTCTCCACCCGCAGGACCTGGTCGCGGCACATGAACAACAGGCGGTCGTTCTTGATCATCGAGCCGGGCAGCAGGTGCGATTCGGTGAGGATCTGGAAGCCGTTGCAGATGCCGAGCACGGGCAGCCTGGCGTCCGAGTTGGCGGCGTCTATGACCTTGGCCATCAGCGGTGCGAACCGGGCAATGGCGCCGGCCCGCAGGTAGTCACCGTAGGAGAACCCGCCGGGGATCACGACGGCGTCGACGTCGCCGAGTGTCGTGTCGGCGTGCCAGAGGGCCACCGGGGTGGCGCCGGCAAGGCGGACGGCGCGGGCGGCGTCGCGGTCGTCAAGGGTTCCGGGGAAGGTGATGACACCGATCCTGGCGCCAGCGAGCCTGGGGTTTGCGGCGACGGCGATTGCCTCGCCGATCAGGGGGAGTTCAGTCATTTCAGGCCTCGACGACCTCGACGTTGACGACGTCCTCGATGACGGGGTTGGACAGCAGCGTCTCCGCGGCGTTCCGGGCCTGGGCCAGGATTTCCTCGGTCACCTCGCCGTCGACCGTCAGTTCAAAACGCTTGCCCTGTCGGACAGAGCTGAAGGCGGTGAAGCCCAGCCGGGGGAGTGCACCCACGATGGCCTTCCCCTGCGGGTCCAGAATCTCGGGCTTGGGCATGACGTCGACGACGATCCGGGGCATCCGGTAACTCCTGTGCGTGAGCGTTGGGTAAGGGCGCAGCGGAGTGGTGCCGTCTCACGCCGGTCGGTGTCGGATGGTGAACATCAGACGGTCCGTCGAACTGTGTCAATTGACGGTGTCAAAAACAGACGGGATCGGGCGCTCCGCGAGCTTGCAAGTCCATTCTACCGGCCGTGGTGCCGCGGGCCGCATTCGGGCCCTGACTGTGACCGGGCGCGGGCGACGGCCCGGCGAGTTGCCCCGGAGCTATGGCCTCCGTCGGGGCCGGTCAGTAGGATGTGGCCATGTCTGAGAAATCGAAATCCGTGCTGCTTCCCGTCGTCGCCGCCGCCGTGTTTGCGGGCCTGGGCCGGATGGTCCTGCAGAAGATCAAAGCGGATCGCGCGGCCAGGGCAAGCAACGTGGCCGGACCCCTCGATGACAAGACACGCGCCTGGATCAGCGAAGTGGTCAGGACGCCCCGGCAGTAGCGCGACGGAGCCGATCACCGCTCCCATGGCGCTTCCTTGTCCCGCCCCCCTGTCCCGGTCTGCAGCGCAGTTCACGAGCCCTCTTGTTGAGGGGCGTGACAAATTTTGATTTTCCCTTAGTGTTCTATGTCATATCTCGCTCTCAGTCTGTACTGTATGTCTCGGCTGGTATCCGTCGGGGCCGCGTGAGCTACTTGCTCCTATTGTCCCGCCAGTCCGCAGCACCCGGCAGGGACGCCGCGACCGTTCCCTATGAAAGGTTCCAATCACTCGTGAAATCACCAGGAAAGAGCTTCCTTCGAAGCGGGGGACTCCGGAGGGCCGCGGCACTGACCCTGGGCTTGCCGGTTCTCCTGTCAACGGTTGCCATCGCACCCGCCACCGCGGCTCCCTCACAAGGGACAGCCGTCGCGGGGGTTGCGCAGAAGAGCCTGAATCCGAACAGCTACCGGGACGGCCGCTACATTGTGGTCCTGGCGGAGAAGCCGGCCGCCACGTACGACGGCGGCACGGCGGGACTGCCGGCCACCAAGCCGGAATCGGGCAAGAAGCTCGATGCCAACAAGGCCGAAGTCAAGCAGTACGAGTCCCACCTCGAGAAGAAGCAGACTGAGGTCGCCGGGCAGCAGAACGTCCAGATCCAGCGGCAGTTCACGGCCGCGGTCAATGGCTTCAGCGCGAACCTGACGGCGGACCAGGCCATCAAACTGGCCAAGGACCCCGGCGTCCTGGTGGTTGCTCCGGACACGGAAAACGCACCGGACTACTCCAGCACTGACTTCCTGAAGCTCAGCGGTGCCGACGGCACCTGGAAGACGAAGTTCGGCGGCCAGGAAGCTGCCGGCAAGGGAGTCGTCGTCGGCGTCATCGACACCGGCTACACCCCGTCCAGCCCCTTCTTCGCCGGCGAGCAGGTCAAGCCCCTCGTCGGTGATCCCGTCGTCGGCGTGCCGTACCGCAACGACGAGGGCAAAATCGCGATGCTCAAGTCCGACGGCGACACCTTTGTCGGCGAATGCCAGACGGGCCAGGACTTCGACGGTTCGGCCTGCAACTCCAAGGTCCTCAGCGCCCACTACTTCGCCGAAGACTTCCTGAAGTACGTCCCGCCGGGAGGCCGGGCGCCGGAAGAGCTGCTGTCGCCCGTTGACGTTGCCAGCCACGGAACCCACACGGCCAGCACCGCCGCCGGCAACACTAACGTCGAGACCTTTGTCGACGGCCGCAGCTTCGGCCTGACCAGCGGCGTTGCCCCGGCAGCGAAGCTCTCCATCTACAAAGTCTGCTGGGAGGACACCGACCCCAACACCGGCGGCTGCTACAGCTCCTCGGCCGTGGCTGCTGTCGACCAGGCTATTCATGATGGCGTGGACGTTCTCAACTACTCGATCTCCGGATCCACCACCACCACCACGGACCCGGTGTCCATGGCGTTCTTGTCCGCCGCCTCCGCAGGCATCTTCGTCGCAGCCTCGGCGGGCAACTCCGGCCCGACGGCCAGCACCGTGAACCACGGCGCACCGTGGGTCACCACGGTGGCCGCCAGCAGCTTCTCCCAGGAGCTGCAGGGCACCGTCGAGTTCTCCGACGGCACCAAGTTCCGTGGAGCCAGCATCATGAACCGCCAGGTCGCGAAGGCCGGGGTTGTGCTGTCCGCCACCGCGGCTTCCACCGCCGGCGACGCGAACGCTGCACTCTGCGGGCCGAACACCCTAAACCCAGCCAAGATCGCCGGCAAGGTCGTGGTCTGTGACCGCGGTGTCTTTGACCGTACCGCCAAGAGTGCCGAGGTTGCCCGCGGCGGCGGCGTCGGCATGATCCTCGTGAACCTGGGCAACTCCTCACTGGACACGGACAAGCACGCTGTCCCGACCGTCCACGTGAACCCGCCGGCCACCGAAACCATCAAGGCCAAGGTTGCGGCCAACCCGGCCATCACAGTGTCCCTGGTCAACAAGGACACCACCGGCCTGCCGCTGGAGGCGCAGCCGCAGATCGCCGGATTCTCCTCCCGTGGACCGCTCCTCGCCACCGGATCCGACCTCCTCAAGCCGGACGTTGCAGCTCCGGGCGTGGCAGTGCTGGCCGGCGTTTCACCGATCGGCACGGGCGGAGACAACTACGGATTCATGTCCGGAACCTCGATGGCCTCACCGCACGTTGCCGGTTTCGGTGCCCTGATCCTGGGCAAGAACCCCAAATGGTCACCCGCCACCGTAAAGTCCGCCATGATGACCACCGCAAGCGACGTCAAACTCGCCAACGGTGCCAAGGACACGGATGTCCTCGCTACCGGCGCAGGCCAGGTGGACCCCGCCCGTGTGCTGGACCCGGGCCTGGTCTACGACGCCGCCACCGATGACTACCTGGCCTTCATCCAGGGCACCGGAGTCGACCTGGGCATCCCGGGAATCGGCACCACGAAAGCGCGGGACATGAATGTCCCGTCCTTCTCGCTGGGCAACCTGACCGGCAAGATCGAGGTCACCCGCACATTGACCGCCCTGACTCCGGGTCTCTACCGGGTCAAGACTGACGTTCCGGGCGTGAAGGTCACCGTGACCCCCAGCGTCCTGAACTTCAGCACGGCCGGCGAGAAGAAGACCTTCAAGGTCTCCTTTGAGAACCAGAACGCAGCCCTCGGCAAGTTCGCCACGGGCTCGCTCACCTGGCAGGGCGCCAACAAGAACGTCGCCTCGCCGATCGCCGTCCGTCCGCAGTCCGCGGTCGCAGCCAAGGATGTCGCCTTTACATCAGAAGGCGGCACGGGTTCCGGTGCCATCAGTGTGGTCTCCGGAACGAGCGGCCCGGTCAACATGACACTTGACGGCCTCTCCAAGGCGGATTCCTCCGCCGTCCAGCTGGTCCCGGGCCCGTTCACCGGCGTCACCGACACGTCGAACTTCGTCAAGACCGTCCAGGTTCCTGCCGGAAGTCCGTTGGCGAAGTTCTCGGTCATTTCCTCGGATCCGAACGCCGACTTCGACATGTGGGTGGAGACCCCCACCGGTGTGATGACCGTCGCAACGTCGTCGGCCAGCGAGTCTGCCTCCGTTCCCAACCCGGCGCCGGGCACCTACACGATCTACGCGAACCTCTACGCCAGCCCCAATGGCCAGGCCACCAAGGCAAGCGTCGACGCATCAGTGCTGGTTCCCAGTGTGGGCAATGCAAGCCTGAACCCGAACCCGCTGCGGCTCGCCAACGGAAAATCCGGTGCGGTGACGCTGAACTGGAAAAACCTGGCAGTCG
The DNA here is from genome assembly GCF_040547005.1 of Arthrobacter sp. UYCu712. Lineage (NCBI taxonomy): Bacteria > Bacillati > Actinomycetota > Actinomycetes > Micrococcales > Micrococcaceae > Arthrobacter > Arthrobacter sp. UYCu712. Next base: position 29,573 of record NZ_JBEPOZ010000010.1, read on the forward strand.
GTTCCTACATCGGCCGGGTGACATTCGCCGGGGCCAGTGACCCGACGTTCGTCAGCGTGCTGGTGACCCCTGCGGGCACTGTGGTGGTGCCGCCCACCTCCGAGGACCAGGAGTACAATGACGGTCCCGGTGACAGTGGCGACGGCGGCAGCCACGACGGCAAGGACAAGAAAGACAAGGGCGAGAAGGTGAAGAAGGAGAAGGGCAAGATCCAGAACCAGGATCTGAACCGGGCTCCGAACAACTCCCTCTAGGCGCAGTCCAGCACCTCGAAACGGCAATGGCCGGCGGCTTCCACCGCCGGCCATTGCCGTTTTCGCGTCCCGCGCGGGGCCGGGGCCAGCTTAGATCGCGCCGGTTGAGCCCGCGACGCCGCCGAGCAACGGGGCCATAGCGCGCCAGCGGGCGATCTCGCAGCCGTCGGTGCGGCTGAACTCGCTGTGAACCCTGCGACCCAGGAACCAGCCTGTCACCACGGCCACCTGGGGGCCGCCGTACTGCTGCGTGCACATCTTTGGGGGCCCGGGCTTGGGGAAGAAGATGTCCTCCCCGAACCGATCCACGGCCTTGAGGGCGGCGGCCGGATCCGGCAGGGTGGAACCGGCCGTTGCGGCGCCGCCGCTGGCCTCCAGCCGGAAGCTGTACTCCGGCGCTCCCGGAGACTCGGTCAGGCGGATGGTGAGGTCGACATCGTGCCGATCGGGCACATCCTGGGGGTCGGTCATTGTGGTCCTTCCGGGCTGATGGTGGTGAGTGCGTGAAGCGGTTGCGCGAGGGCCTGCAGCAGCCGTCGGCGCAGTTCCTGCGACTCGGCGGCGAAGGACCGCTGGTGTTCCACGTACTCGGCTTTGCCCTCGGGTGTCTCGATCCTGATGGGCGGATAACCCCACTCGTCCAGATCGTACGGTGAAGCCTGCATGTCCATCGCCCGGATCCGCCAGGACAGTTCGAAGCAGTCCATCACGAGCTCGCTCGGGAGCAGCGGCGCCAGTTTGTAGGCCCACTTGTAGAGGTCCATGTTGGCGTGCAGGCAGCCGGGTTGTTCCATGGTCCGCTGGTTCTCGCGGCTCGGCTCGAGGCTGTTCAACGGCACGGCGTCCGGGGTGTAGAAGCGGAAGGCGTCGAAGTGGCTGCATCGGATCCGGTTGGCCTCCACCACGCGGTCAGTGCGCTCCGGGCCTAGCCGCAGCCGGAGGTACTCATGGCGAAGCTCGAACTTGTCCTGCCGGTAGACCATGGCCCATTCGTGCAAGCCGAAGCAGCCGTACTGCGCAGGCCGTGCGGCCGTCCCGGCCAGAATGATGCCAGCGAACTCCAGCGCGTCCCGGCGGCCCCGGAGGAAGGACCCGACGTCGGCCGTGACAGCGGTGGTGCCGGCCGGCAGCCCGGCGGCGGCGAGTTCGCCGTCGTAGGCCGCGCGGTAATACTTCCAGCCCGCCCGCCCGGCCGCCTCGGGGCCGGAGAGCACGACGCCGGCGCCCGGGTGCCAGCGCAGCAGCTGGCCGGGTTTCTGGGTGTAGTAGGTGAACAAGAAGTCCTCCACCGGGTGCTTCCGGCCGGTGGAGCGCCGCTCAAGGTACGGATCGGAGTAGCGCCGGACACGCTGCTGGTAGGCGGCCTGGCGCGGCAGCCAGTCTTCGTGCGGGAGGTGCAGCAGCTTACTGCGCCCCAGCGGTCGAGCCCAGGACGGCCTTGGCGGCATTCCACGCTGCAATCTCGCAGCCATCAATCAGGCTGAAGTTCACTTGCACTGGTTGGCCGTCCACGACTCCGGTGACCGTGGCCTTCTGCGGGCCGCCGTATTGCTGGGTGCAGTTCGTGTCTTTGGCCTTCGGGGCCGGACTCAGGATGGCCGCGTTTTCCTTCAGCGCCGTGCACGCGGTGGAGGCGCCGGGGTGCTGGCTTTCGGCCGCAGGCACGCCGTCCTGGCACACGAGGGTGAAGTTGGCCGGCGCCGCGGCTTCGGAGGGGGTGACGGCGATGGCAAGTTCGGCGTTGCCCTGGCCTGGGCCGGGGGTCAGCGGCACCGCGGACGGCGAGGGCGCCGGCGACGTCGTCTCGGCGTCCGGGGAAGGCGTGCCCGGCGAGGCGGAGGGGCTGGCGCTGGCCGGAGCGGTGGCTGAGGGGGAAGGCCCGGGGCCGCCGCCCGGAGTGCAGGCAGCCAATCCGGCTGCGGCCAACAGGACGAGCGCCGCGCGGCTCATGTGCTTGAACATCAGCAGTTCTCCTCTGTTACGCACAGTCTACCGCCGGGGCGGCCCTTCGGTGGAGGCCCTGGTGGCGGCAATCAGTTCCATCATGGACGCATGGAGCTGCGCGACCTGCTCCCGGGTCAGGCCCAGCCGGGCCATCATGGTGCCGGGGACCTCGGTGGCCTGCTGCCGGAGAGCGGTGCCGCGCGGAGTGAGCCGGACGGCAAGGGTGCGTTCGTTCCCCGGGATGCGCTGCCGGGTGATGAAGCCCGCGTCCTCGAGGCGGCGCAGCAGCGGTGAAATCGTGGCGGGCTCCTGGGCGAGGGCTTCGCTGATGTCCCGGACGGAGCGGGGGCTGGACTCCCAGAGGCACAACATCACGAGGTACTGGGGGTGGGTCAGGCCGAGTTTGTCCAACACCGGCTTGTAGGCGCCCACCACGCTGCGCGAGGCGACGGTGAGGGCGAAGCAGAGCTGTTGCTCGAGCAGCAGGTCATCGGTTGCTGGATCCTTGACGCCCGCGCTTCCGCGCGTGTCCTCGCTCAGGTCGGTCATGGGGTGCCTCCGTCAAATAGTTAGTGGCCTAATGATTAGCGTACACTTATGGAGTGTTTCGATCTGAGGAGAGGATGAAAATGACCAAGGAAAACCCGGCCCAGCGGTTCATGCGCGCGACCGGAAAACTACGGGCAATTTTTGGTCCGGCCAACCGGAGCGCCCTCGGGCATGAGATGACCGAGCGGAACAGGCAGCTGCTGACCCAGCGCCAGGCCGAAACCCAGCAATGGGAAACTCTCCGCAGGCCCGACGGCAGCACGTACGTCGTCCCGCGCAACCCTGACGACAAGTCGCTGCGCTAGCCCTTTCCTGGCCGGTTACCGGCGGCGCCGCCGCTTGCGGATGTTTGGGGCGTCGCCGCCCATGCCTTTCCCCGACGTCGGGCGTAAAATAGGGGCACTGGCACCGGCTGTGGCCACCGCCGTTCCGATTGACCCGGACGCCGGAGAGGGGGTGGGAATTGTGGCAATTGCACTTGGTGTCTTAAGGCAGCACCTGCATCCGTCGTCGTGGGCGCGTTTCCTTTTCGGCCCCGCCTCGCGGGGTGATTACGCCGCCCCGGTGGTGCATACGCACGACGACTTCGAACAGGCCTCTGAAACGGACCTGGCCGGCTTCGAAGTGGAGACCGACGCGCACGGGCACCGCTATGCGGTCCGCCGGGAAGACCTCCCGAAAGAACAAGTCTGAGACCAACCCCGGAAACGGGACGACAAAGGGGGCGGCAGGTGCCGCTCCCTTTGTCGTCTGTCAGTTCGTTGAGGCTCAGCGGCCCGGTCCAGCGGCTGCCGCTCAGCGGCCGGTGCCGCCGTACACCGTTGCCTCGTCCTCGGTGTCGAGGTCGAACGCCTTGTGGATGGCGCGCACGGCGTCATCGAGCAGGTCCGCGTGGGTGACCACGGAGATGCGGATCTCCGACGTGGAGATCATGTTGATGTTGATCCCTGCCGCCGAGAGCGCCGCGAAGAACCGGGCCGATACACCCGGATGTGAGCGCATGCCGGCGCCGATCAGGGACAGCTTGCCGATCTTCTCGTTGTATTCGATGTTTTCGAAGCCAATCTCGGCCTGCGCGGCGCGGAGGGCGTCGAGGGCGTCGGCGCCCTCGACGATCGGCAGCGTGAAGGAGATATCCGTCCGTCCGGTGCCGTGGGTGGAGACGTTCTGCACAATCATGTCGATGTTCGAGTGCGCATCGGCGATGACCTGGAAGATCGCCGCAGCCTTGCCCGGGATGTCCGGAACCCCGACGACCGTAACCTTCGCTTCGGAACGGTCGTGTGCAACACCGGAGATGATTGGCTGCTCCAAGGCAACTCCCTTTTGGGTCGTGATCTTGTCGTCGGCGCTGGGCAGGACCCAGGTGCCTTCGTTCTGGCTGAATGAGGAACGCACGTGCAGCGGAACACCGAAGCGCCGGGCGTATTCGACGCAGCGCAGGTGCAGGATCTTGGCTCCGGAGGCGGCCAGTTCCAGCATTTCCTCACTGGAGATCCGGTCGATCTTCCGGGCGGACGCCACCACACGAGGGTCGGCCGTGTAGATTCCGTCGACGTCGGTGAAGATCTCGCAGACGTCGGCGTCGAGCGCGGCCGCGAGGGCCACCGCCGTCGTGTCCGAACCGCCGCGGCCCAGCGTGGTGATTTCGTTGGTGGTGCGGCTCATCCCTTGGAATCCGGCCACGATGGCGATGTGCCCCTTGTCCAGGGCAGTGCGGATCCGGTGCGGGTCGACGTCGATGATCCGCGCCTTGCCGTGGATGCCGTCGGTGATCATGCCGGCCTGGGAACCTGTGAAGGACTGGGCGGAGGCGCCGAACTTGTTGATGGCCATCGCCAGCAGGGCCATCGAGATGCGCTCGCCGGCGGAGAGGAGCATGTCCATTTCCCGGGCGGGGGCGGAGTCGGTGACCTGGGCGGCGAGGTCCAGGAGCTCGTCGGTGGTGTCGCCCATGGCGGAGACCACCACCACAACTTCGTCGCCGGCGTTGTGGGCATCCACGACCCGCCTGGCCACGCGCTTGATGCCGTCCGCGTCCGCCACCGAGGAACCGCCGAACTTCTTCACCACAAGGTGCTTGGTGACGGCGGCCGGGACGGGCAGCTCCTGCGGCTGCGGTCCTGGCTGGACTTCGGTAGTGGGCAAACTCATGCGCGCACCCTCACTGGATCATCGGGGTTCTGGGCCAAGCAACCAAATGGCGCGACCACGTAACTTCTAGGCCAAGTTTATCGCCGCCACCCCTCCGGCGTGGAATTGTGACCGCATTCCAGACACCCCCGCCACACGCCCCGTCCGGACATGCCCTCCGCCTGGCACCAGGACGGGACATGTCCTCCTGCCCCTCGGGACATGTCCTCCGCGCGGGCCAAAGAATGAGCATGTTGGCACTATGTCCATCCCCGGCCGCGGGGACTGGGCATGTCCACCCGCGGTGTGAAGCAAAACAGCGCGGAATCCGACGGCGATGCGCCCGGGTAGGTCGGCAGCCGCGGGGCCAGCCCGGCTTAGCCTTGATCCACCCTGTACCGCCAGGACGGCAGTCCCTTGCCGGTCGTATCCTGCGCCGCGGTGAAATAGCGGTCCTTCCGGAATCCGAGGCCCTTCAAGAGCCGCCGTGAGGAAATGTTGGGTTCATAGACGCCGGCGACAACTGTTTGGACGCCATGTTCGGAGAACAGCCACCGGACCAGGCAGCCTGCCGCCTCCGGCCCAGGCCCCTCCCGTGCTGGTCCGGGTGCACGATGTAGCCGAGACTGGCCCAGTCGGCGGGTATCCCGCCCGGCGCCGGCGGCGCTGCCGTATTCCATGTCCGGGCGTCACCGATCACCTGGCCCGTGGCCTTGAGCTCGATTGCCCAGCCGAAATTGAACCAGTCCGCGCAGGACGATTCGGCGGCGGCGAGCAGTTGGCGGAGCCGGACCCGGTTTTCCTCGGATCCCAGCGGTTCGTGCGAGACGTACCGGGTCGCCTCGGGGTGGCCGCGGAACCGGAGAACGGCCTCCGCGTCGCCGTTGGTCAGCGGAAGCAGCAGCAGGCGGTCGGTGCTGATCGGGGCCGGGAGAGCCACGGCGGGCCGGCGTCCGGTCAGCTCAGTGCGTTGCGGCGGCCCTCGAAGGCCCGGCCAAGGGTGACTTCATCGGCGTATTCGAGGTCCCCGCCGACGGGCAGGCCCGAGGCCAGCCGGGTGACGGCGATGCCGATCGACTTGAGCATCCGGGCCAGATAGGTGGCTGTGGCCTCGCCCTCCAGGTTGGGGTCGGTAGCGATGATGATTTCCTGGATGGCGCCGTCGTTGAGCCGGGTGAGGAGTTCCCGGATCCGGAGCTGCTCGGGGCCGACGCCGGCGATCGGGTTGATCGCGCCGCCCAGCACGTGGTATCTGCCCCGGAACGACCGGGTGCGCTCCACGGCGAGGACGTCTTTGGATTCTTCGACGACGCAGATAATCGACGGGTCCCGGCGGGGGTCGCGGCAGATGTTGCAGAGTTCCTGCTCGGTGACGTTGCCGCAGACCGTGCAGAACTTGACCTTTTCCTTGACGGTCGTGATGGCGTCAACGAGCCGTTTCATGTCCTGCGGGTCGGCCTCGAGGATGTGGAAGGCCAGCCGCTGGGCGGACTTGGGCCCGACTCCGGGAAGGCGTCCGAGCTCGTCGATCAGCTCTTGAACTGCACCTTCGTACACAATTTCCTCGTTCGTTTGGGGTGTGGGCGGGCGGAGGGCCCGGCGGGGCGGCTAGAAGCGCGGCGGCCGCGGACTTCCGTCCAGGGACCGCTCTTCCACCAGCTTGCCGCCCAGGATACGTTCGACGGCGGCGCGGCCGAAGACGCCCGATTCCTCGATGGTCTCGTCGTCCGCGCTGGGGATGTCCTGGACTAAGGCGGTGGCGGCCGCGGCGCGGGCCGGAGCCTTGGCTCGTCCAGCCTCCGCCTCCGGGCTGTTGGAGAGCCGCTGATACAAACTCTGCCGGGCAGTGGCGCCCACGGCTGCCGGCGCGGGAGCCGCGGCGGGTGCCGACGGCGGTGCCGCCAACGGCGTCGACGGCGCCGTCATCGGGGCAATGGCGGCTGCCGTGATTGCCGCGCTGTCGGCGGGACCGGCACCGGCAGGTACCAGCTGCGGCGCACCCCAACCGCCCGGGGAGCTGTCAGCAGCCGGCGCGGCCGCGGACATGGCCCCGACATATTCCGGGACTTGGGCTGCCGCGGGCTCGTAGCGGGGCGGTTCGGGCTCGGGCGAGGTTTCGGGCGGAAGCGCATCCGCTGCCGAGCTGTACCCGCCAACGTTCGATTCCGCGCCTACGGCCCAGACCCCCGGGGCCTGCTCGACGGCGCGTGCCCACGGGTCGTCGGGCGCCTCTTGGGCAGGCGTTCCGGACGGAACCGCGGCGGCGGCGCTGCGGGCGCCGGACGGAGTTGCGGCCTTCTTGCGTGCCGGCGCCGGTTTGGAGGCGGCCGATGGCCGCACCGTTTCGGCTCCTGCGGGCGCTGAAGGATCCCAGTCCATGGGCGGTTCCTCGTCCAGCGGGGGTGCGTCTTCGTCCCGGGGCGGGCCCCAGTCATCATCGGAGTAGGCGTAGGAGCCCGAGAGCTCGACCGCCGCAGCGGGCTCCGGCTCGGTGGGCTCCGACGCAACGGGAACCGGCGCAGCGGGGAGGGCGGCGGCCGATCCGCGCGGGGCGGGCGGTTCAGCGTCGGCCGCCGGTTCTGGCCGCTCCGCCGACAGATCCGCAGACGCTGCGGCAGGTGTCATTGCCGGCGTGGCCGGGGAAGGCACGTGGGCCGCTGCGGGCACCTCGGCCCTGGCAGGCTGTGGTGCGGTCTCCTGGGTCTGCGCTGTCAGTCCCCAGGCCGCGTCGGCGGACGTTGTTGCCGGAACATCCGGACTAGCGGGTGCTTTTGGGTCTGGCTCAGAGCTCGCTGAGCTGTCGCTGCCGGCCGCGACGGCGGTGATGTGGCAGTCGATGCCGATCGTCTTGTGGATCGCCTGGCGCAGGTTCTCGGCGTGGTCCGCCCGGCCGAAGGCGCCAGCCAAACCGGAGGTGGTGAACGCCAGCGTCAGGACCTGGCCCTCGAAGTGGCCGACCTGGGCGTTGGGCTCAACCAACGCCCATGTGCTGCGCTTGATCTTGGTCAGCGTCTGCAAGATCTCGGGCCACGCGCGGCGGAGGACCTCGACGTCGGCCCCGGTTCCGGCGGCCGGCGGGGCAGCGGGAGCGACCGCAGCCGCAGGCGCCGCTGCTGGCGTTGGCGCGGCCGCGCGCTGCGGCTGCGCCGGGGCTGGCTGTTCGGGCGCCGCAGCTGCTGAAGCCGGGCCCGATGCTGTCCGGGCAGGAGCCGCGGCGTCATCGACGGGCCAGTCGCTGGTGCTGACGCGCGGGGCGGTGAGCGGCTCGCGGGCCGGTTCGGCGTCCCGCGCCGCCGGCGCGGAAGGAGCCGATGGGGCGGGCTCGGGGCGGCTGGCCGGCGGGGCGGACTGGACCGCAGCCTGGACCGCGGGCGGGGCAGGTGCAGCCGCAGGGGAGGGGGCCGGAGCCGTCGGAGCGGCGGCGGGAGCGCCGACGTCGTTCCCGGCGTAGTTCAGGCGGCGCTCGACCCGGTCGATCCGGGCGGCGATGCCGCGTTCGCTCTGCTCCGAGGAGGGCAGCAGGATCCGGGCGCACAGCAGTTCAAGGTGGAGCCGCGGCGAGGTGGCCCCGGTCATCTCGGTCAGGGCGGTGTTCGTGACGTCGGCCGCGCGGGAGAGCTCGGCCGCACCCAGATTGTGCGCCTGGTTCTGCATCCGGGCGATCTGGTCTGCGGGCATGCCACGGAGGATGGACTGGGCGCTTTCCGGCATGGCCTGGACGATGATGAGGTCGCGGAAGCGCTCGAGCAGGTCCTCGACAAAACGACGGGGGTCGTGGCCGGTCTGGATGACCCGGTCCACGGCACGGAAGACGGTGGCGGCGTCGGACGCGGCCACGGCCTCGACCACATCGTCCAGCAGCGACGCGTGGGTGTAGCCGAGAAGTGCGACGGCGAGTTCGTAGTCGAGTCCGGCCGGTCCGGCGCCTGCCATGAGCTGGTCGAGTACCGAGAGCGAGTCTCGGACCGATCCGCCGCCGGCACGGATGACGAGCGAGAGCACACCGGGAGCCACCGGGACGTTCTCCTGCGCGCAGAGCAGCTCCAGGTACGCCATGAGGGGCTCCGGCGGCACAAGCCGGAAGGGGTAGTGGTGCGTGCGGGAGCGGATGGTGCCGATGACCTTGTCCGGCTCCGTCGTGGCGAAGATGAACTTGATGTGTTCCGGCGGCTCTTCGACGATCTTGAGGAGGGCGTTGAAACCGGCGGACGTGACCATGTGGGCCTCGTCGATGATGAAGATTTTGTAGCGGTCGCGGACCGGGGCGTAGGTGGCCCGCTCACGCAGGTCGCGGGCATCGTCGACACCGCCGTGGCTGGCGGCGTCGATCTCGATGACGTCGAGGGATCCGGAGCCGCCGCGGGCCAGTTCGACACAGCTGGGGCAGACGCCGCACGGGGTGTCGGTGGGGCCTTCGGCGCAGTTGAGGCAGCGGGCCAGGATGCGGGCAGAGGTGGTTTTTCCGCAGCCGCGGGGGCCCGAGAAGAGGTAGGCGTGGTTCACGCGGTTCTTGCGCAGGGCCGTCATCAGCGGCTCGGTGACATGTTCCTGCCCGATAACGTCCGCGAACGAATCGGGGCGGTATCTACGGTAAAGAGCGGTAGTAACAGTCACAGCTAAACCCTACCAATCGGCACAGACATAAAAGACCCCTCATGCACCCGCCAGAGCCCATTTACCCTTGCTACCTTCCGGTCCTGGGGGAGTTCAACAGGATGACGCCACATGAGGGGCCGTCAGCAAGTTTACCCGACGTTTTGGTGTGCCCCGAATCGGGGACTATGCCGCCGCCGGTCACCGCGGGACATGCCCATTTTTGGCGGGCTGGGGTGGGCGTAGCGGGCCTATGTCCATCCTTCGCGGCCGGGGTGGGGCATGCACCTTGGAGGGGTGGAGGTCTCCGCGGGACATGCCCATTTTTGGCGGGCTGGGGTGGGCATAGCGGGCCTATGTCCATCCCTCGCGGCCGGGGTGGGGCATGTCCCCCCGGAGAAGGGGTGGGAGGGCCAATTGGGCGATGCTGGGAAGTTCAGGTATTCTAGTATCTGCTTTTGATTCAGAAGCTACTGGAGAATTCGCCTAGCGGCCTATGGCGCACGCCTGGAACGCGTGTTGGGTTAACGCCCTCGGGGGTTCAAATCCCCCATTCTCCGCGGTTGGCCCCGGTCCCTAGGACCGGGGCCTTTTTGCGCCCTCTTGGCGGCCCGCTCAGGATCAGCACGTGCGCCCGCGCCCTCACGGCGCCCGGCAACCCCACACCTGTCCGGCGCCACGCCCCTAGGGATCAGGACGGATAGCCCAGTCTCTGCAGCCGGTCGCGGGCAGCCTTCTCACTCGGGCCCACCCTGCCCAGTGCCAGCTGGACGACGGCGAGAGTCATCCGGGTGGCCAGCCTCACCGGGAGCGGGATGGGTCCCAGCCGGGCGGTCCGCAGGCCCAACAATTCCCGATACTTGGGTTCGAGGCTGGTCACCGCGGCGGCGAACAGCACACGGTAGCCCGGCCGGAGAACCGGGTGGAGGGGCGGATCGCGGATGAACGCTACAGTCTCGGCGACGCGTTCATCGCAGCGGAGTTCGCCGTTGTCGTACCAGTTGTCCAGCTGCCGGCGCATCTCCGCTTCAGTGAGCGGCGGAGTGTCCACTCCCATGAGCTGGCCCGCCTGGGCCCACTCGCGCACGTAGGCGTCCGGTCCTCCCGGGATCGGCCTGCCCCACAGCTTGTGGGCGGAGAGAAAGGCATCCGTGAATGCAATGTGGACCCAGCGGAGCAGTTCGGGATCGTTCGCCGCGTAATTGCGGGCGGCACCGTGGCCGTCCACGTAGCTTCCGCGTACGGATTCGTGCAGCCGCAACACCCACTCCGATGCCGAGCGGGCAGCCTCCGTCGAGCCGTAAGACACAGTGAAAATCCAGCGGATCGTCCCGGCCAGCCGGCCCAAAGGGTCCTCGCGGAAGCGCGAGTGGTCATGGACTCCCGCCAGTGCGCCGGGATGGAGCGCCTGCATCAGCAGTGCCCGGATGCCGGCCACGATGGTGGGCATGCCCCCGTGCACGGCCCAAACGGCCGAACCGGGAAGGTGGAAGCCGGCGTCGTCCCCGGCCGCGAGCCGGGGCACCCAGGGCGGCACCTCTTCGCGTGTGCCGGTGAAGGTCTGTTTAAGCTCGGTCTGCCACTCCCTGAGGACATTGCGCATGATCAATTCTCGCTCACTGACCGCTGCCGCACCCAGCATCTTCCCGCCGCCGGGTCCGGCATCGAAGGCTCCTCCGGGGTTACCCCGCTCCTACCCGGCGCCGCGGTGGGCAGTACCCGCTTTTGCCGCGCGAACTACTGGGGCAGGACAGAGCAACTACTCGGGTATGGAACTGGACCGCAAGAGAGTGGCTATTACGGTTCCCAGACTCAGCGGTCTGTGGTCCCATAAGGGGGTGAGTCCGCTCCGAATGGGGTCTGGCGGACATGATGCAGGAGTCACATCGTGGGAACACACCGGGGAAACCCACCAAACGAGACGCCGATCAAGGCGCGGACCATTGCCGTGCGCTGCCTGTCCGGGAGTTTTTGTTTGTCCCTGGCGGTCCTGACTTTCGGAGTTCAGGGGCTGGCAGGCGGCGTGTCCGACCTTGGACCAGTTGCGGCAGCCGTGACCGGCGTGGTCGAGCCTGTCACCCTGGACGCCATACTTCCGGCCGCCCCGGCCGTCGCCAGCGTTGCAGCAGACGCGCCCGCCTCCTTCACCGCTGACGCCCTCGCGCTGGTCGGCTTCAGCAGGTCCATGGTGGAAACGAGCTCCGAGCTCGGCGGAAACGGCGAGCTGAATGTTGCCTCCGCCGGCTTGAAGCGCCCGGCGCCGGGTTCGCTCATGGCACCGCTTGAATCACTTCAGGAGTCCTCTCCGTACGGGCTGCGCACCAGCCCGTTGACCGGAACCGCGGGTGAATTCCACTGGGGCCAGGACTATGCGGCCCCCTGCGGTACCCGTGTCTACTCGGCCGACGCCGGTGTGGTGCGGGCCGTCGGCTGGCACCCGTGGGGCGGCGGGAACCGTGTGGAAATCGACCACGGCAACGGGCTCATCACCACCTATAACCACCTTGAAGCCATAGCCGTAAAGAAGGGGGACTCGGTGCGGGTCGGCGAGGTCATTGCCAGGGTCGGGACCACGGGTTCCTCCACAGGCTGCCACCTGCACTTCGAGACGATTCTGAACGGCCACCACACCGACCCGCACGGCTGGAGCCTGCTTCCGACCACGCAGGTGGACCCGCTTGGCACCATCGATATGACCAGCTACGAGCCAGAGGCCGGCAAGACCTCAAACGCCAGCATCGGCTGGGCCATCCCGGTCCAGGAGGATCGCGCCCACGAAGTGACCGGCGGCATTCAGGAAAAACCGGTTCCACCGGCCGCGGAGATTCCCAGCGCCGAGCCAACGCCCAGCCCGACGACGCCGGCCACCCCGTCGACCCCGACGCCGGGCACGCCGACGATTCCCGTGCCGCCGACGCCGACGCCGACGCCGACCACCCCGGCGCCGGCGCCGACGCCGACGCCGACCACCCCGACGGTGACACCTCCGCCCACGCCGCCCACGCCGCCCACGCCGACGACGACGACGCCGACGACGACGACTCCGACGACGCCCACGCCGACGACGCCGACTCCGGCGACGCCGTCCACCCCGGCGCCGACCCCGCCGGTGACGAGCACGGTGCCGACGACGACGGCACCGCCGCCGGCCCCGACCACCGTCCCGGCCCCCGTGACGAGCCAGGCCCCGCCGCCGCCCAGTATCTCTGTTGCCCCGGTGGCACCGCCCGCGCCCGTCGCACCTGTCGCGCCCAGCCCCGGCGTGACGCAGTCGAAGAAATCCCCGGCCGTGTCGACGTCGCCAGCGGCGCCCGCGCCGGGAACCACAACGGCGTCAGCGGCCGCATCAGAGGCGACGGCGACGTCAACGCCAACCAAGACTTCAAAGCGCTAACCCCGGAACCGCCGCCTGGCCGGGACGAAAGCGCGGCGCGGCGGACAGAGGCGTGGCCGGGCACAAACCAATACCTTTGTGCGTTGACACCGAATGACAGACGTGGCCGATCCCGGGCACGCCGTAACCGACCGCCCACATCGTGAGGACCCCCATGACCTCTTTGCACTCGATCCCACTGACCCTCATCGACGGGTCGGAAACTGACTTCGGCCGCTTCGCGGGGGAGGTGGTGCTGGTGGTGAACGTGGCTTCACAGTGCGGGTTCACACCCCAGTACGCCGGGCTGGAAGCCTTGCACAACAAGTTCCGGGACCAGGGCTTTCAGGTACTCGGTGTCCCGTGCAACCAGTTCGCCGGGCAGGAACCTGCGGCTGAGGCCGAAATCGCCGAGTTCTGCGAACGCAACTTCGGCGTGACGTTCCCGCTGACCACAAAAGCCAACGTCCGCGGCAAGGGCCAGCACCCGCTCTACGCCGAACTGACCAAATTCAAGAACGGCATCCTTCCGGGGCTGGTGAAGTGGAACTTCGAGAAGTTCCTGGTGAACCGCGACGGCGACGTGGTGGCCCGGTTTGCGCCGACCGTCGAGCCGGACTCACCCGAGGTTATCGAGGCGATCCAGGCCATCCTTTCCTGACTGCCAGCCGGCCGCGCGCCACGATCGCGGACCGGCCGGCGCCCTGACATAAAAGGGCACAACGGCCCCTATGCCTAAGCATGCTTACGGCCTAGACTGACCGGACCCTCCAATAAAATCCGGGCATACCCACAGGGTCATTCCTGTCGGCACTGCGGCCGAGGTATCCCTGCGGAGGGTGCATCAGAACGCTTCATGAATCACAACTGGACACTCAACGTGGCGTCCGTGAACCAGGAGGAAAGTGATGACAGGGAACAAAGCCGTTGCCTACAAGGGGCCAGGGAAAGTCGACATCATCGACATTGACTACCCCACTTTCGAACTCAAAGACGGCCCGGGGGTCAACCCCGCCAATGTGGGCCGGCAGGTGCGCCACGGCGCCATCATCAAAACCGTGGCCACCAATATCTGCGGCTCCGACCAGCACATGGTCCGGGGCCGCACGACTGCCCCCTCCGACCTGGTCCTCGGCCACGAAATCACCGGTGAAGTAGTCGAAGTCGGGCCGGACGTCGAATTCATCAAGGTCGGAGACCTGTGTTCGGTCCCCTTCAACATCGCCTGCGGCCGCTGCCGGAACTGCAAGGAGCGCAAGACCGGGATCTGCCTGAACGTCAACCCGGACCGTCCCGGCAGCGCCTATGGTTATGTCGATATGGGCGGCTGGGTAGGCGGCCAGGCCAATTACGTCCTGGTGCCTTACGCGGACTGGAACCTGCTGAAGTTCCCGGACAAGGACCGGGCCATGGAAAAGATCCTGGACCTGGCCATGCTGTCGGACATCTTTCCGACCGGGTTCCACGGCGCGGTTACCGCGGGCGTGGGCGTCGGCTCGACCGTCTACATCGCCGGGGCCGGCCCGGTGGGGCTGGCCGCGGCCACAAGCGCACAGCTGCTGGGGGCAGCCGTCGTAATCGTCGGTGACTTGAACGAAGACCGCCTGGCCCAGGCACGCAGCTTCGGCTGCGAGACGGTGGACCTGACAAAGGGCGGACCGGCCGAGCAGATCGACCAGATCCTGGGGGTGCCGCAGGTCGACTGCGGCGTGGATGCAGTCGGTTTTGAGGCGAAAGGCCATGGCGTCGACGCCCATGAAGCCCCGGCCACGGTGCTGAACTCCCTGATGGAAGTCACAGCGGCCGGCGGCGCGATGGGCATTCCCGGGCTCTACGTCACAGGTGATCCGGGCGGCGTGGACGAAGCAGCCAAGAAGGGCTCACTGTCGCTCAGCCTCGGCACCGGCTGGGCAAAGTCACTGGCCTTCACGACCGGACAGTGTCCGGTCATGAAGTACAACCGCGGACTCATGATGGCGATTCTGCACGACAAAGTGCACATCGCGAAGAACGTCAATGCGAAGGCGATCACTTTGGAAGAGGCCCCGAAGGGCTACGCCGAATTCGACGCCGGCGCTGCGACGAAGTTTGTCCTGAATCCGAACGGATACCTGAGCTAGGACGAACCCTGGCAGCCTGCTGCTGCTGCGGCACTGCCCGGACCCGCCTTCGGCGGGGCCGGGCAGTGCCCGTCCCGGACAAGGCCGCCCTCAGCAGGCCATGTCCAGCGCCACCGAATATGCCGGAAGCGGCATGGGTCCGCGCGAGAAATTTTAACGCCCGCTTTTCAAACATGCCCGCCGAAGTTTGCACATTGTTTGCCTGATGTCTGGTTGGATAGAGGTTACTGAGAGGGACACTGGAGGCACCGCTTCCACCCAACCAAGAAGGTAGCAATGGAGCCCATCGAGGCCGAACACCCCCGGCCACGTCATTTCCTACTCCACCTGAGCGATCCCCACCTGCTGGGGGGTCCGGAGCGCCTACACGGCGTGGTCGACAGCGACTCAATGCTCCAACAGCTCTTCGACGAAGTCCGCGCTTCCGGCGCGAGACCCGAGGCCGTGGTCTTCACCGGCGACCTCGCCGACCGGGGCGAACCGGAGGCCTACGCCAAACTGCGCGCGATCGTCGATCCCGCCTGCAAGGCGATGGGTGCCAAGGTCATCTGGGCGATGGGAAACCACGACGACCGCGCCAACTTCCGCGCCGGACTGCTGGACCAACCGGCCGATGACTCGCCGGTGGACCGCAGCTACTTCATCAACGGGCTGAGGATCATCACGCTGGACACGTCGGTCCCGGGGTTCCACCACGGTGAACTCAGCCCCGAGCAGCTGGAGTGGCTCGCAGCGGAACTGTCCACCCCGGCCCCGGACGGGACCATTCTTGCCCTGCACCATCCCCCGGTGCCATCGGTACTGGACCTCGCCGTGCTCGTCGAACTGCGCGGCCAGGGGGCCCTCGCGGGCGTGCTGCGCAACTCCGACGTGCGCACCATCCTCGGCGGGCACCTGCACTACTCGACGACGGCGACCTTCGCGGGCATCCCCGTGTCCGTAGCGTCGGCCACGTGTTACACCCAGGACCTCAATGTGCGTGTCGGGGGAACCCGCGGACGCGACGGCGGACAGGCCTTCAATCTGGTCCACGTCTATGAGCACACCATCGTGCACTCAGTGGTGCTGCTGGGCGAAACCCCGGGCGTCGGTGAGCTGGTCAGCGCCGAAGAGGCCCAGCGGCGCATCTCAGCCGCCGGGATCCGCGTTCCCCGTCAGGCCAAGCTGGAAGACCCGGCCAGGACACCGGGCCACCGCCGCCTCACGACCCGCAACTGACGACCCGCAACTAACGCCCTCTTACTTCTCCCAGGGCGCCTTGATCGGGTAGAACTTTTCCAGGAAGTCCGTCACCAGCTCTGCCCGCTCCTCGGCCGGCACCTCCGGGAAGCTGCCATCATTCAGGCAGAAGAAATCCATATGCCTCTTCGCCAGCAGCTTGGGCAGGTAATTGAGGCCTGCCCTTGCAGTGGTGTCCACATACCGCACCCTGGCCGCCGTCTGGGTGACGGCGCGGCCGGTGAGCAACGCGTAGTAGTGGTAGAACGAGTTGGTCACGGAGATGTTGTCCGCCGCACGGAAAGTGCTGGCAGCGGTCTTGGCGAATTCCGCCGGGAATTCCTGTTCCATCTGCGCCACGACGCTGCGGCGCAGGGGCGCTGCCGTGTGCTCAAGGTGCCTCGTGGTGATCCGGCCGAACCGGTCCCAGAGCAGCTTGCGGTTCACCCGGGCAGCGTTCTCGAAGCCGCTGCGCTCGGCGTCGTTGTCACCGAGCCCGATCCGGGTTTCCGCCTCGATGAACTTGGTGATGCCGCCCGGCGTAAAGAACATGTCCGGCCCGACGGCCCGCCCGAAGAACATGTCGTCATTGGAGTACAGGAAGTGCTCGGAGAGCCCGTCGATGTGGTGGAGCTGGCACTCCACGGCCTGCGAATTGTGGGTGGGCAGCACGGACGGGTCCGCGAAGAACTCCTCGCTGCGGACGATCGTGACGCCCGGGTGGTCCGCCAGCCACGACGGGGTGGGGGAGTCCGTGGCGATGAAGATCCGGCGGATCCACGGCGCAAACATGTAGACCGAGCGCAGGGCGTACTTGAGTTCGTCGATCTGGCGGAAGCGGGCCTCATGGTCATCGCCTTCGCCGACCACAACGCCTGCCATTCGGGCGCGCCGGGCCGCGATGTACTCCGGGGAGCTGCCGTCCACCCAGGAGAACACCAGGTCGATGTCGAAGCTGATGTCGCTGGCGTGGTCCGCAAACATGTTCTCGATGGTGGGCCAGGTGTGCCCGTACCGCTCCACGGTGCCGCGGACGGCGTCCTGTGCCAGCATGGTCCGCCGGGTCAGGGAGTTCTCGATGGGGAGGATCAGCTGGTCCCCTTCGAAGCTCCAGAGCTCGAGCTGGACGCCGGCCGAGGCGCCGAACTCGAAGCCGCCCTCGGGCTCGACCCGGGGACGGTACAGCCGGAAGATCCGGGACTGGCGGTTGGGGGAGAGCTCGCCGTCGGCCACTAACACTGACGACTTCTTCTTGGCGTCCACGCTCATGGAGTAGAACGGCTCGTCGTGGCAGGCGTCCACGAGCGCGTCGCGGAGCTCCTTGCGGTTCTTCCAGTCGACGGCGATGACGGGCCGGTGGTTGTTGCCGCGGACCAGGAGGTAGTCCAGGCCGGCCGTGGCGAGCACAGAGCGGATGTACAGTAGGTCTTCGACCATGGCCTGGTACGGCGTGCGGTTTTCATTGATCAGCGCATACCGGCCCCGCCGGCGGACTACGTCAGGGCGGGCCCGGAACCTGGCGACGGCCGCCGCGGAGGTGACCTCCTCGTGGGCGTCCACGGATGCCTGGCCGCCGTAGTAAATCTCATCCTGGACCAATGCGTCTGTAATGTTGTGTCTCCGGGCTTCTGTGCGTGAATGAGTACCTACTTGCATGATAACGCGGGCCCTGAAATCGCAGCGAAAAGTGCACCGGTATTGCTCCGGTGTTACTCCGGCGGACGAAAACTCAGCCCACGAGGGCGGCCCGCCAGCTGCGCAGGAACGCCGCGCCGGCGTCGTCGTGGATAACGTCCCCGCCCAGCCCCAGATCCGCCGCCGTGAGCACGTCGTATGGTTTCACCGGGACGCCGTCGGCCGGCCGGACATCCACATGCTTCACCAGATGGTCGTTGTGGTGCAGCCAGTCGGCCATCGCATAGTCGGTGCGGGAGTCGCCCACCGTGCGCCAGGCCTGCGGGGTAATGCCCTGCGCCGCGAGCAGTTCGACGGCCCGGCTCGCGCCCAGGTCCTTGCCCAACCGGACGGATTCAATGTCCGTGGAGATGATGGTCGGGTCCACGCGGTAGTCGACCTGATCATCGGAATCCGGCACGTGATGGTCCAGCCGCACCACGCCGAGACCGTGCCGCTCCATCAGCTTCATGGCGTCGGCGTCGAAGAGCTCCTGCTCGCCGCGGTAATCGGAATTGGCGACGGCGATGTGCTGTTCCACGGAAACCATGGCCCGCTTGGTCTCGTCGAAGAACATGTGGGCGGAGTAGTCCTCTGCGACGAGGCGGCGGACGTCGTCGCCGAAAGCCCGGGGCATGGCGAGCTCACGGTCAACGTGGACTTGGCCGGGGCCCCCCGAGGTGTAGCTGAACCACACGGCGCCTTTTTCACAGATCGCGTGGATGACGGTGCCGGCCGGTATGCCGGCGGCGATCATCGGCTCCATTACCTGCTCCCGGATGAAGGCGTCCGACCGTCCCGTGTTGAAGACGACCGGAATGCCTGCTGCCGCCAGCGCCAGCATGTCCGCAATGATCCCCGGCTGCACATCGCGGGTCACGGGACTCGCCACGGGCCCGTCGACATCGAGCAACAGGGCCAGCGGGGGAGTCGACGGCGAGGGGACAGCCGGGGTCTGGGGTGCAGTCATGCCCTTATTCTGTCAGCCGGGACGACGCCGTGCATGTGTTGTGGACCGGGTCGACGGGACGGTTGTGCCCATGACGGGCCGACGCGTCCATTGTGACAAATGATTACCGTTTGGCTACAACCTCACGGCTCCGGTGCTCTTGGATTCCTTTGCACGGCCAATTTACCTAGGCTGGCAGGGTGATATTTAAAGCTGTGGGCGAGGGACGCCCTTACCCCGACCATGGTTTCAACACGCCCAAGGACTGGGCGGCACTGCCGCCGCGCCCGGTCCGCCTGGATGAGCTCGTGACCACCAAACGGACGCTGGACCTCGAAGCCCTGCTGGCCGAGGATTCAACGTTCTTCGGCGATCTGTTTCCGCACGTCGTTGAGTTCAAGGGTGTCTTGTATCTGGAGGACGGCCTCCACCGGGCCGTGCGCACTGCGCTGCACCAGCGCACGGCGATACACGCGCGCGTGCTGGTGATCCATGGCTAGAAAGCCGAAGGACTTCACCGTCCTGCACGGGCACCAGGTCATCACGGGTTCCGATCTCCGGGCCACCTTCGTTGAACAGGACGAGACGCAGGAGAAGCCAGTCCGCCTGCGCCGGCGCATTCTGCATGGCGTCGTCCTGTTGGTGCTGGTCGGCCTCATCGCCGCGGCGATTGTGGTGGCTCTGGCGATCATGAACGGCCAGATCAAGCTGCCGACGGCGGAGCGCAGCCGCGCTGCCACGTCCCTGTGCCCCGTGGCCACACATGATTACATGGCCCCGGAAAAGATCAACCTGAACGTCTTTAACTCCACGAGCCGTCCCGGCCTCGCGCGGAGCGTTGCGGACGAACTGGCCGCCCGCAAATTCGTGGTGGGGGCGGTGGGCAACACCATGTCGAGCTACCGCGGCGTCGCCCTGGTGGTCTCCGGCGCCGCGGGACAGTCGGCCGCGTTCACTGTCCAGCGAAACCTGCCGGGCTCGGACTATTTGCAGGACAGCCGCCCGGACCCGAGCGTCGACCTCATCCTCACCGGCGACTACAAGGAACTGGCCAAGCCCGAACGCGTGGATCAGACCCCGGGTTTGCTCAGCTGCCCGCGGGAGGACCGCAGGATTGTCGACGACGACGACCTGCCGGTCACGCCCGCCGCGCTGCCGCCGACGGGCTACGCGTTGACGCGGGCCGGCCGGCCGTCGGTGTCGAACCTTGCCCCGGCGCCCAGCTGGATAAACCGCACAGTCCGGGCAATCCGTGCCTCGGCGTCGGAGTCCTGGCCCGCGCCGTCGCCGCGGGCAGCGCTGGAGGAGAGCGTGCCGTGGATGAGCTGCGCGAGCTGGGCGACGTCCGCCTCGGGCAGGTAGCGCTGGGCCATCCCGCCGCGCAATATCCCCTGCAGCAGCACGCTGAGCTCGCCCACATGGACCGCCAGCTTCGCGAAGGACCCCGGCGACAGCACCGCTCCCATGGCCGGACCCGGCGGCAGGTGCCGCCGGCTGAGGTCCTCCACTTGGGCGCGCACATAAAGGGCCAGCCGCTCCACTGGATTGTCGAGCGAGTCCAGCGATTCCCGGAGGCCAACGAGGAACCGCTCGGTCTCGTCCAGGGCGTAGGCGATCAGGAGTTCTTCGATGTCCGCGTAGTAGTTGTAGACGGCTGTCCGTCCGATCCGCGCGTGCCGGGCCACATCCGTCATGGTCAGACCGGGGAGCCCGTGCGTAAACAGCAGCTCCCCGAAGGCGGTCAGGATGCGGTGTTGGGTCTCGGCGCGTTGGGCGGCGTTGCTCGCGGCCGAAATCCTGGGCATACGGACACTTTAGCGCGTTCTGTCAGCAAACTGCTGCACGATGTCAGACGGCGCAGCCGTCCGGACCGCAGGCATCCCCGGTGTCCGCGGCGGCGTTGACCATAACGAGCGGGTTGCTTTCCTGCCAGGCCTGTTCGAGGGCCGCGGTGAACGTCTCGGCCGGCTGGGCGCCGGAGAGCCCGAACTTCCGGTCGATCACGAAAAACGGGACACCGTTGATACCCAGGGCGCGGCCTTCCTCGAAGTCCAGCCTGACGTCGTCGGCGTACTTGTCGGTGCTGAACAGCTCGGCCACTTCCGCCGCGTCGATGCCGAGGTCAAGCCCCAGGGACGTGAGGTAGTCCTCGCTGCCGATGTCCTTGCCGTGCTCGAAGTGGTCGCTGAGCAGCCGTTCCTTCGCGGCGTCCTGCTGGCCGTGGCCGGCGGCGAGGTGGATCAGGCGGTGGGCGGTAAAGCTGTTGGCGACGACGACGTCGTCGAACCGGTAGTTGAGGCCCTCACCCTTGGCCTGGGCGGCCACGTGCTCGAACATTCCGGTAACCTGGGCCGGTGCCATGCCTTTGCGCGTGCTCAGGTAGTCCAGCTCCGTGCCGTCATAGTGTTCCGGGAGGCCGGGGTCCAGCTGGTAGCTGCGCCACTGCACCTCCACCGCGTCGCGGTGCGGGAAGGCGGCCAGGGCGGTCTCAAAGCGGCGCTTGCCGATGTAGCACCAGGGGCAGGCCACGTCGGACCAGATCTCAATCTTCATGCTGGCAACAACTGCCCCGGCGGCGGCCGCATTCCCTTCAGGGGCTGTCGGGTTGGTCACGGTGCAGCAGCCGGCCCGGCGGGACGCCGCTCAGGGCCGGACCGGGCGCTCCATCACGAAGTCGTGTTCCACCGTGTTGCCGAGCGTGAAGGATTTGGTGCCGACCTGGCGGAAGCCTGATTTCCGGTAGAACCGGATGGCGCGGGCGTTCTGGCTGTTTACGCCCAGCCACAGTCCGCGGGCGCCGGCAGCCGCGGCCGCTTCGATGCTGGCGTGCATCAGTTCGGCCGCGGCGCCGAGGCCGTGGTGGTCCGGGTGGACGTAGCACTTGCTCAGCTCGGT
Organism: Arthrobacter sp. UYCu712; assembly: GCF_040547005.1. Taxonomy (NCBI): domain Bacteria; kingdom Bacillati; phylum Actinomycetota; class Actinomycetes; order Micrococcales; family Micrococcaceae; genus Arthrobacter; species Arthrobacter sp. UYCu712. Next base: position 51,275 of record NZ_JBEPOZ010000010.1, read on the forward strand.
GCATGGCAGCTCCGTCAGGACGTCCGCCACGTCGGTGTCCTGGGCTGGGCGGGCCACGAGCAGGCTGTAGCCGCGCAGCTCCCCGCCGGCGTCGATCACCAGGACGGTGACGTCGGGGTCCGCGAGGTACGCGCGGAAGTGGTGCTCGCTGAGGGTGTTGGCCAGGTGCGCCGCGATGTCTTCCGGCCGGGATTCCGGCGGGCACGCCAGCGGAAAGGTGACGGCGGCGAGCCCGGCCAGCCTGCCGGCGTCGTCCGTGGTTGCGATCCGGATCAGGTGCGTCATAGCTACAACCCTAGCCCCCGGGGCGCAGGCTCAGCCGACCGGGTAGGCGACGCAGGCGAACCGCGTCGAGTCCGGGGACCAGCTGTTGACGTTGAGCGTTCCCTGGCCGCCGAACAGGGACCAGGAGTGCAGCGGCGTGCTCCAGTCCTGCACGGAGACGGTGACAATTTTGACCGGCAGGTCGGCCGGGTGGCCGACGGTTCCCGGCGGGAACTCCAAATAGCTGGCAAGCGCGCCGTCGGGGGAGAGATGCGGGAACCAGTCGACCGTTCCGCTGTCGGTCAGGCGTTCGGGCGTGCCTCCGCCCGGGCGGACGCGGGCGATCTGCGCATGGCCCGGCCGGCTCGTGAAGGCCTCGGTGTTGAAGTAGAGCCAGCGGCCGTCGGGTGAGTATTCCGGTCCGTCGCTGTGCCCGCGGCCGGTATCGACCGACGCCGGCGGTCCCCCGTCTACCGGCATCGTCATGATCCGGCCGGGCGCCGAGAAATTGCCGGCCTCGATCCCGACGTAGGCCAGTTGCTTCCCGTCGGGGCTCACGCCGTGAAGGAAGTGGAAGAACCCGTCCTCTGCCGTGATCCGGGTGGCCGGGCCACCGGCAAGCCCGGCCTCGTAGATGTGCCCGTCATTGGCCGACACGTAGATCCGGGTGCCGGTAGGCCCGAGGACGTGATCGTTGTTGAGATCGGGCAGGCCGGTGATGGGCAGCCTGTCGAGCGAGCCGGTGCCGAGGTCCAGTGTCCACAGGGCACCGGACCCGTTGAGGACAAGCGCCGCATTGCCGGGGGTCCAGTTCGGCGCTTCGAGGAGCAATTCGCCGGAGGCGAAGACGAGTTCGCGTGAACCATCCGTAATGGATCCGACCCAGACCTCGCACCGCTGGCCGGGCACCAGGACCCGAGGGCCGGCTGGTCCTTCCGCCACGCCGCCTCCCTCCACGCCGGCTACTGCTTGAAGGCGGCGTCGAAGGAGGTGTTCGAGGCCGGGAAGTCGAACTTCTTCAGTGCGGCGAGGGCCTCGGGGGCGCCGTGGAGCCGGTCCATGCCGGCGTCCTCCCACTCGATCGAGATCGGGCCGGCGTAGCCGATGGCGGTGAGGGCGCGGAAGGACGATTCCCAGGGGACGTCGCCGCGGCCGGCGGAGACGAAGTCCCAGCCCCGGCGCGGGTCGCCCCACGGCAGGTGCGAGCCCATCACGGTGTTGCGTCCGGTGGGCCGCAGCTTCGTGTCCTTGCAGTCCACGTGGTAGATCCGGTCCTTGAAGTCCCAGATGAAGGAGACGGGGTCGATGCCCTGCCACATGAAGTGTGACGGGTCCCAGTTCAGCCCGAACGCTTCGCGGTGGCCGATCGCTTCCAGCGTGCGGACGGTGGTCCAGTAGTCGTAGGCGATCTCGGAGGGGTGGACCTCGTGGGCGAAGCGGACGCCGCATTCGTCGAAGACGTCCAGGATGGGGTTCCAGCGGTCCGCGAAGTCCTGGTAGCCGGCCTCGATGACCTTCTCGGGCACGGGCGGGAACATCGCGACGTACTGCCAGATCGAGGAGCCGGTGAACCCGACGACGGTGTCCACGCCGAGTGCCTTGGCGAGCCGGGCGGTGTGCTTCATTTCCTCGGCGGCGCGCTGCCGGACGCCTTCGGCGTCGCCGTCGCCCCATACCCTGGCCCCGACGATGGCTTCGTGCCGGAAGTCGATCGGGTCATCGCAGACGGCCTGGCCCTTGAGGTGGTTCGAGATGGCCCAGACCTTGAGGTTGTACTTCTGAAGCACGGCGAGCTTGGACTCGACATAGCCGGGCTCGTCCCAGCGCCAGGCGTCCAGATGGTCGCCGGAGACGGCGATTTCCAGTCCGTCGTAGCCCCAGCCGGAGGCGAGGCGCGCGACCTCCTCGAACGGGAGGTCGGCCCACTGGCCGGTGAACAATGTGTACGGGCGGGGCATGTCAGGCTCCTTGTGTGTGGTCGGTCGGGGCATTTGCCGGGGCGGAGGGGCCGCCGGCCAGCAGGATGATGGAGCTCTTGGCTGCGGCGCTTTCCTCCACGGCGGCCAGGATCCGCTGCACGGCCAGGCCGTCCTCGAACGACGGCGAAGGTGCGGTCCCGCCGTCGATGGCCACGAGGAAGTCGCGGATCTCGTGCGTGAACGTGTGTTCCCACCCGATCACATGCCCCTGCGGCCACCATGCTTCAAGATACGGGTGCTCGGGTTCGTTGACGAGGATCCGGCGGAAACCCTGCTCGCGGACCGGGAGCGTGGCGTCCAGGAAGCCGAGCTCGTTGAGGTCCTCCAGATCGAACAACAGCGAACCCTTGTCCCCGTAAATTTCCAGTTTCAGCGAGTTCTTCCGGCCCGTGGCGACCCGGGAGACCTCCACCGAGGCGACGGCCCCGGAGGCGAGCGCGAGCGTGGCCCAGGCGGCGTCGTCGACCGTCACTTCCTCCAGTCCGGCAGCGCCGGGGCGGTGCGTCGTGAACGTGTGCGTCCGGCCGGAGACCTCGGTGACCTGGTCCCCGAGCAGGAACAGCACCTGGTCGATCGCGTGGCTGGCGATATCGCCGAGGGCCCCGGATCCGGCGGTGTCCTTGTTCAGCCGCCAGGTCATCGGGGACCCGGGGTCCGTGAGCCAGTCCTGCAGGTAGGCCGCCCGGACGTGCCGGATGGTCCCCAGCCGGCCCTCGGTAACCAGTTCCTTCGCGAGGGCCAGGGCCGGGATGCGGCGGTAGTTGAAGCCGATCATGGACTGGACGCCCGCGGCCTGCGCGGTGCGGGCGGCGGCCGCCATCGCCTCGGCCTCGGCCATGGTGTTGGCCAGCGGCTTCTCCACCAGCACGTGTTTGCCGGCGGCCAGTGCCGCGATCGCGATTTCCGCGTGCAGGAAGCCCGGGGCGCAGATGTCCACGATCTGGATGTCGTCCCGGGCGATCACCGCGCGCCAGTCGGTGGCGGACTCCGCCCAGCCGTACTTCGCGGCCGCCGAGGCGGCGCCTTCCGCGTCGCGTCCGACGATGACCCGCTGCTCGAACGCCGGGACGTCGAAGTAGCTGGCCACGTTGCGCCACGCGTTCGAGTGGGCCTTGCCCATAAAGGCGTAGCCGATCATTGCCACCCCCAGCCGGGGGTGGGAGCCCGGCGGGGTGTCTGCGGTGATGCCGGCCTGGGCCGTTGGCGTGTGCGCCGTGTTCATGTGGTGCTCCTCAAACTATGGTGGGCTGGCCGCGTCACGGCGCTTGATTGGCCGGCCCGGGCGATGGTGCCGGCGGCTACTTCACGGCGCCGGCGGACAGTCCCGCGACGAGGTGCTTCTGGACCAGGATGAAGCCGATCAGCACGGGCAGGCTGACCACCACGGAGGCGGCCATGAGCTGGTTCCAGAACACGTCCGATTCGCTGGCGTAGGACTTGAGCCCCAGGGACAGGGTCTTGGTGGCCTCGTTGGTCAGGACCGAGGCGAACAGGACCTCTCCCCAGGCGGATATGAAGGAGTACACCGCCACCGCGATGATGCCCGGCTTCGCCACCGGCAGGATCACCCGGAACAGGGCGCCCATCCGGCCGGTGCCGTCGATCATCGAGGCCTCTTCGAGTTCCTTGGGGATGGCGGCGAAGTATCCGGTCAGCATCCAGATCGCGAACGGGAGCGTGAACGTCATGTAGGTGATGATCAGACCGAAGTAGGAACCTTGGAGCTGCAACCCGGTGATGTTCCGGATCTGGGTGAAGATCAGGTACAGGGGCAGCAGGAACAGGATGCCCGGGAACATCTGGGTGGACAGCACCGTCAGGCTGAAAGCGCGCCGGCCCCGGAACTGGAGCCGGGCGACGGCGTACGCGGCCAGGACGGCGACGGTCACCGAACAGATGGTGGCGGCCACGGTGATGATGAGGCTGTTCTGGAAGTACTTGGCCAGCGGCACCGTGGTCCAGATGTCGAAGTACGGTGCGGCGGTGATCTCGTCCGGGATCCACTGGAACAATCCGGAGACGTCCTTGAGCGGCTTGAGCGAGGTGGACACCACGACGTAGAGCGGGACGGCCACCCAGAGGGACAGGATGGTCAGGACGATGTTGCGCAGAATGCGGAAGTTGCGGGTCTCAATCATTGTCGGCCCCCTTGGGCAGCACCATGCGGATGTAGAAGATTGACGCGATGAACAGGGCGATCAGGAGCAGCACGCTCATGGCGCCGCCCAGGCCGAAGTTCCAGCTGCCGAAGGAGTTCTGGTAGATCAGTGGCGAGACCAGCGTGGCTTCCTTCGGGGAGGCTGCGCCGAAGAGCACAAACGGGATATTGAACTGGTTGAAGGTCCAGAGCGACATCACCAGCAGCAGCACCCCGTTGGCGGGCCGGACCATCGGGAGGGTGATGGTGCGGAACTGCTGCCAGAGCGAGGCGCCGTCGATCGCCGCGGCCTCGTAGATATCGGTGGGGACGTTCTGCAGGGCTGCCATCAGCATCAGGAACGCAAAGGGCCAGAGCTGCCAGATGTTCACCACAATCATGGCGCCGAAGGAGTTCTGGCCCAGGAGCCAGAAGGGGCGGTCGTCGCCGAAGAGGTGGAAGGTGTCCACCAGGATCTGGTTCACGGCGCCGTCGCGCTGGTTGAACATGAATGCCCAGGCGATGGTGCCCACATAGGCGGGCAGGGCGTAGGGAACCAGGAAGAAGGTCCGCAGGATGGCGCGGCCTTTGAAATTGGAGGAGAGGAACACCGCTCCCGCCATGCCCAGGACCCAGGAGAAGCCGACGACGGTGACGGTGTACAGCAGGGTCCGGCCGACGGTGCTGAAAAACGCCTGGCCGATGGTGCTCTCGGGGTTCAGGCCGTTGACGAAGTTCTGCAGGCCCACAAACGGGGCGTTGAGCCAGTTGGTCAGGTTCCGCTGGGTGAGCGAGATGAAGGCTATCCAGACGCCCAGCACCATCGGGCCGATGTGGATCAGCAGTTCGAGCAGGGCGGCCGGCAGGACGAGGCCGTAGGGAAGGAAGGACTTTTTCTTCTTGCGGACCGGCGGGGCGGCCGCGGCGGGTGGGGCGGGAACGGGTTTCGGGGCGGGGTCGCCCCCGGGGGCGGCGGTGCCGCTGTCCAATGCTGAGTGGGTCATGGAAAGCTCCTCGGCCAGGGGTGCGGGGGCGTGGCCCCCGCACCCTCTCAGGCATTGTTACTGGGCCGCAGCCATCTGGTTGTTGGCGTCCTTGAGGGCCGCCTGGACGTCGGCCTCGCTGACAGTTCCGGTGGCCGCCTTGGCAAAGAGGCTCTTGATGGCCGTACCGGTGAGGGTTTCCATCTGCCCCTCCTTCGCGATCAGCGGCATCGGCAGGGCGTGGTTGGCCAGAGCGTCGTTCTTGAGCTTGACCTCCTCGGTCTGGAATGCCGCGTCCGAGGAGACGCTGGAAACCACGGGCAGGGAGCGGTAGGCCTTGTTCAACGCGGCCTGTTCGGCGTCGTTGGTGAGCCAGCCGGCCAGCTTGATCGCGTTTTCCTTGTTCTTGGAATTCTTGAACACGCTGAGGTTGATGCCGGCGACGTGGCTCTGCGTTCCTTCGGGGCCGCTCGCGCCGGCGGCCATCATCGGGACCGGGGCGACGGCCCAGTCCGTGAAGCCGCGGGCGTCGAAGTTCTTGACCGGGCTCTGGTCGAACATCATGGCGGCCTTGCCATTGATCAGGTTGTCGACCTTCTGGGCGCCGTCCGAAACTTCAGCGTCCGACGGCGACATCACCTTGTCGGTGGCCATCAGGTCGACCCACTGCTTGACGCCCTTGACCTGGGCTGCGCTGTCGAAGGTCGGCTTGCCGTCCTGGTCGAAGAGCGAACCGCCGTTCTGCAGCCCGCGGACGAAGGCCTGGTGCGAGTTGGCCGAGACCGAAGCACCCGCGGCGGTGAAGCCCCACTGGTCCGGTTTGCCGTCGCCGTTGGTGTCCTTGGTCAGCTTCTTGGCGTCCGCGACGAACTCATCCCAGGTGGCCGGCGGCTTCTCGATGCCGGCTTCCTTGAACATCTTCGGGTTGTAGTACATGTTGTACGCGAGCCCGTACAGCGGGACCGATGTCGGGGTCTTGCCGTCGGCGCCGCCGGTGGACCAGCTGGTCTTCAGGAAGCGGTCCTTGCCGCCGACAGCCTCGAGCAGGGGGCCTTCCACCGGCTCGAACGCGCCGGTCTCCTGCAACGTGACGGCCCAGGTGTTGCCGATGTTCAGGACGTCGGGGCCGTCGCCGCTCGTGACGGCGGTGAGGATGCGGTTGTACAGATCGTTCCAGCCGATCACCTCGAGCTGGACCTTGACGCCGGTCTTCTCGGTGAACCGGTCGAGGCTGGGCTTGAGCTTGGCCGCGGTGTCCTCAAGGCTGTTGCCCTGGTTGGAGGCCCAGTAGGTGATGGTGTCGCTGGAGGCCTGGCTGCTGCCGCCGCCGCACGCGGTCATGCTGAATGCCAGGGTTGCCGTGGCGGCCAGGGCGGACAGGACTCTCAGGGGTTTTTTCATGGTTGCTCCGGGTTTCTCGTCGTCGAGCTGGGGCTGATTTAGGGGTCGAGCTGAACTGCTAGGCGGAGAGCGTGGCCGCGGTGGGGTCCCAGTCCTCGGGGAGGGCAGGTACCCGGGCGGCGGAGCTTTCGACGTCCACGAAGGCGCGGGTGTCGATCGACTCGGAGATGGAGGCCATGGTGTCGAGGATGTGGAACGCCAGTTCGCCCTGGGCCCGGTGCGGCCGGCCAGCGCGGATGGCACGGGCCATTTCGAGCACGCCGGCGCCGCGGCTGGCGGTGGAGCCGACGGACGGGACGACGGTCCAGTCCTCGGAGCCCAGTGCGCAGATCCGGATGTCGCCGTCGAAGTTGTTCGGGTCCGGCAGCGCGATCGTGGCGTCGGAGCCGGTGATCTCCACGAAGCCGGCGCGCTTGAACGGCGAATCGAAGCTGAAGATGCTCTGGCCGGATTCGCCGCCTTCGAACTCCAGGATGGAGCTGACGTGCGTCGGGACGGTGACGGCGAATTCCTCGCCGGCCTTCGGCCCGGACCCGATCACACGGGTTTGGCGGGACTTGGAGCCGAACGCCGCCACCCGGCGGACGCTGCCGAAGGTCTGGACGAGGGTGGTGAGGTAGTACGGGCCGATGTCGAACAGCGGGCCGGCGCCGTCCTGGAACAGGAACGCGGGGTTCGGGTGCCAGGATTCCGGGCCGGGGGACTGCATCAGGGTCAGGGCGGTCAATGGGGTGCCGATGTCGCCGCGTTCGATCATCCGGCGGGCGGTCTGCAGACCGGCGCCGAGGAAGGTGTCCGGGGCGCAGCCGAGCCGGACTCCGGCGGCGTCGGCTGCCTTGAGCAGCCCCCGGCCGCTTTCGCGGTCCAGGGAGAAAGGCTTCTCGCTCCAGACGTGCTTGCCGGCGTGGACGGCCCGGGTGGCCACCTCGACGTGGGCTGCGGGGATGGTCAGGTTGATGACGATCTCGACGTCGGGATTGCCGAGCACGGCGTCGACGCCGCCGTGGTGTTCAATCCCGTATTCAGCGGCGCGGGCGGCGGCTGCCTCCTCGAAGAGGTCTCCGATGGCGACGGCCCTGACGTCCGGGAAGCTCGTGAGGTTGTCCAGGTACTGCTTGCTGATGACGCCGGCGCCGATGATGCCGACGCCGACGGGGCCCGATCCGAGCGGGCCGAACGCGGCTCCTGCGGCGTGGCTCATGCGGAAACCTTCCCGGCGCTGAGGTAGTTGTAGCTGTCCCGGACGGCGTCGAACATGTCGCCCTGGAAGTCGTCGAGTTCGACCACGCCGGCTTCCAGCGAGCCTGCCGCGTCCAGCACGTCCCAGATCGGCATCTTGCCGTCACCCACGGCGAGCTGGCTGGAGGGATCCGAGGTGACCGGGCCGTCTTTGATGTGGATGAATTTGACCCGGTCGCCGAGCCGGGCGAGGAGCTCGGCAGGGTTTTGCCCGCCGACGGCCGCCCAGTAGGTGTCCAGTTCCAGGACAACCTCGGGGTCCAGGTGGTCTGCGAGGTGCTCCAGGGCGGTCTTGCCGTCAATCACGGACTGAACTTCCCACCAGTGGTTGTGGTAGCCGACGCGGACGCCGTAGCCGGCACCCTTGGCCGCGGCAGCGTTGAGCTGTGCGGCGGTTTCCTTGATGTCCTCTATGGTGTTCCAGCGCTCGATCGGCACGTGCGGATCGATGACGGTGCCGATGCCCAGCTGCTGTGCAGCGGTGAAGATGGCGTCCTGGTCATCGCTGAGCAGGGGAGCGTGGCCGGACGGTGCGGTGAGGTTGTTTTCGGCCATGGCCCGCTTGAGTTCAGCGGCCTTGGCGACGAAACGGTACGGCTCAACCATGGTGAAGCCGATGCCGGCCAGGCGCTGGATGGTTCCAGCGAGATCCTCTTCAAGGGCCTTGCGGACCGTGTAGAGCTGGATCGAGTATGACACTGTCTCTCCTCGTCGTTGGGGGATGAGCTGCTGCCGCCGCACCTGATGCCGTACGAGGAATGGTTCGCAGGTTCATGCAGGGTTGGTGAGCTGACTCACACCCCAAGTTAGAACTACTTTTGTCGAGCGTCAAGCAAAAGTTGAATACAACGTTGCATTCTTTCCGCAGCGTGACACGCATAAGAAGTTCGTGCTATTCCTTACTCATGAGCACGCCCACCGGTACCGACCCCGCAGCCCCCGAGGCCGGCGGCAGCCTGTCCCGCGCCGGCGACCTCTTCCAGCTGCTGCGCGACGGCAAAGCCCGGACCCGCGCCGAACTGGCCCTGACCACGGGCCTGGCCCGCTCCACCGTCGCGTCACGCATCGACGCGCTGATGCTCTCCGGACTGGTCGGCCCCGCCGGCGAGGCCAGCTCCAGCGGCGGCAGGCCGCCGTCGCGCTTCGCCTTCAACCCGGCGGCGCGTTCCGTCCTCGCCGTCGACGTCGGCGCCACCCACGTCATCATCGCCGTGACCGACCTCAGCGGAAAAGTCCTCGCCGAACGCCGGCTGAAGCAGGACGTCGCGGACGGCCCGGAGACTGTCCTGGACCGTGTGGTGGACGAAGGGCTCAACCTCCTCGGCCAGGCCGGCCGCGACAAAGCGGACCTCGCCGGCATCGGCATCGGCCTGCCCGGACCCGTGGAGCACGCCACCGGCATGCCGGTGAAGCCGCCGATCATGCCAGGCTGGGACGGGTTCGACGTCGTCCGGCACGTCCAGCGCTCACTGCCGGTCCCGGTGCTGGTGGACAACGACGTCAACATCATGGCGCTGGGCGAGCGCACCGCCTACTGGCCCGAACACGAGAATTTCCTCTTCATCAAGGTCGCCACGGGCATCGGCGCCGGCATCATCAGCAGCGGCCAGCTCCAGCGCGGCGCCAACGGCACCGCCGGGGACCTCGGCCACGTCCGGGTGCCCCGCGGCGACGACGTGCTCTGCCGGTGCGGCAACTACGGCTGCCTTGAGGCCCTCGCCTCCGGCCCCGCCGTCGCGCACACGCTCACGCTTCAGGGCCTGCCGGCGGACCACGGCGGCGACGTGCTGCGGCTCGTGGCCGAGGGAAATCTGCAGGCGATCCAGGCGCTGCGCCAGGCCGGCCGGGACCTGGGCGATGTGCTGGCAACGGTGGTCAACCTGCTCAACCCGTCCACGATCGTGCTGGGCGGAAGCCTGGGCCAGGCCGGCGAGCACCTGATGGCCGGGGTCCGCGAGGTGGTTTACCGGCGCTCGCTGCCGCTCGCCACCACGCACCTGCGGATCGGCCTGTCCATGGCGGGGGACCGGGCCGCGATCCTGGGGGCCAGCCAGATGGTCACCCAGTACGTGCTCTCGCCGGCCGTGATCGAGGCGACCCTGCAGGCCACGGGCTGAGCCCGCATCCCCGGAACGTCATATTCCACGGATGCGGCAGTGCCCCGTGATAGCAATGGGACTGATGAAACAGCACTTATTCCGGCCGGCCGGGCAGCGGTCCACTTCATGAGCGACCTGGCCCGGACGCCGCGCGGCTGGCTCCTTATGCTCGCTATTGGCCTCATCGCGCTGAACATGCGCGGCCCGCTGGTGGCCGTGGCCCCGGTGGTCGCACAAATGCGGGACGATCTCGGGTTCACTCCCGTGGAACTGGGATTCCTGACCGGCATCCCGGTCCTCTGCTTTGCCCTGGCCGCGCCGCTGGCATCGCTGGCCGGGCGCAAACTGGGCCCCGAGTTCGCCATCACCCTGACGCTGCTGGGTGTGCTCCTGGGCGTTGTGGTCCGCTCGGCCGGCGGAGGCGCCCTCGTCATGCTGGGCACCGTGATCCTGGGCGTGGCCATCACGATCGGCAATATCGTGGTCCCGCTGATCATCAGGCGGGACTTCACCCCGGCCCGGCAGGGCGCGGCGATGGGCACCTACACCGCGGCGCTCAATATCGGCTCGTTCCTCACCTCCGTGGTGTCCGCGCCGCTGGCCGAACTGCTGGGCTGGCGGGTCGCGATTGCCGCGAGCGGCCTCTTCGCGCTGGCGGCCGCCGCGGTCTGGGCGATCGCAGTGGGCTGGCGGGCCTTCATTCCCGCTGCCGTCCCCGTTGCGGACCCCCGCCCGGCAGGCAAGCTCACATCCCGATGGATCACGGCAGCGCTGACGTTCGCGTTCGCCGGCCAGGCGTTCTCCTACTACGGCCTGACCGCCTGGCTGCCGAGCCTCCTGGCGGACGAACTCGGCATGGCGCCAGCTGCCGCCGGCGCGGGGTCATCGCTGTTCCAGATTCTCGCCATTGTGGGCGGACTGGGCGTCCCGCTCGCGGCCCGTTTCGCCAGCACGACGGCGGTGGGGCTCGCCCTGGGGCTGCTGTGGCTCACGGTACCGGTGGGCCTGCTGCTCGCGCCGGAGCTGTGGTGGCTGTGGTGCTCCTTCGGCGGGGTGGCCCAGGGCGGCGGCATCACACTGATCTTCCTCGCCGTCATCCGGCTGGCCAGGGACCAGACCTCGGCCGCCCGGATGTCCGCCGTCGTCCAGGGCACGGGGTACTCCTTCGGGGCGGTGGCGCCTACACTCCTGGGCTACGTCCACGGCGTGTCCGGGGCTTGGACCGGACCCCTGCTGATGATTCTCTGCTCCGTGGTCGCGTTTATCCTCGGGACGGCACTGTCCCTGCGCCGGGTGCCCAAGGGGTGATTGCACTCGAGATGACAGATAAAGCCTTTGCCCGAAGAACATGGGCTTTAACTGTCATCTCGACGCCGTTGTCGATTGGGTGGAGGTCTTCCGTAGCCGGGCTGCCACCCGGATCTCGGGGTGCCTGTTGCGAAGGGCATGGCAGCCCGGCTAGCGGAATCTTGTGCGGACCCGGGCGCCCTACGCCGGAACCAGTTCGGGGTCCCCGGTGGCGACGTCGCCGCCGTCGCGCGCTTCGTGCAGGAAGCGGTCGTAGGCCGGGAGCGTCAGGAATGCCGGGAACGAGGTGCTGAGTGTAACTTCCTCGAAGATGTCCCGTGCGTCGGCAAAGCGGTCGCCTTCGAAGCGTTCCAGCCTGGCGAACTCCTCGTCCAGCATGTCCTCCACCCACTCACGGGTGATGACCTCGCCCGTGTCCGTGATGGCGCGGGCAAAGATCCACTGCCACAGCTGCGAGCGGGAGATCTCCGCGGTGGCGGCGTCCTCCATCAGGTTGTGGATGGCCACGGCGCCGTTGCCGCGCAGCCAGGACTCGATGTAGCGGATGCCGACCTCGATGTTGTTCCGGATGCCCTGCTCGGTGATGGTGCCCGTGGTGGCGGCGATATCGAGCAGTGCGCGGTCGTCCGGTGTGACGTCTTCCCGGAGGCGGTCCAGCTGGTTCGGGCGCTCGCCGAGAACGCCGTCGAACACCTCACGGCAGACCGGCACCAGGTCCGGGTGCGCCACCCAGGAGCCGTCGAAGCCGTCGGCGGCCTCGCGGGTCTTGTCGGCACGGACCTTCTCGAAGGCAATGGCGTTGGCTTCCTGGTCCTTGCGGTTGGGGACAGCCGCTGCCATCCCGCCGATCGCCATGGCGCCGCGCTTGTGGCAGGCACGGACCAGCTGTTCGGTGTAGGCGCGCATGAACGGCTGCGTCATGGTGACCTGGCCGCGGTCCGGCAGGACGAAGCGGGGGCCGCGGGTGCGGAAGTTCTTGATCAGGGAGAAGATGTAGTCCCAGCGGCCGGCATTCAGCCCGGCGGCGTGGTCGCGCAGTTCGTAGAGGATCTCCTCCATCTCGAACGCGGCCGTGATGGTCTCGATCAGCACCGTGGCGCGGATGGTGCCCTGCGGGATGCCGAGCAGGTCCTGCGCCTGGACGAAGATGTCGTTCCACAGCCGGGCCTCGAGGTGGTTCTCGATCTTCGGCAGGTAGAAGTACGGGCCCTTGCCCTGGGCGATCAGGCGGCGGGCGTTGTGGAAGAAGTGCAGGCCGAAGTCCACGATTCCGCCGGCAATCGGCACGCCGTCGATGAGCATGTGCTTTTCCGGCAGGTGCCAGCCGCGCGGGCGGACCACGATCGTGGGAAGGTCCTCGGCGGCGCGGAGCTTGTATTCCTTGCCCTCGGGAGTGGTGAAGTCGATCCGGCGCTCCAGCGCATCCGTGAGGTTGAGCTGGCCCTGGATGACGTTGCGCCAGGACGGGGTGGAGGAGTCCTCCATGTCCGCGAGCCAGACCCTGGCGCCGGAGTTCAGCGCGTTGATGGTCATCTTCTTGTCCACCGGCCCGGTGATTTCCACGCGGCGGTCCTCCAGGCCCGGAGCCGGGGGAGCGACGCGCCAGTTGGGATCGTTGCGGACGGACTCGGTCTCGCGCAGGAAACGCGGGTCCTGGCCCTTGGAGATCTGCTGGCGGCGTTCCTGCCGGGCCTGCAGCAGCTCCATCCGACGTTCCGACGTGGCCCGGTGCAGCGCGGCCACAAACGCCAGCGCGTCCGGAGTAAGAACCTCGCTCTGCCGGCAGATCGGCTGGGCGGTCAGGGTGATCCCGTTGATAGTGAAGTTGTCAGTGAAGCTGTTCATGGGAGTTGCTCCTTGAATATCCGCCGTTGCCCTATCACTTTTGGTGCCTAAAGGCGGTCGATGAGCACCATAAGTGATAGGGCAACGGGCGGGAAAGGGGTGTGCAGCGTTAGTGGAACTGGCCTTCTTCGGTGGATCCCACCAGGGCCAGCGTGGATGCGTTCGGGTTGAGCGCGGTAGCGATGTCGTCGAAGTAGCCGGTGCCGACTTCGCGCTGGTGCTTGGTCGCGGTGTAGCCGCGGGACTCGGAGGCGAATTCTTTCTCCTGCAGCTCGACGTAGGCGCTCATGCCTTCACGGGCGTAGCCGTGGGCGAGGTCGAACATCGAGTAGTTCAGGGCGTGGAATCCGGCCAGGGTGATGAACTGGAACGTGAAGCCCATGGCGCCGAGTTCGCGCTGGAACTTGGCGATGGTGGCGTCGTCGAGGTGCTTCTTCCAGTTGAACGACGGCGAGCAGTTATAGGAGAGCATCTGGTCCGGGAAGTCGGCCTTGACGGCTTCGGCGAACTTGCGGGCCAGCTCCAGGTCCGGGGCGCCCGTCTCCATCCAGATGAGGTCAGAGTACGGGGCGTAGGCCTTGGCGCGGGCGATGCAGGGTTCGATGCCGTTGCGGACCTTGTAGAAGCCTTCCGCGGTGCGGACCGGCTGTCCGCCTTCGCGGAGGATGAATTCCTGGTCGCGCTCGTCGACGTCGGAGGTGATCAAGGTGGCGGCCTCCGCGTCGGTGCGGGCGATGATGACGGACGGGGTGCCGGCGACGTCGGCGGCCAGGCGGGCGGCGTTCAGCGTGCGGACGTGCTGCTGGCTGGGGATCAGGACCTTGCCGCCGAGGTGGCCGCACTTCTTCTCCGAGGCCAGCTGGTCCTCCCAGTGCACGCCCGAGGCGCCGGCCTGGATCATGGACTTCATCAGCTCGTAGGCGTTGAGCGGGCCGCCGAAGCCTGCCTCGGCGTCGGCGACGATCGGGACCAGCCAGTCCTCGACCGTCTGGATGCCTTCGGAGAATTCGATCTGGTCGGCGCGGAGCAGGGCGTTGTTGATGCGGCGGACCACCGTGGGAACCGAGTTCGCAGGGTAGAGCGACTGGTCCGGGTAGGTGTGGCCGGAGTTGTTGGCGTCGGCAGCGACCTGCCAGCCGGAAAGGTAGATGGAACGCAACCCGGCCTTGACCTGCTGCACTGCCTGGTTGCCGGTCAGGGCGCCCAGGGCGTTGGTGTACTTGCCTTCCTTGTGCTCCGTGGTGAGCTGCTTCCACAGCTTCTCGGAGCCGCGGCGGGCGAGGGTGTGTTCCTCGGAGACCCGGCCGCGGAGGCGGACGACGTCGGAAGCCTTGTAGTCCCGGGTGACACCTTCCCAGCGCGGGGTGGCAGCCCACTCAAGCTCCAGGGCGGCGGCCTGCTCTTCGGGCGTCTGCTGGGTGGGCTCAAATGCTGCAGTCATTGTGGTCTCCTTGGTGGGCCCGGGCCGCCTCCTTCTGCTTCCTCGCAGTAGGGGTGGCTGATCCGGAGCGGCGTTTCTTTCCGTGAGTTCTACTTTTCTGCACTTTCCAAGGGGTTTCTAGACCAAAGCTATAGAAAGAAATGCACTTCTTCGCGTATTCTCAAGAAATGCACTCAACCAGCTGGAACCGCCAAGCCCTTTCGCCGTCCGCGCCCGCAGCGCCGGAGGTGGATGTCATCAGCATGGGCCGGCGCGTCCGCCATCTGCGCAAGGCGGCAGGCCTCACGCTCGACGATCTGAGTGCCGCCGTCGGCACCGCGCCAAGCCAGTTGAGCCTGATTGAAAACGGCAAACGCGAGCCCAAGCTCGGGCTGCTGCAGCAGCTTGCGGCGGCCCTCGGGGTCAGCATCGACGATCTGCTCGGCGCGGAGCCGCCCAACCGCCGTGCGGCCCTGGAGATCGAGCTGGAACGCTACCAGCGCAGCCCCATCTATGAGTCCCTGAACCTGCCCAAGATCCGCATCAGTTCACGGCTTCCGATGGATGTGC
Organism: Arthrobacter sp. UYCu712; assembly: GCF_040547005.1. Lineage (NCBI taxonomy): Bacteria > Bacillati > Actinomycetota > Actinomycetes > Micrococcales > Micrococcaceae > Arthrobacter > Arthrobacter sp. UYCu712. The sequence goes on from NZ_JBEPOZ010000010.1 coordinate 66,520, forward strand.
TGGAGTCGATGGTGGGGCTGCAGCATGAGCTGGAACGCCGCCTGAACGAGCAGGTCGCGACGCCGGAGGAGGCCCGGCGCGCTAACGGTGAGCTGCGGGCCATGATGCGCGAGCGGAACAACTATTTCCCCGAGTACGAGGCCGAGGCGGAAAAGGTCCTGGCCTCGGTGGGACACACAAGCGGTCCGCTGTCCCACCATGTCATCTCGGACATTGCCGGGCACCTCGGATTCAGCCTCCACCATGTGGGTGATCTGCCCCATTCCACCCGTTCGGTGACCGATCTTAAGAACCGCCGAATTTATCTCACGCAGAACTCACGCAGCGACCACGACCCCCGATCGGTGCTGCTGCAGGCGCTGGGCCACTACGTCCTGGGCCACCAGACCCCCAACAACTACGGCGATTTCCTGATGCAGCGGGTGGCCACAAACTACTTCGCAGCGGCCCTGCTGCTGCCCGAGAAGGCCACCGTGGAATTCCTGCAGGAGGCCAAGCAGGCCAAGGAAATCGCGGTCGAGGACATCAGGGACGCCTTCGCCGTGTCCTACGAGACCGCCGCGCACCGCTTCACCAACCTCGCCACCCAGCACCTGGGCATCCGGACCCACTTCCAGAAGACGCACAAGAGCGGCATCATCTACAAGGCCTACGAAAACGACGGCGTGACGTTCCCGCAGGACCACACCGGCGCCATCGAGGGCCAGTTCTCCTGCCGGAACTGGACCAGCCGGGTGGTGTTCGATGTCGCGGATAAGTTCAGCGCCTACAACCAGTACACGGACACGCCCGCCGGGACGTACTGGTGCACTGCCCGGACGGAACGCTCCGCGAACGGTGAGTTCTCCCTGTCCGTGGGAGTGCCGTACGCCCAGGTGAAATGGTTCCGCGGCCGTGATACCACTGAGCGCTCCAAGTCGACCTGCCCGGACGAGAGCTGCTGCAAACGTCCGCCGGCGGCCCTGGCCTCGGAGTGGGCGGGCAACGCCTGGCCCTCGGCGCGGGCGCATTCGCACCTGCTCGCCGCGATGCCGCCGGGCGCGTTCCCCGGCGTGGACGAGACCGAGGTGTACAGCTTCCTGCAGGCGCACTCGGGGAGCTGATACGGTCGCGCTCAGCCGGTTGGCCCGGTTCGCCGGCCGGGTGGCCGACAGGCCCGGCCCGGCGAACTGAGCGGGCCCGGCCAGCCGGGGACTGAGCGGGCCCGGCCCGGCGGGGACAACTACCCATCGCGGAGCATTCACTCCCCGCATAGGATGACGGTGGACCGGTCGTTCCGCGTTGTCACTTTCCGGGGGGAAAGGACCTATCCCATGCCGTTATTGAACGCTGCCACTTGCTTGCCACAAATCAAACTGCCCAGCGGGCCGGGGGCGTTGAGCAAGGCAGTGTCGTACCTGGCCGCCGTCGTACTCGTCTTCAGGCCTGATTGCCGGGGCTGTTCCTGCGAACGCAGCGACCTATACCTTCAAGGCGTGGTGACGGGAAAACTCGCTGCTGCGGCGGCGCCGTCGGCTCTCGGAGACGTTCAGGTCGGGGCGGCAAGATGAGCGGCCGGATCACCAACTAGGCCGGCGCAGCGGTGACTGCAGTGGAAATCTCGGCTGTTCCCGATGAGGGCGGACAAGCCAGCTCCACCACCCCGGATGCCAACGGCTACTAGACGCTCACCAAGATTCCGCCCCACCTGACTAACATCAGCGTCACGGACACGGCCGGGGTACCCCTCGCCGAAATCGGCTACACACCTTACGTGTTCAACGACGCCACCGGCGCCTGGGATGGACCTCAGATGGGTCCGCTGCTGAGCGATGGCTGCGGCAAGGTCTATTGGCACATGACCGTGGGCAAGAAATACAAGTTGTGCGTTTCCGACAATTTCTACGGCGGCGCACCCCGGGAGTACCGCCACAAAGACGAATGCTGCGACAACGCTGCCACGATGGACCCGGCGGCGGTCCTCACTGCCTCGGCAGCAGGACAACGGGTTCAGGCGGCCATGCAGCTTGACGTTGCCGGGCTCTCGCTGAAAGCCGGTGACATCTTCGCCTATGGCTCTGCCCAGTCGGGCCAGACGCTTACAAAGAACGCTTACACAAGCCTTGGTCGGGATGCGGCGCTGACAGCCGCCATCGGCTGATCTGGGCTGCGGACATGCCGGCGGACGTGTTAGCGGCCAGGGCTGGGAAGCGCTCCAAGGTCTGCGGACTATATTGGCCCTGTCAGCTAATGGATCCGACCGCGGGAGCGCCCAGCCATGGCCAAGGAACTTGCAACCCAGCTCATCGAACAACTCCAAGCCGCGGGTGTGCAGCGGATTTACGGGATTGTCGGGGACAGCCTGAACCCGATTGTCGACGCCGTGCGGAAGACCGGCGGTGCGGCCAAAGGCGGCATTGACTGGGTCCACGTGCGGCACGAGGAGGCTGCGGCCTTCGCGGCCGCGGCCGAAGCGCAACTGACCGGCCGCCTCGCGGTGTGCGCCGGCTCCTGCGGACCCGGGAACCTGCACCTGATCAACGGGCTCTACGACGCCAACCGCTCCGGGGCGCCGGTGCTGGCCATTGCCTCGCACATTCCCAGCAAGCAGATCGGCAGCAGCTACTTCCAGGAAACGCACCCGGACCGGCTCTTCAACGAGTGCTCGGTCTATTCCGAGCTGATCAGCACGGCCGAACAAGCGCCCCGCGTGATGCACAGCGCCATCCAGCACGCCGTCGCGCTCCGGGGAGTCGCCGTCGTAACCCTTCCGGGGGACATCGCCGGGCTCGATGCGGTGGCCGACAGCCCGCTTCCCGCCGCGTTTGTGCCTGCGAGCCTGGTGCCGGCACCGGAAAGTGTGCGGGAGCTGGCCGATGCCATCAATGCCGCCGGCAAGATCGCCATCTTCGCCGGTGCCGGGGTCCAGGGCGCCCACGACGAGGTGATTGTCCTGGCGGAAGCCATTAAGGCGCCGATCGGCCACACCCTGCGCGGCAAGGATTTTATGCAATACGAGAACCCCTACGACATCGGGATGACCGGGCTGCTCGGCTATGGTGCCGCGGCCGAGGGGATCGAGGACGCGGAGCTGTTGATCCTGCTGGGAACAGACTTTCCCTACGACCAGTTCCTTCCCGCAACACGGACGGCGCAGGTGGACCGCGCTGCCCACAAACTGGGTCGGCGGACGGACGTGGACATCGCCGTTCATGGTGATGTACTCCCCACCCTCGCTGCGCTGATGCCCCTGATCCAGGCCAAGAAGAGCCGACGATTCCTCGATGCCATGCTCAAGAAGCACGACCGGCTGATGAACAAAGCAGTTGGCGCCTACACCCGGAAAGTCGAAAAAACCGAGCCGATCCACCCCGAGTACGCCGCCTCGCTGCTGGACCAGGTGGCGGCGACGGACGCCGTCTTCACCGCCGATACCGGCATGGGCAACGTCTGGACCGCGCGGTACATCAACCCGCTTGGCACCCGCAGATTAATCGGCTCCTACCTGCACGGGTCCATGGCGAACGCACTGCCCCACGCCATCGGCGCCCAGTTCGCCTACCCCGGGCGCCAGGTGATTTCGGTGTCGGGCGACGGCGGACTGTCGATGCTGCTGGGGGAGCTGATCACGGTCGCCGCGCACCGGCTGCCGGTCAACGTGGTGGTGTTCAACAATTCGACGCTGGGCATGGTGAAGCTGGAAATGCTGGTGGACGGGCTCCCGGATTTCGGCGTGGACGTCCCCGACGCCAACTATGCCGCGGTGGCCCGGGCCCTGGGATTCCACGCCGTCCGGGTCAGCGACCCGGCCAAGATCGCGGATGCGTACCGGGAAGCCTTTGCCCACCCCGGCCCGGCCCTCGTGGAACTCATCACGGACCCCAAGGCGCTCTCCATTCCGCCGAAAATCAAGGGCTCCCAGGTGCTGGGGTTCGCGACCGCGATGTCCAAGGTGGTCCTCAACCGCGGTGCGGGCGAGGCAGTGAGCATGGCCCGGAGCAACCTCCGCAACATCCCGCGGCGGTGATGTGGGATCGCGGCGGCCGGGCGGGATCCACGTCGGAGTGCCGGAAACTCGCCGGTTCGCCGCAAACTTCCGGCTGTGGATTTGATCGCTATGTGGCGGCGTTTTGTGATCGCTCGGTGTCGCACCAGCGTCCGTGAGTATTTGAAGGTTTGAACGCCACCTGTTCGTGCGGTTCAGCGCCGGGGTTCGTGCGGGAGAGCGCCAGCGGTCGCGTGGCCTGGCGCCGCTGACGCCCTCCGTGACAGTTGCTAGGCGGTTGCGAGTGCTGTGTGTTCTCGCATGTTGTAATTGCCTGTCTCGACCCAGATCGTGTTGTGGATGATCCGGTCCATGATCGCGTCGGTGTGAACGCCTGAGCCGAGCCGCTGGTGCCAGTCCTTCTGCGAGTACTGGGTGCAGAACACTGTTGAGGTCTCCCCGTAGCGGCGTTCCGTCAGTTCCAGCAGCATGGTGCGCATCGATTCCGTGGGCCGGTCCAGCAGCCGCTCATCAATGACCGGCAGGGTGAATGCCGCCGCGGTGCGCCCGGCTATCTCCGCCAGTGTCACAGGGCCCGAGGGTAAGCCATAGGGGGTGTCGATGGTCACGGTTGACTTCACTCTGGCTCCGGGCAGCCGGTACGTTCAGGAACCTCCGATGATGCCGATGCGGGTCTGCATACGCTGGCTCACTGTTTCTTCCAATCTGTTGTACTGCCGTCCGGCACGAACCTGGCTCGGTGGCGCAGCCAGGCGGCGACGGCCACGGCCAGGGCTGCGGCGAGCAGGGCGGCCTGGTTGATCATCGCGTCATACGGTGCGGTGGAGGGGATCATGTAGATGACATCAAGGGCGAGGATCACGCCGATGTACTCCCACCTCCTGCTCAGGACGATGAAGGGCAACAGCATCAGCGCGTACCAGGGGTAGTTGGGGCTCACGATCAGCAGCGTCAGTCCGATCATAAGCGTCTGCCGCTCCCAGATGTTCCGGGAAATCGTTGTGCGGAGCACAACCAGGGCCACCGCAGCCAGTGCCGCGGCACTGAGTATGAGGGGCCATGGGCCGGCCGAGACGATCCGTGCCAGGCCGAACCTGATGCCGCCGGCCTGGCTGTAGCCCTCTTCCTTGAGGTACTCGGGTAAGAAGCCCAGGACCCCGGAGCCGGCTGCCAGCAGATAGGGCACATACAGGAGCAGGAAGGTGCCGGCCGCGGAGGCAATGAAACGTGCCGGGTGCCTGAACAGCAGGGCGGGAGCGGCGATGAGGGGGATCAGTTTGGTGGCCACGGCGGCTCCGAAGGCGGCGCCGGACCGGAAGGGTTTGCCGGTAACCAGCAGCATCCCCGCGCCGAGGAGCAGCGCGCCACCGAGCACGTCGATGTGGGCGTTGTTCACCGCTTCGAGCTGCACGAACGGGCTCCAGGCCCAAACGGCGGCCAGGCGGACGGGCAGGCCGGTGCGGGCCAGCACCCTGAGCAGCATCAGTGTGACGGCCGCACCGATCAGCAGCCCGCCCAGCTGGAACGGCAGGTAGCCTACAGCGTCAGGGACCGCTGCCCGGACCGCGAGGAAATAGATCTCAGCCGTGGGAGCGTAAATCGTGGGCACATGCGGCCGGTTAATGGCCGTGCAGAGGGGGTTCCCCGACGGAAAACCCGTGGCGGCCACGGACTCTGTCCCGAACAGATTCAACGGACAGACAGTTTTCCCGTCAGGACCTGACGTGCCGGGCGCAAACAGCCAGGCCGGCCGGTGATCGGCGAGGGTCTCATCGATGGGCACGAACGCATACGGGGAAACCCCGGCTTTCTGCACGATGCCGTCCCACGTATACCGGGCGGAGTCGTTGCTGGTCCGGGGCGGGGCACTCATGGCAGCCAGCCCCAGCAGCACCATTCCTGCGATGACCAGGGCGCCCACGCGCCGCCGCGGCACCTGCCGCAGCGTGCGAACAGCCGCGAGGAGAACCAGCCAGGAAAGGCAGGATCCGATGATGGGTGCCGAAGCAATCCGGTTGCCGGGCAGCACCATCCACCACAGCAAGAACGCACCTGCCGCCAGCAGCGCCAGCAACTGCGCAACCAGCAGCGCCTGCAGCCTGAAGCTGGTGTCCGCCGCCGCTGCCGGTTCCGCCGTATCGGGTTCCACCCTTTGATCCTGCCCTAGGCCGGCCCGGAGACCACAACCCGGTCTTCAGGCTTGTCACCGCGGCCTTTGGTCTGCATTTGTTCGATGACGGCCGCCACCGCGGCTGCGAATTCGGTGCCCGGGATTTCCGCGGCGATCTCCCGTGCATCGTCCATGTGGTCCATGTCCCTCAGAACCGGCAACAGCCCCACTGAGAGTCCGCCCGCCGCCAGCCGGGAGAGCTGTTCCGCTCCGGTCGTGTCCGTGGACATCGGCACGCCGCGGACCAGCGCGCCCCCGGGCCGGCGGAGGGCCAGCGCCCAGAAGCCGCCGTCCTCAGCCGGTCCCATCCAGGCATCGTGCTGGGGCGTCGCCGCGGACCAGTCCATGAGTAGCGGGGCAAGATGCGCCGCTGAAACCTGGGGTGTGTCCATGCCGACGATCAGCAAGGGGCCGGTGGCGTCGTCGCAGATTGCAGCGAGCCGTTCATCCAGCTGGCCGCCGGTCTGGGCCACAACGGCGAATCCTGCGGCATCCCGGGCGCGCGGTCTCCCGTCCATCACCAGCAGCCGTTCGCGTACCGGCAGGAGTCTGATGGTATCGAGAGTCCTGCTGAGGCTGAGTTGTGCCAGGTCAGCGGCCTGATCGGGCGTCAATGGCGGAGTCAGCCGGGTCTTCACCCGGCCCGGCAGGCACTCCTTGGCGAAGACCGCCACCTGCAGATCCAGCGTTGACCTCATGGCTGTTCCTCGCTGTCGGGAAGGCTACGGACCGGCCCGGCATCAGCTGCGGCCGCTGCTGCCCGGAGCTGTGCTGACATATCGCGCACAGCCCTCACTGTGCCCAGGACTGTTCCGGTTACCTTGGACTTGCCCGTGCGCGGGGCATAAACCACCGGAAGTTCGGTGATTCTCCAGCCCCGCAGGCTGGCTTTGAGAAACATCTCCAGCGGATATCCGCTCCTGCGGTCCTCAAGCTGAAGGGACAGAAGATCCCCGCGGCGTGCGGCCCGCATGGGTCCGAGGTCGGTGACGGCTTCGCCGGTGCGGCGGCGCAGCCACCAGGCCAGGACATGGTTGGCGCTACGGGCATGAAAAGGCCATGAACCCCGCTGCGGTCGGCGGCTGCCCAGCACGAGATCGGCGGTGCCGGCCATGACAGGCGCCAGCAGGGCAGGCAGCCCGGCCGGATCCAGGGAGCCATCGCAGTCGCAGAACGCCACGAAGTCCGCCGTAGCGGCGAGAAGGCCGGCATGGGCTGCCGCCCCGAACCCTCGCCGGCTTTCCCGGATCACCGTCGCCCCAAGCTCCGCCGCAAGTTCCGCCGAACCGTCGGTGGAGCCATTGTCCACCACGATGGCCCGGTACCCGTGAGGCATCCTGGCCAGGACCCATTGCAGTGCCCCGAATTCATTCAGACACGGCAGAACAACATCCACTGTGGGCCCGGTCATGTTGCTCACCCCTCCACGCCATGGGTCCAGGCACGCGGATACGGTCTTCTCCGTGGCCAGTTCACCGCCTCGTGGGACTCACCTCGGGGCAGGATAGGCTCGCCGGCCACAGCCGTTAGCCCGGTCCGATGGGTGCGGCTCGCCGTTCAGGTGTCTTCTGGTCACCGACGAGGATGATTCCGATGAGGGCCAAGCCGAGTCCGGTCAGCAGCGCTGCCGTTCCGACGCTGCCGGCGATCAGCGCGAACCCCTGTCCGTAGGTGACAAGACGGATGAGTCCCAGGGCGATCATCACTACCCCGACGCCGAACAGCACGGCGCGCAGCCGGAGCACGGTGCCGGCGAAGGCGATGAGGGCAAGAATGAGAAGAACCACCGCTTGCAGCGGATTGACCGGCACCAGCTTAAGCGGGTCATAGTCGATGAGTGCGAATAGGGCGCTTGCCGCGGTGACGGCACTGAGCGCAACTGCCCGTCGCCGGGTTCCCTGATCCAGTCCGGCCCGGGAGGTACCGCGGGGACCGGTCATGATGCCCTCAGCGCCCACGTGGCCAGGCGGTTCGACGAGGTCCGCCAGAGCGGACGGAGCAGGCCGTCGAGTCCCGCGGTCCGGCCGGCAGCCGTCGCGAGCAGCACCAAGTGCGCGGCGAGCATGAGGTAGTAGGACCAGTGCCACTCGTTGGGTGCGTTCAGAACGGACATGGTGATCGCCAGAGTCTGGATGATGCCGATCGCGGCCCAGAAGCGGGTGAACAGGCCGGCGAGCAGGAACGCGCCGAGGCTGAACTCGACCAGCAGGGTGGCGTAGCCGAAAAGTGTGAAGTTCGGTAAAACGACGTACTGGACCAGCCAGGAGAACGGCGGGAGGACCGGGTGCTCGACGGCGTAGCTGGTGAATTGGAAGAGACCCGTATGGTCGTCGCGGCCGAAGTCGGGGGGGATCTTCCAGCTGACGTTCTGGATCCACAGAAGGGCCACGGCAATTCGCAGGCCGGCGATGACGGCCCGGGCGGTCCGCCCCGAGTCGAGTCCTTCGTCGGCGGTCCTGCCGCCCGACGCCGCGGTCGCGGTCAGGTCAGACATCGTCGGAGACCTTGCTGTTGTCCTTCATGAAGGCGTCTCTGCAGGGCGCAGGGCCAGCCGGCGATTCCCCGCGACCGCCGGATATATGTACGACAAGCACCTCGTCGTTGGGCCTCATGGCATCATGCTAGCCCCAAAGCGTGTCCTGGGCGAGGCACGAAGCCTATCGGTCGGCGCACATCCGGTGTGTTGTGGGTGCACGAACGCACTGCGGATTGCGCCCGGTCCGAGGAGCCGGTCCGGGCCACTGTAAGCCTGGCTACGCGCAAGGGAAGAGTTTAGCGGCGGCACCGGCGGCAGCCCACTGCTCGGCGAAGAGCCGGTAGACCTCGCTGAGAGCCGGCCCCAGGGGTTCGATCTGCGTGCTGACAAGGGCCCGGTCATCCGTCGCGGCGACCGGGTGCCAGTACACCCCGTCGGCGGTGACGGTGACTTCCGGGACCAGTGTTTCGCGGCTGAACTGGACCCCGGTGTCGGCGGCGCCCTGCTGCGCGACCGGGCGGATGACCTGGTCCGCCCGAGGGATGCCCAGCCCGTCGAGAAAATCGTGCAGCGCGGCCAGATCGGTCGCGTGCGGCGACGCGATCGTCGCAGCCACCCGGACCCGGAAACCCTCGCCGAGTGCGACGCCGACGCCGGCCACCGCCCGGGCCCAGCTGCCGGCACCGCGGTGCCCGTCGTGGATCTCGGGGGTCGGGGAGTCCAGGCTGATCTGCAGGGCGAAGTCCTCGCGCGGCATCGCCCGCAAGGAACGAAGCCCGGGCCCCCGGAACAACATTCCGTTGGTCAGCAGGGTGGTCGGCAACAGCCGGACACAGTCTGTGACAATCCGAGCAATGTCGGGCAGCAGAAACGGTTCGCCGCCGGTGAGATAAACCTCCTGGACGCCCCAGTCTGCGCCCGCCCGAACCAGGCGGGCGATCCGTTCGACGCCGAGCTCCCGGCGCTCGGCCCTGGGTGAGGAAGCGACACAGCAGTAGTCACAGGCCAGGTTGCAGTGGAAGTTCGTGTACAGCCAGAGCCGTGCCCCGGGCAGGCGGTCCGGTCCCAGCGTCACTGCCGGGTCGGGCAGGCGGCCGCGCCGTACGACGGCGGCGCCGGGCCCAACGTCGGTCCATGACTCGGTGATGAGGGTGTTACCCGTTCGTTCACACCAGCGCTGGACCAGGTCAAACTCGGTCGCGGAGCCGATAGTCACCGCGCCGGTGGCACCCTCGGCCAGGGTCCCCACCATGCGTACCAGATCCAGGATCACCACCACTTGGTCACCCCCTGCTCCTCGACGGCGGCGAACAATCCGGCGTAGCCGTCGAGTTCGGGCCGGACCCAGCGCCGCAACCCCTCGAGCTCCAGGATCCGGCGGTGCTCGGGCCGTTCCCAGTCCATGGCCAGCAGCGTGCTGACCCACGGTTCGTAGCGTTCGGCGGGCAGGGTGTCCAGGGCGGTGAACATGCAATGGCAGTACGGTTCGGTCTGCCACACCGCCTCCAGCGCCTCCGGCATCAGCTCCCCGCCGCCGATGCCCTCCCAGGTGGTGATTCCGATTGCCGCGACGTCGGCCTCGCCGGCGAGTACCGCGTCGATGGCGTCCAGCTCGCTGCGCCCGGTGTCACCGTGCTTGCCGATGTCACTATCGAACCTCTGCACCTCCAGCGACGCGAGGTCCAGGCCGGCACGGGCCAAGTAGTACAGCGGCAGGATGGCGGCCTGGGCCGAGTCCGCGGATCCCAGAGCCAGCCGCTGTCCGGCGAGGGCCCCCGGGCCGGAGAACCCGCTTCCGGTGCGGGCCACGAACACGGTCGCGAACCGTGTGTCGGTGTCGCGCATGGCAAGTGCCCGGGCCCGGCCCCCAGTCTGCATGACCGTACGCACATAGGCCAGGTTGGTGTTCCAGATGATGTCGACCTGTCCGGCCCGAAGCGCCTGGACCTGGCGTCCGTAGTTGGAGAACAGGACAAAGTCCATCGGAGCCGGCGAGTCCGTGAAGTATTCGCGGATGCCTTCCCAGATGGGCACCACATTTGGGGTGTAGGCCACGGCACCCACCAGCAGCTGCTCGGACATGATCCGGCCTCCTCAGAACAGCGGCAGGCCGGTGACGGCCCTGCCATAGAAGTCATAGAGCGCATCCGCGGTCGGCGCCATTACCGAGCCCGCCCGCGCATCACGGAAGGCCCGTTCAATGGGCAGGTGCTTGGAGAACGCCGCACCCCCGCAGACCCGCATGGCCGCGTCTGTGATCTCGAGTGCAGCATCGTTGGCCGAGGCCTTGACTCCGAGCACATGCAGCATCGTGTCTTCACCGGGAGCTGCGACGCTGCCGGCGGCATGGGCCAGATAAGCACGCTGCGCTGCCAGGCTGATGCCCATCCGGGCGATCTGGGCCCGGATCGTAGGCAACCCGGCCAGTGACTGGCCCAGGTGCTCGAGCCGGGCCGCTCCAACGTGGGCGACGGCTGCCCGGGTAGCGGCAGATGCCAGACCCAGCGAGACCGCCGCGTTGCCGAGGTTGAACCACGGCAGCACCGTCTCCATCATCAGCGCGAAGCCCGTCGCCGGCCCGCCCAGCCGGTACCCGACCGGAAGGTCAGCGTCCACAGTCATCGGTGCGGAGTCGTTGCCGCGCAGCCCGAGCCCCCGCCAGGGACCGGCAATGTTCAAACCCGGCGTACCGGCGGGAACGGCATACAGGTCCACCTCACCGGGCACCCCCGAGGGCGTGCCGGTCGAGACCACATAGACATCGGCGTGAGCGGCCGACGTTACCCAGCTTTTGTCAGCGCGCAAGCGGACAGTGGTCCCGCTGGCGGTCGCGATCGAGACGGGCGCCCAGAAATGCGACCGGGATCCCCGCTCACTGAATGCCAGCGTGCCCAGCGTTGTCCCGCGCGCCATACCTGCCAGCAGGTCCGGCAGATCCGGGGGCGGCGCGGCCGCGATCGTGACTGCGGCCGCGGCATGCATCAAATAGATCATCGCCGTTGAACCGCACGCCTCCGCCAGTGCACTGACCGCCTCGGTGAACATTTCCGGCCCGGCACCGGCACCGCCGACCTCGACAGGTAGCACCAGCCCCAGGAGACCGCTGGCCCGCAACTCCGCGACCGCCTCAAGAGGATATACCCCGTCGGCGTCCACCCGCTCGGCGTGCTCCCGCGCGACCTTGACCGCATCGTCCAGTGCTTGGCTCATTGACAATCCCTTCACCCGTCCGCCCACACCCCTCGCGTGCCTACATCCCATGCTGACGAGGGTCACGGCCAGCACGTGATGATTATGCTCTCCGCCCAGCCTCCACGCCAGAGGCCAGACCTTACGGTCCAGGAACGTTTGGGCAGGTAACGCTCCTTTCTCGAGGGAAATGGAGCGCCAGATTAGGTACCCGCTCAGAACGGGACGGCCAGACCGCCATTTGAAGCTGACATTTAGCCGCCAACGAAGTTGACCGTCCCAAAGGATGTGGGCGGAATTATGCACGTTGAAGGAATCCAACAACGTCTAGCCGGATCGTATCCGGCGTCCCAACGCCGGATCTCAACAGGGCACCACCGGGCGGGAGTTTCCGGGCGGCTCGATGACGGGCTAACGGGAGGATCTGAAGTCCAAGGCCAGGCAGAGCGGTTGTCCCTTGCGGATCCAGTCACCGGACGCCAGGGTATTGATCGTGGCTTCGTTGATGTTCGGGTTCGCAGCGTAGTCGAAGTCACCCAGCCATTTATCGCGGGGGAAGTTCGCTGACTTCACCCGCCGGATGCAGGAACGCCGGTCCCGGTCATCACACTCGGCCAGCAGAAGCTCCGCAAGGAAGCCCTGATAGGAGAGCTGTTCCTTCCCGGCGACTAGCAGTGCCTCATCCAGAACGGCCCTGATCGTGGGCAGGCGAAGCCGGCGGCAGGCCTGGTCCACGGCCGCGACCGCGGCCTGTTCAGTCAGTCCGCGGCGGCGGCGCAGGATCTGGGACACGACAAGGGCTGTGGTTGGGTTCATGAGACCTGCTCCTTGGACGGCGGGGTGGGAATATTCGGGGCCGGAAGTCTGAGGAGCCGGTCATAGCCTGCCACCGACGGCAGCTGACGCCTGTCCGGTGGCAGGCCGGCGATCACGGCTGCGGGGTCCGCGAGACGGCGCTGGGTGAGACTGACAATGCGGTGCTCAACGATTTCTTCTTTTGCGCCGGGGTGACGGTTGTCCCGAGGCCGCCCGATGATGTCTTCGACGGCGCATCGTCGTGCTTCTACGGCGACTACGTCAGCGGTCACGGCACCGACCTGCAGGGCCGCGGCAATGCCTGCGATGACATGTTCCCGTTCCATGGACCGGTGCAGCAGAAGCACCTCGATCAGCGCCTGGGTCCCGGCAGTATCACCACCTGTTTCCGTGCGGCCGCCCAGAAAGCGTCATGGGCAGCCGTGAACACCCCTCATGGCGGGCTTGTGCCAGTGCAGTGGATCCGGGAAACGCGCCGGGCTTTGTTCTGAGCACGTCAAGTTAATGATCCAGCTGCACCTGGGTGGACCGGAACACCGGCGGCCGGATCAAGAAGGCACCCACGGAGTACGACCGCGACACCACCTTCAGCCTCCTCAATGCCCTCTACTTCGCCGCGGCGTGGCGGTCGCCGTTCGACCCCAACGACACGTCGGACCAACCCTTCACCAAGTCCGGTGGCGAGGAAATCAATGTGCCGACGATGCACCAGGACCTGGAACTGGTCTACGCGGAGGGTGCCGGCTGGCGGGCGGTGGAGCTCCCGTACGCGGAAGGGTTTGCCATGCGGCTGGTGCTGCCCGGTTCCGGTGCCGACCCGGAGACCCTCACGGCCGCCACGTTGGCGGAAATCGTTGCGGCCCTGGACACGGACGCGGAGGTCTCCGTGCTGATCTCCTCGCCCAAGTGGGACCACAAGAGCAGCTTCCACCTTCGGAGGGTGCTCGGTTCGCTCGGGCTGGCCAAGACCCTCGTCACCACCGCGGACTTCGACGTCATCCAGCCCAGGCTCACCATCACCCAGGCCGCGCAGGCTGCCAACATCACCGTTGCGGAGAAGGGAACGGTGGCCGCGGCAGTGACCCAGATTGACGGTGCCGTGACCGGTGCGCCCCCCTGGACCAGACCATCGACTTCGACCGGCCGTTCCACATGGGGAAGGTCTCGGACCCGCGCTGACGGATGGCCCACCGGGAATGAAATCGCCGGAAACTCTCCAGTTCGCCGCAAACTTCCGGCGAACTGGAGAGTTTCCGGCGAACTCGGCGGCCTAGGGCGTCCCGCTCCGGCGTTCAGCCGCCAGCAGCGCCGCCACCTGTCCTATGAGCTCGTACGGCACCGGCTTCCCCATCCGGAACTTCAGCGTCCCCTTCGCCGCCAGGCACGGTGCGACGGACGCGCGGAACGCCTCGTCGCCGTCGGGCACGGGGTACACGGACACATGATGTGCCCAGCCGGCGAAATAGACCACATACGCGCCGCCGATCGTGATCGTCGGGATGCCGTAGCTGATCATCTCCCCGGAATCCGGCACGGCAGTGCGGCAGCGGCGCCGGATTTCCTGAAGGACGTCCTGCACCTCGGCGGGGAATGAGGCGATGTACTCGTCCACGGTGTCAAAGTGCTGTGCCATCTTCCGTCCTCCAGTTGCCGAAGAGTAAGTTAACGCGGGCCGCCCTGCCACAGTGCGTCGAACGGCGCGCCCGAGGCCACCCGGTTCCTGATCCCGGCGGTGACGAACAACTTCGCGGTCCGGGCGGCCTCCAGCGGGGTGGCACCCTTGGCGAGCTCGGCCGTTACGGCCGCGGCCAGCGAGCAACCCGCGCCGGAAACCGCCACCTCGCCCACCTTCGGGGCGGACAGGACCTCGAGCGTCTCGCCGTCGTAGTAGACGTCGACGGCGTCGGGCCCGGCCAGGCGCACGCCGCCCTTGGCGAGCACCGCGGCGCCGCTGAGTTCGTGGATGCGGACGGCCGCGGCCTTGAGGGATTCGAGGTCGGTGATCCGCAGGCCGGAGAGCGATTCGGCCTCGAAGTGGTTCGGCGTGACAAAGGTCGCCAGCGGCAGGATCCGGGCCTTGAGCGCCTGATCGGTGTCGAGGGCGTGGCCCGGCTCCTGGCCCTTGCAGATCAGCACCGGGTCAAGGACAACGTTGGCAAACCCGGAGCCGGCCAGGGCCGAGGCCACGGTCGCAATCGTCGCCGGGCTGCCCAGCATCCCGATCTTCACGGTGTCCAGCACAGACGGCGCGCCCGACGCGGCACCGTAGGCCGCCGTCGTCGCCTCCAGCTGGTCGGCGATGACCTGCTGGTCGATCGGCACGAAGCGGTGGTTCCAGTTGTCCTGCGGATTGAAGGAAACGATGCAGGTCAGGTTGGCAATGCCGAAGACGCCCAGCTCCTGGAAGGTCTTCAGGTCAGCCTGCGCCCCGGCACCGCCGGTCGCTTCGGAACCGGCGATGGTCAGGGCGACGGCGGGAGCGGCGGTGGCACTGGAAGCCGCCAGGGCAGCGGCGTCAAAAGCGGTGGAAGTCATGGTCCCATCCTGCCATTCCCGGCAAACCCGGCGCCTTGTGCCCATGACCAATATGACCAAAACCCGAGTGTTCCGGATCACCAAGGCTAGGGTGGCGGACGGTGTTGCTTTCTTGCGGCGCCGGATTTAGGAAGGTTCATTGATGAGCACCCAACTGTCCGAATCGGCACGAACCCGAAGGGCCGTCAGCAACATCCTTAAGGGCTCTGCCGGCAACCTCGTGGAGTGGTACGACCTCTACGTCTACACCGTCTTCGCGGCGTATTTCCAGTCGCACTTCTTCAGCTCCAAGGACGAACTGCAGGCCGGGCTTGAGGCGATGGCCGTCTTCTCGACGTCGTTCCTGATGCGCCCGATCGGCGCCTGGTTCTTCGGCCGTTACGCCGACCGGAAGGGTCGCAAAGCCGCGCTGACCCTGAGCGTGACGATGATGTCCGCGGGCTCCTTCGCCATCGCCTTGCTGCCGACCACCCAGCAGATCGGTGTCTGGGCGCTGCTGCTGCTGATCCTTATCCGGCTGATCCAGGGCTTCTCGGTGGGCGGCGAATACGGCACCAGCGCCACCTACATGTCCGAGGCGGCTACCTCCAAGCGCCGCGGCTTCTTCTCCAGCTTCCAGTACGTCACCCTGATCGGCGGCCAGATGCTGGCCTTGCTGGTACTGGTGCTTCTGCAGAACACCATGGATAAATCAACGCTGACCGAATGGGGCTGGCGGATCCCCTTCGCGATCGGCGGCGTGGCCGCTCTTGTGGTCCTGTGGCTGCGGCGCTCAATGGAGGAAACGGTGTCGGCCGAGCAGGTCGAGGCCGCCAAGGTTCCCGCAGTGGCCGGCGTTGCCCAGCCCGGCACCATGAAGCTGCTGTTCACCCAGTACTGGAAGCCGCTGCTGATCTGCATCGGTGTCACCCTCGGCGGCACCGTAGCGTTCTACACCTACACCAACTTCATTCTGAAGTTCATGAACGATACCTCCGGCATCGCGAAGACCGACACCTCGGTGATCAACTTCTGGGCGCTGTTCATCTTCATGCTGCTCCAGCCGGTTTACGGCATCATCTCGGACAAGGTCGGGCGCAAGCCGCTGCTCCTGTGGTTCGGCATCACCGGCGTCCTCTTCACCTGGCCGTTGCTTTCCACGCTGGCCGGAACCAAGGATCCGTTCACCGCGTTCCTGCTGATGATGGGCGGACTGCTCATTGTCGGCGGCTACACCTCGATCAACGCCCTCGTGAAGGCCGAGCTGTTCCCTGCCTCCATCCGCGCCCTCGGTGTGGGACTGGGCTACGCCATTGCCAACTCGCTCTTCGGCGGCACGGTTCCGCTCCTGGGTGCCGCGCTCCAGAAGGCCGAGCGCGTGGACCTGTTCTTCACCTACGTCACCGTGGCCATCGCGATCTCGCTGCTGGTCTACATCTTCGCCCTGAAGAACAAGAAATCCACGCACCTCGACCACGAGCAAGGTCACGCCTGGGAGCCCGCTGCTGACGCGGCTGTGCCGGGCGACGGCCCCAAGGACGACGACAAGGATCTTGTCGACGCTTCGCGCCGCTAGATCTGCAGCCTGTTTCGGCGGAGCGTACGACGGCGGGTTGCCGGCTACTGGACTTCGGTCGCGGCGGCCGGCGGCCCGCCGTCGTCGTTAACTGGGGGCAGTCGCCGGGGTGAGAGAATGGAAGGCGGTTCCGGCGGTCAGCCCGTCAGGAGCCATCCAGTGCTAATACAGCCGGCTGCCCACACGACCTCCCCGGAGGCCCTCGCACCGAGCGAACCACTATGAATGGAACACCCATGACTTCCGCCAAGACTTTCCCGGCCGCAGCGCCGCCGAAGTTCGCCTCGATCGGTTCCCCCTACTTCGGCATCCTGCTGGCCTTCATGGCCGTGGTGCTGATCCTGTCCAACATCGGGGCGTCGAAGGGCGTGGCGGTCGGCCCGATCATCACCGACGGCGGCTTCTTCCTGTTCCCGCTGGCCTACATCCTGGGCGATGTCATCAGCGAGGTCTACGGCTTCAAAGTGGCGCGCAAGGCCATCGTCGCCACGTTTGCGCTTTCCGTGTTCGCATCCGTCTGCTACTGGATCATCATCGCCTTGCCCGGCTTCGACGACGATTTCGGCGCCGCCAAGCAGGCCGCGCTGGAAGGCGCCCTGGGCCCGGTCCCGCAGATCGTGCTCGCCTCGCTGCTGGCGTTCCTGGCCGGGCAGACCATCAACGCCTGGATCCTCGTGAAGATGAAGGCGCGCACGGGAGAAAAGTCGCTCTGGGCGCGCATCATGGGCTCCTCAGTGGCCGGCGAGTTGGTGGACACCCTGATTTTCTGCAGCATCGCGGCCTCCGTGATCGGGATTACCGACGCCGGCACCTTCGTGAACTACGTCGTCGTGGGCTTCCTGTACAAAACCCTCGTGGAGTTCCTCTTCGTCCCGGTCACCGCGGGCGCGATCGGCTGGATCAAGAGGCGCGAGCCGAGCTACGGGGCGTAGGACCCTCCCCGGGCCCTCCCCGGGCCCCGCCGTTCCGCCGCTCCGCGGTCGCACCTCCTCCGCCGGTGCCCGTTGCCCAATTCGCCGGACACCTGCGGGGTCGCCGTATCGTCTCGGCGAATCCGCAGGTGTCCGGCGAATTCGGGGCTCAGGATCCGGGACGGTCGGCCAGCGCGCGGAGCAGCCGGCCCTTGAATTGCTGCTCCCGGAAGAGGTCCTTCCACTCGATCCGGACGAACCGCCAGCCCTCTTCAATCAGGGCCTTCTCCCGGCGCCGTTCCTCGAAGAGCACCTCGGCCGTGGGCCTGTAGTCGAAGTACTTGATTTTGCCGTCGAACTCGAGGGCGACTTTCTCCCTTTTCCAGCCAAAGTCCAGTCGATGGCGCCCGGCGCGGCTCAGCACTTCAAGCTGCAGCTCAGGGGGCCTGATCCGCAACCGCAGGATCAGCTCGCGGGTCAGGGTCTCGCCGGGAGATTCTGACCGAGGATCGGCCGTGGCGAGGACGCGGCGGAACGTGCGGATCCCCCGGCGGCCATCCAGCGCATCTGCCATCGCCTGCAGGGCTTCCGGGTCCGCGCCCCGGCGAAGCGCATGGTCTGTGAGGATCAACGCCTGCCCGTAGCGCAGCATCATGGCGCAGTCGGCAGTGGTGCGCTCCAGGGATGTCGTCCGAAGACCGGCCACTTCGGCGATGTCCTGCTCCGCGAAAGGACGGGTGTGGCATCGGACATCCCTGCCGTGGCGCTCGTTCGACGGGCGTACCTTCTGCAGGAGATGGATGGTGTCATCCACGTCCCACAGGTGGAGACGGCGGAGGCGCGCTGCGGACGTGTGGCAGTAGAGGAAGCTGCCTGTCGACGTCGTGCGTGTTCCGTGGGCATGCGCGAAGATGAGCTGCCTGCCCCGTGCGGCCGCGGACTGGGCGTTCCAGAGGCTGGCGCGGATGTAGCAGCCATGGCGTAGCCGGATCAGGGCGCCGGAATCCAGGAGCGCGCGGATGGCCCGGGAGCCGTAGCCGAGGTCGAGCAGTTGTTCCGTGCGCCAGAGGTTGCCCGTCGGCGGCAGCTCGGGCGAGAGGTTTTGTGGCATGCCACCAGCTTCAGCTGCCGTGGGCGTGGGCGTGAGGCTCCGCCGTCGATATGTGGAAAACGCGAAGTCGCCGGACCGCTGCCAGATCGCCGGTAGTTTACGGCGAGCCCGGGCGCTTCCGGCGAATTCGACGGCGGAAACTCACTCGGGAACCCGGGCCGTGGTGCCGCGGACGACGAGGGCCGGTACGATCAGCTTGCGCTCCGGCTCGAGGGCGGGGTCCTGGATCCGCGCCAGCAAGGTGTTTGCCACATCGGCGCCGACAATGTCGCTGCGGTTGTCCACGGACGAGATGTCCACCGGGACCTGGCCAGCTGGGAGTTGTCGTGGCCGATCACGGAGGGATCGGCCGGGACGGACAAGCCGCGTGCCTTGGCTGCAGCGAGGGCAGCCAGGGCCATGGCGTCGTTGGCCGCGAAGAGGGCTGTTGTACCGGGGCGGTGGTCCAGTATCCAGCAGGCGGCCGCGTAGCCGTCCTCCTCCGCGGTCCCCTGGGGCTCGCCGGCGATCCGGACCTGTGCGCCGGCCTCCAGGAGGCGGCTTCGGAAGCCTTCGCGCCGACGGGAGGCGGCACCTCCGGAGCCCGACAGGTGACCGATGCTGGTATGGCCGAGGCCCAGCAAGTGGTCCGCTGCCATGCGTCCGCCCGCATCGTCGTCGTTCGTGATGAGGCCGGCCCCGGCGGGGACCCCGTCCCGCCTCGGGCCGAGGTCGCCGCGGATTTCCCGGGGCTTCCCGTCTACGCGAGCCTTGCGGAGCTGCTCGACGCCGGGGTGGACGCCGTGACCATCACAACGCCCCGCACACCCGCCAGGAGCTGGTGCTGGCGGCCATTGCGGCCGGCGTGCACGTCGTCGCGGACAAACCGTTCGCCCCCGACGCCGCCCCGGCACGGGAGTTGCCGAGGCGGCGCGGCGGGCCGGGGTGGTCCTGAACGTCTATTACAACCGCCGCCGCGACGCGGATATCCTGACACTGGCCGGCGTCATTGCCTCGGGTGGCCTCGGAGAAGTGTGGCGGGTCCACTCGATGATGGACCAGGACGCCGCCGCCACCCTCGAGACCGGTGTCTCCGGCGGGCTCCTGCGCGAGCTGGGCAGCCACCTCGTGGACCAGATGCTATGGCTGCGGGGCCCGGCAACCCACGTTCACGGCGCCCTCGACTGGACGGACCGCTTCGGCGAGACCACCGACTGCGGCCTCTTCGTGACCCTGACGCATGCGTCCGGAGCCGTCTCCACAGTCTCGGCCAGCAAAATCAACCATTCGACCACGCGTGAACTGCGCGCCTACGGCAGCACGGGCAGCTACATTGCCTCGGGCGCGGACGTCCAGGCCGAGGCCCTGGCCGCAGGCCGCCGCCCGGCCCTGGAACCTGACATATGGGGGATCAATGTTCCGGAAAACTGGGGGACCCTCGCGGTAGCCGGCGGCCGCACCCAGGTGGCCTCCGCGCAGGGCAACTACGCCCGGTTCTACACCGAGTTCGCCCGGACCGGCGCCTGCCGAGGAGGGAGTGCGGACCCTTGAGGTCCTCGACACCGCCCGGCTCAGCGCCCTGGAGAACAGGGTCGTGGAGCTGGGTGGACAGGACGCGCAGAGCGCCGCCGTCGTTCGCTTCGAAACACGCGAGGTCGCCGGAAAGCCGCCAGATCGCCGGAAACTTCCGGCGATCTGGCACGGTTCCGACGACTTCGACGCCGGGACGCCCCCTAGGAGTAGTAGTTCGCCAGGGTCTCGGCCTTGAACTCGAAAAAGTTTCCGGCCTCAATGGCCAGCCGGGCGTCGTCGACCATTTTCACAACGAAGCGCTCGTTGTGGATCGAGATCAGGGTGGCCGAGACCATTTCCTTGGCCTTGAACAGGTGGTGGATGTAGGCCCGCGAATAGTTCAGGCAGGCGTAGCAGTCGCAGCCTTCCTGCAGCGGTCCGAAGTCGCGCTTGTACTTGGCGCCGGAGAGGTTGTATCGGCCGGAGGGGTGGTAGAACGCCGAATTCCGGGCCACCCGGGTGGGGGAGACACAGTCGAACGTGTCCGCGCCGTTTTCAATGGCGGTGAAGATGTCGTCCGGTTCGGAGATGCCCAGAAGGTGCCGCGGCTTGTTCTCCGGCAGTTCCTCGTTGCACCAGCGCACGATCGTGCCGAGGTTTTCCTTCTCCAGCGCCCCGCCGATGCCGAAGCCGTCGAAGTTCATGGCGCCGAGATCCCGGCAGGCCTTCCGGCGCAGGTCCTCATACTGGGCGCCCTGGATGACCCCGAACAGCGCCTGGTACGGTTTGCCGGCACGCTCGGACGTCAGCCGGAAGTGCTCGGTGATGCACCGTTCGGCCCAGCGCCGGGTGCGTTCCAGCGACTCTTCCTGGTACCCGCGGGAGTTCTGCAGGGTGGTCAGCTCATCGAACGCGAACATGATGTCCGCGCCGATCTGGTGCTGGACGTTCATGGAGATTTCGGGGCTGAAGCGGTGCCGGTCGCCGTTGAGGTGGCTCTTGAACCACACGCCTTCCTCGTCCACGTGGGCCAGGCGTTCCTTGCCGGGGGCGACGGCGTCGTCGGGTCCGGAGTTGTCCACCGATTTCATGTCGATGACTTTCTTGAACCCCGAGCCCAGGCTCATCACCTGGAACCCGCCGGAGTCCGTGAAGGTGGGCCCGGGCCAGTTCATGAACGCGCCCAGCCCGCCGGCCTCGTCCAGGATGTTCGCGCCCGGCTGCAGGTACAGGTGGTAGGCGTTGGCGAGGACGGCCTGCGCCCCGAGCTCGGCGATGGATTCCGGCAACACTGATTTCACCGTGGCCTTGGTGCCGACGGCAATGAACGCGGGCGTCTGGATCTCGCCGTGCGGGGTGGTGATGGTGCCGGTGCGGCCCAGGAACTCCCCGCCGTTGCGGGCCACCTGCGCGGCCGACGGCGAGCAGCTTTCGCTCAGGCGTTTGCCCACGTGGAAGGAGAACTCGGATTGCCGGGCTGGCGCGGAGGGCAGAGAATCGGACTCAGGAATGGCTGGCACCGTTCAAGTGTGCCAGCTAACAGCTTCCGACCCTTAGTGCAGCGCATCCGATGTGGGGTAGTTCTCAGCCCGCCATTTGTTCCAGTGGCTGCGGACGGCTTCCAGCTGGTGGGCGCCCAGATCGTAGCTCGAGACGATCACCAGGGAGCCGCCGTCGGGCCGGACCTCGGGGATGGCCGGCTGGTCCGCCATAATCACCAGGCCCTCGCCGTGCTCAGCGTAGCTGTGCACGGTCAGCCCGACCTGATGATTGCTCCGGAACCAGACCTTGCCGGAGACTTCCTCGCCGGTGGCCAGCGTGAGAGAATACGGTTCGCCCGGGGCGGGCACATTGCCCAGGCCCAGCTTGTCGATGATGGACCCTTCGGATCCGGGGACGGAGAAGAAGAAGGTCCGGCGGTTGCCGTGCGGATGCCGTTCGAGGGCGAAGCGGAGCTGCTGGAGGAACGTCAGCCAGCCCTGGGTGATGTCCTCGTCCCAGGCGGCCCACTCGGAGTTGTGGTCGAGTGCGGCCCGGATGACGCTGACTTCGGTACCGGCGGGGACCGGCTTCAGGGTGAAGACGTCCCCGCCGTCGACCACGAGGGACGTATGGTCCGCACTCTCGATCACCTTGGGGCTGAAATAGATCTCATTGATCTCGGCGGCCTGGTCATCAGCTTGCCAGCCGTGCCACTGAGCCACTTTGGACGGTTCGCGCAGCATTGTCCAAACCTGCTGCGCGTCGGAGTTGATCACAACGCTCAGATTGTTCGTCATGGGCCGAATGTACAACTACCGGCCGCGACGGGGTAGGGGCAAATGCTTCAGGCGCGCACGGATTCGAGTTCGTTGCCGATGCGGCGCTCCAGCTCGGGGCCGCCGACCGTCTCCGAGCCGCCGTGGGCGCGCAGGAACAGCAGCGCCTCCAGCCGGAGCAGCCGCCATTCCCGTTCTGCATCCGGGTTCGAGTTATCGATAGCGCGGAAGATTTCCTTGTCGTACAGGTTCGGTTCGTTGAGCGAGCGCTGGCGGACCTTGGCGTTCATCCGGGCCTTGAACGCGTCGGGTTCCATGGCGTCGGGCGCGCGGAGGAACTTCTCGTAGACTGCCGCGCGTTCCGCCTGCCCGAGCTGGCGGCAGATGTAGCTGGACAGCGCGAGCGCCGCCTCGACCGATGCCCATCGGCCGGGATTCCCGTCGAAGGGCAGGACGTTGAGGAGGTCGGCGATCGCGAGGGCGTTCTCGGCGTCCTTGCGGAGGATAAAGAGCTCGTGCGCCAGATCGCTGAGGTCCTTGAGGCAGCTCCCGGACTTGGTGTTGATGCCCTTGGTCAGCCGTTCGGTCAGCAGCTGCACCCCCGCCGCATCCGGGTACGCCGCGGCCACGGCTTCCACGACGGACTCCGGCGTGCCTTTGAGGGCTGGGATCAGGGCCAGTTCCTCCTCGCTGGGGCCGGTCGCTGCAGGCGGCGCGGGCGGCAGGGGAGGTACGACGACGGCGGAAGGCACCGCGGGTGCGCCGGTGCCGGTCCCGCCTGCGGTGTCCTGCGACGCGTCCGGCACGGTCTCGCTCGCGGTGTCCGGGGCGTCCGCGCCGTCGGCTGCGTCAGCGGCAGCGCCGGAGGCTGCGTTCTCGCCTGTGCCGGGGCCTGCCATGTCCAGGACCTTGACGGCGGAGCCGGCAGCGATGCGCAGTACGCCGCCGCCGGTGAGGGTCGCCAAGACCATGGCGCGCGTGCCGAAATCGTCGGATTCCACGTCCACGTGCTGGATCTCGGCAGTGCGTTTGCCGTCGGGAAGAAGCAGATGCTGGCCGCCCTGTAGGGATCCAGCCTGTTGTTCGCTGTAGTTCCGGGAGGCTGGTGGGTGGGTCATCTGGAGTCCTTAAATTCTCTTACGGTCCGCCCAACAGTCTACAAAAGCCACCTGTGAAGTCGGGGACGCGGGGGTACCTCCGGGAGTCCCGGGACCGACACGAGGGCTCCGGCAGGCGTCAGTTGCCGACGCCGGCGAAGGCCAGCGCCTGCCGGATGAGCGCGCCGCGGCCGCCACTGAATTCCAGTTGCACGTCCGAGCTCATCACTTCCTGCGGGGTCATCCAGGTCAGCTCGAGGGCGTCCTGCCTCGGCGAGCAGTCTCCGGTGACGGGGATGATGTAGGCCAGGGCGACGGCGTGCTGGCGGTCATCCGTAAACCCGGTGTGGGACGGGGACGGGAAGTATTCGGCCACAGTGAACGGCACAGGGCTGATGGGTAGCTGTGGGAACGCCAGCGGGCCGAGGTCTTTCTCCATATGGCGCAGCAGGGCGGCGCGGATGGTCTCGCGGTACAGCACCCGGCCGGAGACCAGGGAACGGATCATGTTGCCGTCCTCGTCGGCCTGCAGCAGGGTGCCGACCTCGTTCACGAACCCGAGGGGATCCAGCCTGACCGGTACGGCCTCGACATAGACCATGGGCAGCCGGCCGCGCGCCTCGAACAAATCATCGTCGGAGAGCCAGCCGGGGTTCGGGTCAGGAGTGCGAACGTTCATGGTTAAGTTCTACCGCATCCCTGACCCGTTCCCCGCCGTCCGTCAGATCGCCAGCACCGATTCCAGCGGCTCGCCGGTGGCGAGCCGGCCAGCAGCGCCGGTTCGGCGGCGTCGGCGGCCAATGCCTGCCCCAGGACTTCGGACGCCACCTCCGGGGACAGGACGATCACGCCGTTGTCGTCTCCAAGCACCCAGTCGCCCGGATTGACCTGGATGCCGCCGCACTGAACGGGGACGTTCACCGCGGAGCCGCCGCAGTGCACCCGTTTGGTGGTCAGGCACGAGGTTCCGCGGGCAAAGACCGGCAGGCCGGCGGCGCGGAGTTCCAGGATGTCGGTGGCCACGCCGTCGACGACGACGCCGGCGGCGCCTTGCGCAGTAGCCGCCGCCGCGGTGACGGCGCCCACGGGCGCGTTCCGGTGGTCACCGGACATGTCCACGACCAGCACGGCGCCGGGGTTCAACTCCAGCAGGGCACGGTTCATGGCGTAGGCGCCGTGGTCCGCGATGCGGACCGTGACCGCCGGGCCCGCCACCTTAACGCCGTCGAGCAGGGACCGGATGGCCGGATCCACGAATCCGTCCGAGGAGGGCTCGCGCTTCAAGCCGTCCATGATGGGCTCCTCCGTTCACACCGGCAAGCTCGATCTCGAGGCCGCGCTGGCCACCACGGAAACGGCCGGAGTCTCCGTCCGCGACGCTCTGGACGCGATCGCTGCCGGGGCAGCTACGAGGGCCCCGAATCCGCGTACTGCGCCGAGATCCACATTGAGGAGGGCCGGAGCATGGAGCGCGAAGGCATCACCATCGCCCTGGTGAACTCCAACTGGGCGGCCAACAAGTACGAGTTCGTGGTCCACGGCGAGCAGGCCCACACGGGCTCCACCGTGATCGCCGACCGGAAAGACGCGTTGCTCGGTGCGTCCATGATGGTGGTCGCTGCCCGGGAACTCGCCGACGCCTTCCCGGTGTGCTGCACACCTCCGTGGGGCAACTGAACGTCTACCCCTACTCGCCCGTCGTGGTGCCGTCCCGGGTGAGCCTGCTGCTGGACCAGCGCAGCGCCGACGAAGCCGTCCTCGCCGAGGCCGACACCCTGCTGCACCAGCGGATCGCAAAGATCGAGGAACAGGCGAACGTCACGGTGGAACGCAACCACGCCCACTCCTGGCCGGAGACCCCGTACCAGCCCGAAGGCGTTGAACTCGCGGCCAAGGTGGCGGCCGGCCTCGGCCTGGCGAACAAGCAGGTCAAGACCCTGGCGGGGCACGATTCGACCAACATGAAGGACCTTGTCCCGACCGTGATGCTGTTGTGCCCAGCGTGGACGGGATCTCCCACAACGAGCACGAATACACCACGGACAAGGACACCGTGGGCGGACTGACGATGCTCACCGAGGTCGTCAACCGGCTCTGCAACGGCGTGCTGGAGGACTGACCCCGGGTCAGGCACCCGCCGGTTTCGCCGAGATCCAGAGCGTCGCCCCGTTGGGGTTGCCCGGCAGATCGGCCGCGTCGGGGTTGGCCACGTGCAGGCTCCGTCCGAACGCCTCTTCCGTCATGCTGACCCGGTGGCCCGCGGCCTCCAGCCGGTCCCGCAGGGCACCGAGGTCGCCGGTGTATTCAAAGCCCAGGCCGGACCGGGCGGCGCCGCCGGCGGGCCGCACCATCAGCACGCCGCCGTTCTTCGCCGTGAAATCCGCGGTTTCGTCGTCGTCCGGCGCCGGGCGCAGCCGGGCGCCCATGGTCCGCAGGGTCCGCGCGGCGGCGGCAGCGTCCGGCGTGAACCAGACTTCGACGACGGCGAGGGCAGGATCGGCGTCCGCGCACTGCGCGCCGTGCGCAGCCTTGTCCGCGAAGAAGCCGAACCCGTCCTCGCCGGTAATGCGGCAGGTGTCGCCATGGTCGGCCCGGAGCAGCTCCGCCGGGGAGTTCCCGTCCTCCGCCCCGGCCGCGTTGGTGCGGCGCGCGAACTCGGCAAGGTCTCCGACCTCGACGCCGAAGTCGGTGGTTCCGTCGAGGGCGGTTCCATCCTTCGTGGCCCGGGCCCCGACCCGGTGCAGCGCCAGCCGGCCCGAGCCGGCGTCGAATTCCTGCCAGTCGCCGTCGTCGGTGGTCTGGACCATGCCCACCACGGTGAGGAGCCGCGCCCACTGGTCCGGCCGGGAGGTGTAATGGATGGGGCGGACACGCAGCATGGGGGACTCCTGGGTGGGCGGCAACGGAGGACACCGGCCATAATGCCATGCCGGGCCTTGAGCGGGGAACCAGCAGGAGCACAATAGTGCTATGGCTGTTGAACTTGAAGAACTGCTGGTTAAGGACGCCGCCGAATGGCGGGAATGGCTGCAGGAGCATCATGCGGACAGCCCCGGGGTGTGGCTGGTGCTGCACAAGAAGGGCGGCTCGGTGACCGAGCTAAACTACGAGGCCGCGCTGCAGGAAGCGCTCTGCTTCGGCTGGATCGACGGCCAGGGCCGGCGGCGGGACGCGGAGACTTCCTTCCAGCGGATGACCCGGAGGGGCGCCAGGAGCGTCTGGTCCGCGCGGAACGTGGACCGGATCGGACGGCTCGAAGCCGCGGGCAGGATGGCGTCGGCGGGCCGTTCCGCCGTCGACGCGGCCAAGGCGGACGGGCGGTGGGAAGCCGCCTATTCCGGGGCTTCGACCGCCGAAATGCCCGAGGACCTGGCTACGGCCATCGCGGCCGAGCCCCGGGCACAGGCCATGTTCGACGTCCTGACCTCGGTGAACCGCTACGCGCTGATCTACCGGACCAACGCGGTCAAGCAGGCCTCGACGAGGGAGCGGAAGATCGCCGGGTTCGTGGAGATGCTGGCCCGCCACGAGACGCCGTATCCGCAGGTCAAACGCCCTGCGGGCTCCTGACCGGCTCCTGACTTAGTGGCCGGGTCCAAGGGAACTCCCAGCGGCCGTCCGGGATGCGGGCAGGTCCCGGTGGCAGAATCGGGCAGATGCCTACTGCCCAGCGCCTGACGCGCGCCCCTGAAACCTCCCCGGTGCCCTCCCGGCGCCGGCAGTTCTTCATCGCCGCCGGGCTGCTGGTGGCCGGTGACACCCTGTTCTGGGCCATGCTGGCGGCGGTTCAATCGGACAGCGGGATCGCGGCCTGGGACGGGCCGGTGCACGACGGGCTGGTGGCGTCCCGGAGCCCGATGGCCACCGCGGTCCTGGCGGCCGTGTCCACCGTGACGTCACCGCTCTGGATGAGCGTGATCGGGGTCGCTTTCGGCCTTGCCTGGGCCGCCTGGAAGCGCGAGCTCTGGCGTCCCGCCCTGCTCATCGGTGCCATGGCGGCGACGTTCGCCCTGTCCACCCTGATCAAACACGAGGTGAACCGGGCAAGGCCCGCTGCCGGCGATTTCCTGATGGGCCCGGACGACGCGCTGTCCTTCCCCTCGGGCCACACCTTCGGGGCCGGGGTTTTCCTGCTGGTCCTCGCCCACCTGTTCGTAGCCGGCCGGGGGAAGCGTTCGACGGCGGTCCTCGCCTTTGCGGCGGCCGGCGCCGGAACGGTGCTGGTCGCCATTAGCCGGCTCTACCTTGGCTACCACTGGCTGACCGACGTGTTCGCCTCCCTCGGGCTGGCGGTGGCCGTCACCGGGATCGTCATCCTGGCGGACGGGCTGCGGACTGCCCGGAGCTCCCGCCAGTCCGGGGCCGTCGCCGACGGGCAGTCTTCCGACGCCCGCGTAGAAGACGCCCGCCTAGAATCCGACTCCCATGGCCTGGGCGACCACGACGGCCGAAGCTGAGGACCAGGCCTGCGGATGGCATGACGCCGGGTACGGCACCGCATGGCCGGACTCGCCCGCCGGCACGCCGGCAAAAAGTTCCGGGAGGCGGTGGCCGAACGTGCCGGCGGCTGCCAGCAGGCCCTCGGCGAGGGTCCGGGCCTCGGGGAGGAACCCCTCGGCGAGCAGTCCGCGGACCGCGACCGCCGTGTCGTGGCTCCAGACCGAGCCGCAGTGGTAGCTGAAGGGCCAGAATCCCGCGGCGCGCCGCGACATCGTATGCACGCCGTAACCGGAGAACAGTTCCGGGCTGAGCAGCCGGTCGGCGACGAGCCGCGATTCCGAGGCGTCCAGGATCCCGGTGCCGAGCAGGTGTCCCATGTTGGAACCCGGCACATCCAGCGGATCGCCGTGGCCGTCCAGGGCCATGGCCGGGAACGGCCCGCCGTCGTCCTCCACCCAGAAGCGTTCCCGGAACGCTTGCTGCAGGGCCTCGGCGAAGTCCCGCAGCTCCTGGCCGCCGGGTTCGCCGTAGGCGTCGAACAGTCCGGCCGTTTCCACCGCGGCCTGGTAGGCGTAGCCCTGCACTTCGGAGAGCGCGATGGGGCCGTCGGCCTGGCGTCCGTTGCGGAACTGCATGGCGTCCCGGGAGTCCTTCCAGCCCTGGTTGCTCAACCCGTGCCCGGAGGTGTCCTGGTAGCTGAGGAAGCCGCCCTTCGGTCCCGCGTGGCCTGCGTTTCCGGCAGCCAGGAGCCATTCGGCCGCCCGTGCCGCGTTGGGCAGCAGATCCCGGACCGCGGCGTCATCGGTGCCGGCGCGCCCCAGTTCGCCGAGCAGGCACAGCCACAGCGGGGTGGAATCCACGGCGCCGAAGTAGATGGGCGGCAGGCGCAGGCCCTGGCTCTCCAGCACCAGTTCCTTGGACCTTAGTTCGTGCAGGATTTTTCCGGGTTCCTCGGCGGCTGCGGGATCGGTCCGGGTGCCCTGGAAGGCGGCCAGGGCGCGCAGCGTCCCGGCGGCCAGCCCGGCATCGAGCGGCAACAGCATGCGCGCCGCCCACAACGAGTCCCGGCCGAAGAGGGTGAAGTACCACGGCGCGCCGGCGGCGAGGAAGGGTGCGTCCGGCAACTGTCGGGAGGCCAGCCGGAGGCCGGCCAGTTCGTCGAGGGAGTTGTCCAGGAGCAGTCCCAACGCCCCGGGCGGCTGGGCGCGGGTCCGCCGCGAGGCGGGGGGACGTGCGGCCACCACGGCATCGTCGTTGTCCGCCAGGACGGCCTGCCAGCCGGCCTCGAACGGCCGTCCGCGCCCCACCGTTCCGCGCCAGAGCAGCCGTTCGCCGGGGGCGACGTTGCCTGGGGCGGCCACCGTAAGCGTCCGGGCGCCGTCGCGCCAGCGGAGGGCGGAGTCGTCCGCTGCGAACGGCTCGAAGGGTTCACGGAAGCGGCTGAGCCGGATCGCGGCCATGTCGGTGAAGTCCGCGGCCAGCTGCACCTCGAGTTCCACGTCCAGGGTGTCCAGCGAGGTGCTGATGTGCA
Source organism: Arthrobacter sp. UYCu712 (assembly GCF_040547005.1). Classification (NCBI taxonomy): domain Bacteria; kingdom Bacillati; phylum Actinomycetota; class Actinomycetes; order Micrococcales; family Micrococcaceae; genus Arthrobacter; species Arthrobacter sp. UYCu712. Next base: position 96,085 of record NZ_JBEPOZ010000010.1, read on the forward strand.
GTGAGTGCCGCACCACACCCGGGGTGACGGTCCAGGTCTGCACCAGCTCGACGGCGGGGTCCTCGGTGGGTCCCGGAATGCCGCGGACCAGTCCCCGGACCCGCAGCACGCCGCCGGCCTCGGCCTCGACCGTGGCCGGTTCGGGCTCCAGGCCGTTGACCCGCACCCCGGCGCGGCACAACATCCGGGTGTCGCCATGCAGCAGCCCGGTGAACCAGCCCGCGCCGGCGCCGTCGCTACTGCCGTCGCCTGCGGCTGAGGCGCCGGGCGTGCCGCCTCCGAGCCGCCCGTCGGCGTCGAGCCACAACTGGGTCGGTGCGGCGATGGAGCAGTGCTGGCGGTGGAGCGCAGGCTGAACAGTCATGCGCCCACCCTATGCCGGGGCGGGTGCGGGCTCAATGGACGACGCGGGCCGCTACTCGGGCGTGGCGTCGTCCATCGGGAAAGCGACGGCCTCGCCCACCACGCGCAGGCACAGCTCGGTGCCGGGACGGGCAATGGAGGCATTCCAGTGCCGGATGGTGATGATTTCACCGCCGCCGGGGTAGCGGTGGTCGGCCACGGCACCATCGGCGAGGACCGGGGGGACGGCAAGCTTGAGCCGGACGGTGGTTTCCGGCCCGAAGTAGTCGGTGTCCACCACAACGCCGCGGATCGGCCCGTCCTCGGCGATCCGGATCTGTTCGGGGCGGAGCATCAGCTGCACGCGGCCCTGGGCAGGCGGCCGGCGCACCGGGATGCCGCCCAGCGAGCACGTCGCCAGCGAGCCTTCCATCCAAGCGTCCAGGATGACGGCGTCGCCCAGGAATTCCGCGGTGGCGCGGTCCGCCGGGCGGGTGTAGACGACGAAGGGGTTGCCGATCTGCGCCAGCCTCCCGCCGCGCATCACCGCCACCTGGTCCGCGAAGGAGAGCGCCTCGGCCTGGTCATGCGTGACCAGGATCGTGGTGACACCGGCGTCGCGCAGGACCTTGGCCACGGCCCGGCGCGTCGCCACCCGTAGGCCGGCATCCAGGGCGGAGAAGGGCTCGTCCAGCAGCATAAGTTCGGGTTCGCGGGCCAGGGCACGGGCCAGGGCGACGCGCTGCTGCTGCCCGCCGGAGAGCTGGTGCGGCCGGCGCTTGGCCATGGCCGCATCGAGGGACACCATTTCCAGCAGTTCCGCGACCCGGGACTTGACGCCCCGGTGCCCGCCGGGAAGTTTGGCCGCGTCGAGGCCGAAGGAGATGTTTTGTCCGACGGTCAGGTGCGGGAACAGTGCGCCGTCCTGGGCCACGTAACCAACGTGGCGCTTGTGCGCCGGGACCCACACGCCGCCGCCGGCCACTTTGCTGCCGTTGAGGGAGATGGTGCCGGTTCCGGGGTGCTCAAAGCCGGCGATGAGGCGCAGCAGCGTGGTCTTGCCGGAACCGGACGGGCCCACGATCGCGGTGGTCCCGCCCTTTGCCACCGCGAGGTTCACGCCCTTGAGGACGGCCTGGGACCCGAAGTCCTTGGTGACCGCATCGATCTCCAGGTGGCTGTTGGTGCTGGTCGCCACCGAAGCGGCGATCCGCGGTTCCGGACGCCGGGAGGGGGCCTGACGCAAGGGGTAGGAATCGGTCACTGTCCCGCTACTTTCTTGGACTGCTGGAAGAGGAGATAGGTCATCGGAGCCGAGATCAGGATCATCAGCAGGGCATACGGGGCGGCGCCGGCGTAGTCGATTTCGCTGCTCTTGCTCCAAAACTCGGTGGCCAGGGTGCGGGTGCCGTTGGGTGAGAGCAACAGTGTCGCCGTCAGTTCGTTCACGATCGCGAGGAACACCAGTGCGGCGCCGCCCGCGGCCGCGGGCGCGGTGAGGCGCAGCGTCACCCGCAGGAAGGACAGCAGCGGCGGCTTGCCGAGCGCCTGGGCGGCTTCATCGAGTTCCTTGGGCGCCTGTGCCAGGCCCGAGCGGATGTTGACCAGTGCCCGCGGCAGGAAGAGCAGCACGTAGGCCGCGATCAGGAGTCCGGTGGTCTGGTACATGCCGGGCATCAGCCGGATGCTGACGGTCACGAAGGCCAGGCCCACCACAATCCCGGGCAAGGAGCTGGTGACGTAGTTGGACAGTTCCAGCGTCTTGCTGAACCAGCTGGGGTGCCGCACCGCCAGGTAGGCCATGGGGAACGCGACGGCGGTGGTCACGAGGGCGCCTGCGAGGCCGTATCCCAGCGTCTGGAGCAGGGCCGGCAGGAACTCCTCGGCGGCCCAGATGTCCGGCCCGCCCGCGACGATCCAGCGCAGCACAAACGTCAGCGGCAGCCCGAAGGCCAGCGCCGCGAGGGCCAGCAGCGACAACTGCGCCGGGAGCTGGTAGGCGTGCAGGGGCAGGCGCAGCGCCTTGGCCTGGGCGCCGGAGCCGATCCGGGCGTACCGGGCGCTGCCCCGGCTGCGGACCTCGAGCACCAGCAGGATCAGGCAGAAGAACACCAGGACACTGGCCAGCATGTTTCCGGCCGTGCCGTTGAAGGTGGACTGGTACTGCACCATGATCGCGGTGGTAAACGTATCGAAGCGGATCATCGCGAAGGCGCCGTATTCGGCGAGCAGGTGCAGGGCGACCAGCAGCGCGCCGCCGGTCATCGCGATCCGCAGCTGCGGGAGCACCACGCGGAAGAAGGTCCGCCAGGCGCCGAGGCCCAGGGAAGCGGCGGACTGCTCGATCGCCGGATCCAGGCGGCTGAGCGTCGCGGCGGCCGGAATGTACACCAGCGGGAAGTAGGACAGTGTGGCGATCAGGACGCCGGACCAGAGGCCGCCGAGCGAGGGCACCGCGGAGACCCACGCGTAGCTGTTGACGAACGCGGGGATGGCCAGCGGGGCGGCGAGTAGCACGGCCCACCACTTGTGGCCGAACAGGTTGGTGCGCTCCACCAGCCAGGCGCCGCCGACGCCCAGGAAAAGGCACAGCGGCACGGTGATCACCATCAGCAGCACTGTGTTCAGCAGCAGCTCGCCGACGCGTTCACGGAAGATCAGCGGCATGGCGGTGTCCCACCCGGTGGCGCCCGTCATAACGATGACGTAGCCGAGGGGAACCAGCGAGAACAGGGCAATGAGGACCGCAAGGATCGCTACGACAGAAACGCCGAATAGCGGGCGGGGGCGTTTGCCCCTGCCCGCCGTCGTCGTGCTCCCGGAGGTTCCGGGAGCCAGCTTGCTTATCACTCGGGTTACAGCAGTCCTGACTTCGTCATCAGCTCGTTGACCTTGGCGGAATTGAGCTTGGCGGGATCCACCACCGGGGCCTGGAGGTCCTTGAGCGGCACGAGCTTCTCGTTGGCCGGAACATCGGAGGCAATGGCGTACTCGAAGGAGGTGCCCTTCTGCAGGACTTCCTGGCCCTTCTTGCCGGTGATGAACTTCAGGAAGGCCTGGGCGGCCGCCGCGTTCTTGGAGGACTTGATCACGCCGCCGCCGGAGACGGACACGAAAGCACCCGGGTCCTGGTTCTTGAAGTAGTACGGCGTGACCTTGTTGGAGTTCTCGCCCGTCTTTGCCTGGTCGCCGTAGTAGTAGTAGTGGTAGATCAGGGCGGCATCGACTTCGCCGGCGTTGACGGCCTTCATCGCGGTGCTGTTGCCCTTGTAGGGCTTGGAGTTTTCCTTCATGCCCTTGAGCCACTCGTCGGTGGCGGCTTCGCCCTTGAGCTCAAGCAGTGCGGAAACGATTGCCTGGAAGTCAGCTCCGGACGGTGAGGCGGCCCACTTGCCCTTCCACTCCGGCTTGGCCAGGTCCAGCATGGACTTGGGGAGCTGGTCTTCGGTGAGCTTGGACTTGTCGTAAACCAGGACGGTGGAGCGGGCGGCAATGCCGGTCCACTTGTTGGTGGAGGGACGGAAGTCGGCGGGGACCTGGTCGACGGTGGTCTTGTCCACGTCGGCGAACAGTCCGGCATTCTCCACCTGCGCCATTGCGGGTGAGTTTTCCGTGAGGAACACGTCGGCCGGGGAAGCTGCGCCTTCCTGGATGATCTGGTTGGACATTTCGGTGTCCGAGCCCTGGCGCAGGGTTACCTTGACTCCGGTCTCGGCCGTGAAGGCGTCCACCCATTCCTTGGTCAGGGATTCGTGCTGCGCGTTGTAGACCGTGATCTCGCCAGCAACTTTGGCGTCGGCAGCAGCGCTGCTCGCCGCGGGGGTGGAGGTTCCGGCGCCGCAGGCGGCCAGGCCAAGTGCGGCTGTGGCGGCGAGTGCGATTCCGGCAATCGCGTTGGTACGGATCTTCATGGGGCTACTTTCTACAGGGAATTCGTCAGGGGCCCGGTCCCCGTTAGCGGGGAACTGAGGGCATGCTCACTGAGAAAAACTGTAGGTTAGCCAACCCTAAGGAACCAAGCCGAGGGTGTCTTAAGTGATCAGGATCACATGAATTAAGTAACTCTGGCGTGACTTATTTCAGATCCTTGGTTACGTTGCCGGGCGCGGTTTCATCCGGCACCGCCGGGTCGGCTCCGGTGCCCGCCACCGCGGCCTTCCCTCCGGTCTTTCCGGCGATTGCCGCGGCGGCTTCCAGCACCATCCAGGCCTGCAGCTGGGTGGAAAGTTCGACGGCGGCGCCGGCCGGGTAAGTGCGGCGCGCCGGCAGTTCCGGCCGGGCCGAGAACAACAGCCGGCCGCCCTTGCGCGCCAGAAGTTCCTGGGCCGGGATGATGCGCCGGCCTTCCCACAACGCCTCGGCGGTGTCGTTGACCAGCGCGGCGGCGGCTGCGCGGGTGCCGGCCGGCAGGCGGTCGTCGATGGCGGCGAGTGCCAGGTAGCGGACGAGGATCCCGGTGAAGAGGCCGCCGTCGCCGCTTCCTTCGCCGCGCAGCACGGTGGCGGGGCGATCCAGCAGCGGGGCGGGGACGGTGAGGCTGCGTGCCGCCGACGCCACGAGGGCGGACGCGCGCTCCAGGTTGGCGGTGCCGCCGAGCTCCAGCAGGGCGCCGAGGACCGGTCCCTGGTTGTAGGTGTAGATCGCGGATTCCAGCACCACTTCGCCTGTGCCGGAAATGCGCAGGCCGTCCTGGTACATGCCTTGTTCCGGGTCGTACAGCCGGGCGTCCAGCCAGTCCAGCAGGGCCTGCGCCTTGGCTGCCTCGCCGGTGCGGGCGTAGTAGAGGGCCACCGGGGCGGTGGCCGGGGTGTTCTTGAAATCCCGTTTCTTGCTCCAGAACGTGCCGCCGCCGAGGTCGTCGGTGGAGGCCGAGTCGAATTGCAGGGTCAGGTTCGCCAGGACTTTGGCGTTGCGCCGCCGGCCGGCGGACCTGCGGGTGTCCTCCGCGAGATCCTCCAGCCGCAGCGTGGCGAGGGCCAGCCAGGCCATGTCGTCGAAGTAATTGTTGACGAAGGTGAGGAAGTTCCGCAGCCGGATGCCGGTGACCAGCTCGGAGGCGAGCTGGCCCGCGCTGGGCCGGTTCTCGCCGTCGAACCTTCCGCCGGGGTGGTCGGCGCTGCCCAGTTCGCGGCGGCCCGCGTCCACCAGGCAGTCCACATAGTGCGCCTGCCACCAGTAGTGCCAGGGCCGGGCGAGGTTCTTCAGCCGGCCCGAGGGCCGCACGACCGACGCGATGTGGGTCCCCGGCAGGAAGAAGAGCCGCTGCCCGAAAAGCCTGGTCACGGAGCGCGCTGCTTCGTCGGCGCGGAACGACCAGTTGGGGGCGGTGGAGGCGTCTGCTGGGGTCATGGATCAAGCCTAATGGCGGCGGCGCTGCCGGAGCGGGAACTTCGCAAGGGGTGCGGGCGAGGCGAATTTCAGTTAACATTCACTAACTAATGTTCCCTGCCGCCGGTGATCGCCGCAGCTATCGCCGCAGGTACGGAGGCCGCAGCCCGCTGGGCGCGGTCCGCGGCCGGGGGCAGGTTCCACATCAAGGAGGATGCATGGACGTCAAAGGTACTGTTGCGCTGATTACCGGCGGGGCCTCGGGACTGGGCGCGGCGACAGCCAGGCGGCTGTTCAACGCCGGAGCCTCCGTGGTGCTGGTGGACCTGCCGGGCTCCGCCGGGGACACGTTTGCTGCCAAGCTCAATGCCTCGGGAACGACCCACCCGGACCGCGCGGAAGCCGGGACGGCCGCGAACCCCGCCAACAAGGCCGTTTTCGTCCCCGCCGACGTCACCAGCGAAGAGCAGGTCCAGGCCGCCGTCGACGCCGCCGTGGCGCTCGGGCCGCTGCGGATCGTGGTCAACTGTGCCGGGATCGCGACCCCGGGCAAGGTACTGGGCCGCGACGGTGTGCTGCCGTTGGAGACCTTCAGCCGAGTCGTCCAGATCAACCTCGTCGGCACCTTCAACGTCATCCGGCTGGCAGCGGCGGCCATGGTGGCCACCGAACCCGCCGAGACCGGACTGGGCGGACCGGAACGTGGCGTCATCATCAACACCGCCTCCGTGGCCGCCTTCGACGGCCAGATCGGCCAGCCCGCCTACGCCGCCTCCAAGGGTGCCGTCGCGGCCATGACGCTGCCGATCGCCCGCGAGCTGGCACGCTCACTGGTCCGCGTCGTCACCATTGCCCCTGGCATCTTCGAGACCCCCATGATGGCCGGCCTGCCGCCGGAGGCCCAGGATTCCCTGGGCCGGCAGGTGCCGCACCCGTCCCGGCTGGGCCGCCCCGACGAGTACGCGAACCTCGTCGCGCACGTTGTGGACAACGCCATGCTCAACGGCGAGACCATCCGCCTTGACGGCGCCATCCGGATGGGGCCCAAATGATGCAGACCGGGCTGGCCCCCGCCTCACCGGCGTCCACGGCCGGGCTGCCCACCGCCGACTTCTTCGGCTTCGAATCGCTGCTCAGCGCCGCGGAGCAGGCAAAACTGGCGGAACTCCGGGAGTTCCTCGCCCGCGACGTCGCCCCCTTCGCCACGGACTGGTGGAACAAGGCCGAGTTCCCGGCCCACATCCTGCCCAAGCTGGCGGCCCTGGAACTCAGCGCGCCGGCGCAGCGGGGCTACAGCAACCTCTTCGCGGGGCTGGTGATCGCCGAAATGACCCGCGTGGACACCTCCCTCGCGACGTTCTTCCTGGTCCATCACGACCTCTTCGTGGAGTCCCTCTACGGCTTCGGTTCCGAGGAGCAAAAGGCCCGCCTGCTCGACGACGCCGCCAACCTCCGGACGACGGGCGCCTTCGCGCTGACCGAGCCGGAGCACGGCTCGGACGTCGCCGGCGGGATGGAGACCCGCGCCCGGCGGGTGGCCGGGGGAGCGGCCGACGGTGGTGACTGCTGGGTGCTCAACGGCGCCAAGCGCTGGATCGGCAACGGGACGTTCTGTGACTACATGCTGGTGTGGGCCCGCGACGAGGCCGACGGCGGCATCCGCGGCTTCATCGTGGACGCGACTCTGCCCGGGGTGAGCCGGAGCAGGATCGAGAACAAGATCGCGCTGCGCACGGTGCAGAACGCGGACATCGTGTTCGAGGACGTGCGGGTGGCCGAGACGGACCGCTTCGCGGGGATCAACAGCTTCGAAGACACGAATGAACTGCTGCGCGGCTCACGGATCATGGTCGCCTGGCAGGGCGTCGGCCAGCAGCTGGCCGCCTTCGACGTCGCCCGGCAGTACGCCGTCGAACGCCAGCAGTTCGGCCGCCCGCTGGCAAAGTTCCAGCTGGTCCAGCAGCAGCTGGTGACGATGCTCGGCAACGCAGTGGCGAGCATGGGCATGATGGTGCGGATCGCCCAGCTGCAGGAGCAGGGTGCCGCGGACATGCCCCAGGTGGCCCTGGCGAAGTCCTATGTCAGCGCCCGGATGCGTGAAACCGTGGCGATGGGCCGGTCGCTGCTGGGCGGCAACGGGATCGTCACCGACTACCGGATGGCCAAGATCTTCTCCGATGCCGAGGCCATCTACACGTACGAGGGCTCGTACGAGATCAATACCCTGATTGTGGGCCGCGCCGTCACCGGCGTGTCCGCGATCGTGTAGGAACCGCCTAGAACATGGCGGGCTCTTTCTCGCCGGCTTCGATCCTGTAGTCCAGGCTGTTGTTCTTCACCGGCATGGGGCAGGTGCCGTACGGGGTGAAGGCGCTGGGGTAGTTGATGGCGCGGTTGAAGTCCAGGATCACTGTCCGGTCTCCTTGGGAATCGACGCGCGGCCGGGCGGTGGCCACCTTGCGCCACTCGTCGGTACTTTCCCCGTTGGTCTCGTCGTGGAACGTCACCGTCAGGGCGCCGAGCTTTTCCTCCTCGGCCTGCAGATGGAATTCGTGGTCCTTGCCGGGCAGCCGGAACACCAGTTCGCCCACCGACCGGTGCACGCCGTCCACCAGCGGGTTGGCGGTGCCGGTCGGGACGTCGACGGGTTCCGGATACGGGATGAACTTCGCCTCGACCACTAGGTCCGGCCGGTAGTCGAAGACGGGCACGCCGTCGAACTCCGTGATCACCGGCGACTGCGCATCCCGGGTGCGGATGGCGTACTTGTCCGCCCGCATGGCCAGCTCCACCACCACCTGCCGTCCGTCCGCGCCGCCGTACTGGACCCACATGAGCGATTCCTCGTCCGCGAGCCGCGCGCTGATGGTGCCGTCCACGGCCGCGCCGCCGTCCACGAGGCTGAGGCCCTCGGCGGCGGACGCGGTGAGGAACGCCGTCGTGCCGTCCGTGGACCACAGCCCCGGTGCAAGGTCGACGGCGGACGGCTCGCCTTCCAGCCACTGGAAGGACGTCAGCGTCAGCCAGCCGTGGTCGCTGGCGAGGGCGGTGTTGCGGCTGTTCCGGAAGCGCTGCCAGCGGGAAAGCTGGGCGTCAGGATCTAAGTTGGTGCTCACGGGGTCCTCCCACGCGGTGATCGGCTGCCATGGCAACAACCTTAGACCCGGGCCGGGGTCAGTTCCAGATCGCGTCGGCGTACTCGGGGTGGTCCACAAACGGGTTGCGGTTGCCCTGCCACTGCTCGTAGATGCGCTGGTTGCGGCGCTGTTCGAAGGCATCCGGCGGATCGATCCGGTTCCACTCGAGCAGGACGCTCATCTTGCCCATGAACGGCGCCGTGCCGTTGTTGACAAGGTTGTTCATCTCGAGATCGGCGAAGCCGTCCCCGCCCTCGTAGCGCACCGCCATGTACATGATCATCCGGGCCACATCGCCCTTGACCGCGCTTCGCGGTTCCCAGGAGTCCGCGTCGGTGTAGTTGCCAGGCGCCTCGGCGGACTGGGTGCCGCCGAGGTCGAAGTCCTTGTTGCCGCGGGCGGAGTTGACCGTGACGTCGGTGGGCCGCAGGTGGTGCACATCGGTGCCGGGGCCCGTCGCGGTGCCGAAGTCGCCGTGCGACTTGGCCCAGACGTGCTCACGGTTCCAGTCGTCCACGCCGCCTCCGTTGGTGGCTTTGGACTGCGAGCGGCCCGTGTACAGCAGGATCACGTTGTTGCTGTTGCCTGGGTCCTGGTCGGTGTCCTTCAGGGCATCCCAGACCTGGTCGTAGCTGAGCTTCTGCTGCACGGAGATGATCTGGTGCAGGCTGGCTTCGAGGGCGGAGCCGGTCTTGCCGGCCGCCGCGCCGTAGTAGTTCGCCGGGGTGGGGCTCGGGCTGGGCGTGGGCGTTGGCGCGGGCGTGGGCGCGGCGGAGAATGCCATGGCACTGGGGCTCTTGAGCCCCGGGTGCGAGAAGTAGGCCGTCAGCTGCCCCGTGACGTCAATTTTCCGGCCCATGAGGGAGGGGCTGGACTGCAGGCCGAACTGGCTGCGGTACGCGGTGGTGACCTGGACGTAGAGGATCTTCGCCGTGTTGGTCTCGGCGGCCGAGTCTGCGATGCCAATGGCTGTGTCCGCGGTGAAGCCGCTGCGGAGCACCGTGGATTCCGCGGCCGGCTGGCCCACCACAAAACCGGTAACGGCCGAGGTCGAACCGTTTTGGGTTGCGATTCCCTGCGCCACGGTGAGCGGAGCGGCCGCCTGCGAGCCGGGGGCAATCGCCGATTGCGCGACGATCCCGGCGAGCAGCAGGCTGAGTACCACGACGACGGCGGGCAGCGGATTGCGCCGCGTCGCGGCACTTCCGTGGCGCCGCCGGGGGACGGCGGGGGCCGGGGCTGGATTCATCGCGGGCTCCTTGCAGCGGGGCGGCCGCCGGGAGGACGACCAAGGAAGTCGAGAACCTGAATTGACAAGTTTTGTCAAATATACTTCACTTGGTGTCAAAAAACACGCCGCGGCCGCTGCCGCGACCGCCGGGCCGGTTCCTGCATCTTCCTGCATCCGGCCTGCGCCGGGCATGGCTAAAGGCCGGCGGATCTGCCTACCCTTGGGACGTCAACCCTCGAACAAGGCAACGGCAGGGACACCATGAAGATTGCAGTATTCGGCACCGGAACCGTTGGCCCCACGGTCGCGGCCGCATTGTCCGCCCGGGGCCACGATGTTGTGATCGGCACCCGCGATCCGGAGGCGACACTAGCCCGGACCGAACCCGGGGCGATGGGCGGTCCGGCGTTTCCCGAATGGCACGCAGCGCACCGCCAGATCGGCGTCGCCACGTTCGCGGACGCCGCGGCGCGCAGCGAGATCGTCGTCAACGCCACCAACGGCGGCGGATCGCTCGCCGCGCTTGCCGCCGCCGGGGACGCAAACCTGGCCGGCAAGGTCCTTATCGACATCGCCAACCCGCTGGATTTCTCCCAGGGGTTTCCGCCCTCGCTGAATCCGGTGAACACCGACAGCCTCGGCGAGCAGCTCCAGCGTGCCTTCCCGGAAGCCCGCGTGGTCAAGACCCTGAACACCATGACCGCGAGCGTCATGGTGGACCCGGCCGGAGTGGCCGGCGGAGACCACTCCGTGTTCGTCTCGGGCAACGACGCCGCAGCCAAGGAGACCGTCAAGGGCCTCCTCGAGGGCCTGGGTCATCGGGACATCATCGATCTGGGCGACATCACCACGGCCCGCGGCGCCGAAATGATCCTGCCGCTCTGGCTGCGCGTCTGGGGCGCCCTCGGCACCGGGGAGTTCAACTTCAAGGTCGCCCGCTAGCACCTCGCCGCGCCGCTCAAGGGCACAGACACTATTTGAGACAGATTCCCTGTCGGGGGCGGCTGCGAGTAACATCCCATAGGAAGAAGTAACCGGGCTCACAGTATCCAGCGCAGTGTACGAGCCGAGTCGAACCCTCGAAAGATAGTTTCCATGGCTGACACTGCAATGAATTCCGGCACCGACCTCGCCTCCGAACTGCGTGCCGACGTACGCCGGGTCTCCACCCTGCTGGGCGAATCCCTCGTCCGACAACACGGCCCCGAGCTCCTGGCCCTGGTGGAACAGGTCCGCCTGCTGACCAAGGAATCCAAGGAAGCCGCCCGCGGCGGCGCGGACGCCACGGGTCCGTGGAGCTCGTACGACGTCGTCGCCCAGGTCCGCGAACTGCTCGGCTCCCTGCCCCTCGAGCAGGCCACCGACCTCGTCCGGGCCTTCGCTTTCTACTTCCACCTGGCAAACGCCGCCGAGCAGGTGCACCGCGTCCGCGGGCTGCGCACCCGCAAGGAAAAGGACGGCTGGCTCGCCCGGGCCGTCGCGGACATCGCCGGCCAGGCCGGCGCCTCCGTGCTGCAGGAGGTGGTGAACGAGCTCGACGTGCGCCCCATCTTCACCGCGCACCCCACCGAGGCTTCCCGCCGTTCCGTGCTGGACAAGGTCCGCCGGCTCTCCGACATCCTCGCCGAGACCACCGGCGAGGGCACGTCCGCGCGCCGCCGCCAGGACCGCCAGCTCTCCGAGGTGATCGACCAGATGTGGCAGACGGACGAGCTCCGCCAGGTCCGGCCCACCCCGGTGGACGAGGCCCGGAACGCGATCTACTACCTCACCGGCATCCTCACCGATGCCATGCCGGAGATGCTCTCGGACCTCTCGGAGCTGCTGGGCGAGCACGGCGTCACCCTGCCTGTGGAGAAGGCACCCATCCGCTTCGGCTCCTGGATCGGCGGGGACCGTGATGGCAACCCCAACGTCACCGCCGGCGTGACCCGGGAGATCCTGCAGATCCAGAACCAGCACGCGGTCCGGATCAGCATCGCCCTGATCGACGGGCTCATCTCCATCCTCTCCAACTCCACGGCGCTCGCCGGCGCCGACCAGGAGCTGCTGGACTCGATCGACGTCGACCTCAAGAACCTGCCGGGCCTGGACCGCCGCGTCCTCGAGCTCAACGCCCAGGAGCCCTACCGCTTGAAGCTCACCTGCATCAAGGCCAAGCTGCTCAACACGGCGCGTCGCGTCGCGGCCGGCTCCGCGCACCAGCCCGGACGCGACTACACGGCCACCGCGGAGCTTCTCGCCGAGCTGGGCCTGCTGGAACGGTCGCTGCGGAACCATCACGCCGGGCTCGCCGCCGACGGCGCCCTGGCCAGGGTCCGCCGGGCTGTCGCCTCCTTCGGCCTGCACCTGGCCACCCTGGACATCCGCGAACACGCCGACCACCACCACGACGCCGTCGGCCAGCTGTTGGACCGGCTCGGCGGCCCGGGCGTCCGGTACGCCGAACTCAGCCGCTCCGAGCGGCTCGAGGTGCTGGGCTCGGAGCTGGCCTCCCGCCGCCCGCTCTCCGGCCACCCGATCAAGCTCGACGGCGTCGCGGACGGCACGTACGACGTCTTCCGCGAAATCCGGCGGGCCCTGCGGACCTACGGCCCCGACGTCATCGAGACGTACATCATCTCGATGACCCGCGGCGCGGATGACGTCCTCGCCGCCGCCGTGCTGGCCCGCGAGGCCGGACTCGTGAGCCTGTTCGGCGAGGCGCCCTACGCCAGGATCGGCTTCGCCCCGTTGCTGGAGACAGTGGAGGAGCTGCGCGCCTCGGCCGAGATCGTGGACCGGCTGCTCTCGGATTCGTCCTACCGCGAGCTGGTCCGGCTGCGCGGCGACGTGCAGGAAGTCATGCTCGGCTACTCGGACTCCAACAAGGAATCCGGCGTGATGACGAGCCAGTGGGAAATCCACAAGACCCAGCGGAAGCTCCGCGATGTCGCGGCGAAACACGGTGTGCGGGTGCGCCTCTTCCATGGCCGTGGCGGTTCGGTGGGCCGCGGTGGCGGGCCAACCTACGACGCCATCATGGCCCAGCCCAATGGTGTGCTGGAAGGTGAAATCAAGTTCACCGAACAGGGCGAGGTCATCTCGGACAAGTACTCGCTGCCCGAGCTCGCCCGGGAGAACCTGGAACTGTCCCTGGCCGCCGTGATGCAGGGCTCCGCGCTGCACCGGGCCCCGCGTACCTCGGACGACCAGCGGGAGCGTTACGGGCACGTCATGGAAACCGTCTCCGACGCCGCGTTCGCACGGTACCGGACGCTCATCGATGATCCGGACCTGCCCGCCTACTTCATGGCGTCCACCCCGGTGGAACAGCTGGGTTCACTGAACATCGGCTCGCGGCCGTCCAAGCGGCCCGATTCCGGCGCCGGGCTGGAAGGCCTCCGCGCGATCCCGTGGGTCTTCGGCTGGACCCAGTCGCGGCAGATCGTGCCGGGCTGGTTCGGCGTCGGCTCCGGTCTGAAGGCGGCCCGCGAGGCCGGCAACTCCGCCCAGCTGGTGGAGATGATGGACGGCTGGCACTTCTTCCGCTCCGTGCTTTCCAACGTCGAAATGACGCTCGCCAAGACGGACATGGACATCGCCGGCTACTACGTCTCCACCCTGGTCCCCGACGAGCTGCACCACCTGTTCCTCGCCATCCGGGCCGAATACGAGCTCACCGTCACCGAGATCCAGAACCTGACCGGCGAGCACGTCATCCTCGATGCCCAGCCCACCCTGAAGCGCTCCCTGGAGATCCGCGACCAGTACCTCGACCCGATCAGCTACCTGCAGGTGGAACTCCTGCGCCGTATCCGGGCCGAGTCCGCCGCAGGGGAGGGCATGTCCGGCGCGGAGATCGACGAACGCCTCCAGCGGGCCATGCTGATCACCGTCAACGGAGTCGCGGCGGGCCTCCGCAACACCGGCTAAGACGCCCCGGGAAGCACATCGCCGTAGGGCACCACGATGGTACGGCGCGTGGTGCCCGCGTCGGAATAGGGCAGCGTCCTGACCGGAACACCGTAAAGCGCCGTGAGCGCCGGGTCCGTGAGCAGCTCCCCGGCGGGCCCGGTCCGCGCGCCGCTGCGGCCCAGCAGCACGGCGTTGTCGGCCAGGTACAGGGCGTGGTCCGGATGGTGGGTGCTCAGCAGCAGGGCCATGCCGTCGGCCATCAGTCCGCGCAGGAGCGACAGGACCCGCACCTGGTTCTTGAGGTCGAGGCCCGTGGCGGGCTCGTCCAGCACCAGCACCGGGCAGCCGGTGGCGACGGCCCGGGCGATCAGGACCAGCTGTTGCTCGCCGCCGCTCAGGGTGGGGAAACGGCGGTTCCGCAGCCCCTCGACGCCCACCTTCTCCATCGCCTCCAGGGCGGCGGCCCGGTCCGCGGCGCCCGGCGTCCGGAAGACGCCCACCTGCCGCGCCCGCCCCATCAGGACCATGTCCAGGGCGCTGTAGCCGAACGCGCTGCCGTGCGCCTGCGGCACGTACCCCGCACCGTCCGCCCGGCGCACCGTTCCTTCCGTCGGCTCCAGCAGCCCGGCGGCGCAGCGGACCAGCGTGGTCTTGCCGCTGCCGTTGGGGCCCAGGACCGCGGTGGCTGTGCCGGGAAGCACCCGGAAGCTGACGTCGCGGAACACCCACGACTGCCGGGCGTAGCCGAAGCCCACACCGTCCAGCTCAAGCACTTTCCCAGATCCTTTCCCGGTTCCGGCGCAGGAGCAGGAAGAAGACGGGGGCGCCGATGAGGGCGGTGAGGACGCCGAGCGGGATCTCCCCGGCGGTCGCCGTACGGGCCACCGTATCCACCAGGACTATGTAGGCCCCGCCGAGGAGGAAGGACACCGGCAGGAGCACCCGGTGGTCCGGGCCCACCCACATCCGCGCCAGGTGCGGTATCACCAGGCCCACCCAGCTGACGGCGCCGCTGACCGCGACCGCGCCGGCCACGATCAGTGCCACCGCAATGAGCACCACCCAGCGCAGCGGACGGGGCGCGACGCCCAACGCGGCGGCGTCCTCATCGCCGAGGGACAACACGTTGATCCGCCAGCGCAGCGCCAGCAGCACCGCGGCTCCGCCCAGCACAGGCAGCAGGGCGACGGCGACCTTTGCGAAGGTGGCCGTCGCCACGCTGCCGAGCAGCCAGAAGACGATCGCCGGCAGGGTGGTATTCGGGTCCGCGATGTACGTGACCAGGGCTACCAGGGCTGAAAAGAAGGAACCCGTGACCACACCGCCGAGCACAATCATCAGCATCGGCGTGCCACCGCGGCCCGCCGTGATCAGGAGCAGCGTCCCGAGGGCCAACAGGCCAAAGACGAAGGAGCCCGCGACCAGCAGCACCGGGCCCAGCCCCAGGAGCAGGGCCAGTGCGCCGCCGAAGGATGCACCGGCGGATACCCCGATGATCTCGGGGCTGACCAGCGGATTGCGGAAGATCGCCTGCAGGGCCGCGCCGCCGATCGCCAGTCCGCCGCCCACCAGCATGGCGAGCAGGACCCTCGGCAGCCGCACGAGCAGCACCACGTTCTGTTCGGTCTGGCTGGCCTCGAGCGGGAAGGGGACCAGCTGGGCGGCGAGGATCTGGACCACGTGCCAGGGCGGCACACTGAACCGGCCCAGGGCAAGGGAAAGCAGTCCGACGACGATCAGGACGCCGGCGGCCGCGGTGATGGGTCCGAGGACCGCAGGTCCGCTGCGCCGTTCGCGCGGACCCCGCCGGGAGGATCTTTCCGCCCGTGAGACGCGGCCGTTCAGCCGTGCCGAGCTGGCGTCATGCAGCATTGAACTGTTGATAATGGGCGGACCCGGCGTTGGCCTCGGTCCACAGGATCCGGTTGAGCTCGTCGTCGGTGACCTCGTGGTCGTAGAGGAACCGGAAGTACTCGCGGACCTTGCTGCGCAGCCCGGATTGTGTCCGGGGGTAGGCGATGTCGCTGAGCCAGTGCCACATGAGCGGTGATTCCTGGCCCGGCGGATCCCAGCGGTATCCGCCGAGCGGCACCTTGTACACCCGCCGCTCGCGGACGGCGGCGATGCCCTGCCATACCGGGTCCGCGTAGATGTCCTGGGGCATGGCGCCGTCGAAGTTGCCCAGGAGGATGACCTCGGGGTCCCACTTCAGCACCTGCTCCACGTCCAGGCCCACCATGCCGGTTCCGGGCAGCGGGTCCTCGCCCGTGGCGGGGTTGGTGCCGCCGACCAGTTGGATATAGAAGTCGTTGTAGGTGTTGGCTGCCGCGGCTTTGAGCCCGCCGGCGAACCGGTTGAAGTAGAGGATGCTGGGACCCGAGGAGCCCCGGCTCGCCGCCAGTGCTTTGATGTCGTCGAGCTCATGGTCGCTGCGGGCCTTGATCTGGGTGGCCCGCTCAGGTTTGCCCAGCATGGCGGCGAATATGGTCACCCAGGCGTCCACGTCCTCCTGCTTGCCGGTGTTGGTCAGCCCGATCACCGTCAGGCCGGCGTTTTCGAGCGGTTCAGTCAGCTGCGCATCCGACCACTGGATCACGACGTCGGGGTTCAGTGCACGCACGCTCTCCACATTGGGGGTGAAGTCCTGCGTGGCGATGTCGTGCGGAAGGTCCAGCGCGCGCGGAAACATGGTCCCCATGATGCCGTCACGCATCGCGGCCCAGGACGCGTTATGCATCGCACTCAGGTGGTCGGCACTGCGGTCGACGGCGACCAGCAGCGACGCCGACGGCATGGGAATGGTCACCACCTTGGTGACCGGCTGGGTAAACGTGACAGTCTTGCCCCGCTGGTCCGTGATGCTGATGCTTCCCGGGGCCGTGGTTCCGGTGCCGCTGGCTGTGGGGGCTGTTGGGGGAGGGCTGGATGTTGCGCACCCGGTGAGCAGGGCTGCGGTTCCGCCCGCCACCAGCGCCTGGAGCACCGTACGGCGGTTTGGATCGTCGACTCGCATGGTTTGACCCCCTGTGCGTAGGTTCCTCACAGGATCGTCCTGTTGGCAGGGGCTGTCAACGGGCACCGGGTCCGGGCCCCTTGTCCGGGTCCCGGGCCCGGTGCTACGTTCAGAAGACCCTTGCAGAAGGTGGCCAGATCGTGGTTCTTGACGGTGCCCAATTGTTTGTCCGCTACGCCTACCCGCCCAATTCCCGGGGCAGTTGCGGGCCGCCGGACAGTGACGCATTGCTGCACTACGGCCAGTCCGGCGTCACAGACCAGGGGCTCCGAGAACTGGCCAAAGGATTCGCCGGCGCCTGGCCGTACCTGGAGCTGATCGCGGCCTCCACCGGTATCCGCGATCCGCTCGATTACCGGGTCGTGGAGGCCTACTGGGTAGGGAACAGCCTCCTGGACTCGGTCGGAATCACCAACATCGGCAATTCCATGGAGGACCGGTTCCGGGCCCGCACCGGACGGCAGTTCCCGCATCTGGCGGAGGGCGTCCTGGCCGGCGGCGTTCCGCACCACAGTTTCCACGTCTTCGAGATCTACCCCTGGCTGGGCCTGCTCCACGACGACCGCCGCCATGCCACGGCCCTGAGCGTGCTTGACCGGTGCCGGATCCGGTGGGGTGAGGTGCTGGCGATCTCCGGCGACGACGCCGTGGTCCGGTCCCGGCCCCTGGTCTGGGACGGAACAGCGCTGGCCGTGGGGGAGGCCGTGGTGGAGTCGGCGAAATACGCGGTGAACGGCACCGGTTTTGTCGCCGGGCTGGCCGTCGGGGACGCGGTGTCGCTCCACTGGGACTGGGTATGTGACCGGCTCACGCCGCTACAGCTCCAGCGGCTGCAGCACTTTACGGCGCGGCACCTGCGGATCGCCAATATCGGCGTCGAACACCGGGGCGCAGCGATCGCGCTCGAACACTAGGCCCCGGCAGGGCTCCCGGGCGGGCTAGCCGGCGTCGTCGTCGGCGTCCCTGGGCCGGCCCATCAGCTCCAGTCCGCCCATGGCCTGTTCCGCGCCCGCGGAATCCACGCGTTCCAGGGCGAATCCCATGTGGATGAGGACCCACGTTCCCGGCTCCAGCGGCCCCTCGTCCAGCAGGCCGATATTGATTTTACGGCGCACTCCGGCCACGTCCACGAGGGCCAGCTGGTTGCCGTAACCCTCCAGCAGCTCGACGACCTTGCCTGGTATTCCAAGGCACATGGTGTGCACTCCCTTGCTTCTTTATCCGGGACTTCGTTCTAGACGGGCGTGTGTTGCGTGATCAGTTCTTCGACGGCTGCCAGTGCCCGGGGTACGGCCGCCGCCACCGGGCCGGTGAGTCCGATTCCTTCGGTGAGGTCCGCGGGGACGCAGCCCACGACGAAGGTCAGGGGCAGTTCGCCGCCGAGCGAGCGGAGCCGGCCCAGCACGGCCACCGGGTCCATGCCGTGCGGGTCCAGGGACGCGGCACCGTCGAGGTCCCCCGGGCGCACCCGGAGCACGCGGATGCTGCCCGGGGCAGCGCCGGACGCTGAGCCCACCTCAGGCGCTGCGTCCGGGGGGACGGTGTCCACGATCACCAGGACGTCCACGCCGGCCACCAGATCGTAGGCCAGATGCATGCCGCGGAT
The DNA here is from genome assembly GCF_040547005.1 of Arthrobacter sp. UYCu712. NCBI lineage: Bacteria > Bacillati > Actinomycetota > Actinomycetes > Micrococcales > Micrococcaceae > Arthrobacter > Arthrobacter sp. UYCu712. The sequence continues at coordinate 114,639 of NZ_JBEPOZ010000010.1, forward strand.
GCCGTAGTCCACGGCCAGCACGCCGGGTGCCGCCGGGCCTGTGGCCGCCGCCAGCCTCCGGGCCACCTCCGGACCGAACCCGTCGTCGCGCAGGAACATGTTCCCCACCCCTGCCACCAGGATGCGGGGTCCGCGTTCCGCCGTCCCGGTGGCGGGATTGCCGGGCTGGAGTGGGGATGTCACATCCGCCGCACTTTCAGGTAGCGCTGGATATCGGGGACCGACCGGATCCCGACGTACGCGGCCGCCAGCGCCAGCGCCACGAGCAGGCCCACCGTGGCCATTCCTACAGTTTTCATATCTGGTTTCCCTCTCCATCCTCGAGCGGTTCAAGTTCTTCGGGAGCGTAGTAGAAGGACCTGCCGTAGCCTTCGTGGAGGTCAGCGGCCGGGTCCTTTTCGAGCACCAGGCCCACGTGTGTGCTGCCGTCGACGTCGAAGTGCACACTCGTGACCCGCCCGGTCTGACCGGCGAAAAAGAGATCCTGTGCATCGGCGCGCCGGCTCGGATTCACCCTGACCCTGCTGCCGCGGGCCACCGGCACTCCATTGATCAGAACGGCGTCCATGGACGGCTGGACCAGGGCTTCGGATTCCGGCGTCCACCAGGCGGGTGGGTCCTCTCCGCTGCTGGTGAGGCTCCCGCGGGGTGCCGGGAATTCCGTGGCGTGGGGATTGCGCAGGATCCCGTGCAGCTGCTGGAGCTCCTCCGGCGACATCGCTTCGCAGTGGTCGATGATCGCGGCAGCGCGGGGATCGGTGGCGCGGGCCTCGGACTTTTCTTCCTCGGTCAGGGTGAGTATCCGCAGAGTGAGGATCTCGTCAATTTCGGTGGAGTCATACAAAGCCACCGGGCTTTCCGGGGCCACCGCGGGATGGTCGTAGAGGATGATCGGCGAGACCAGGAGGACGTCCGTCTGTCCTTCGGGACCGGCGAGGACGGGCCAGCACCGGTGCTGCGAGCAGCCCGCGGCGGCGTCCCGCGCCCAGCCGGGCGGGTCCAGCAGGGAGAGGAAGTCCGCGTCCTGCAGGCTCAGCAGAACATGCGCGCCGATGAAGGACCCGGCGATCGCGTCCTGCCGGTTCCGTGGTTCCATGAGGGGTTCCGCGGTGTTGATGACGGACACCCGTAACCGCTGGAGTCCGCGCGGGAGGCCGATGGAGTCCAGCCTGATTTCGCCGCGGAGCTCGTGGCGGCGCCGCACCAGCCTGCCCGCCGTCCCGCCGGTGCCGTCGCCGAGTTCCTCAATCTCCTCGCCCGCCGGGACATCCACCGGCAGCAGCAGCGTTTCCCCGGCGGCCAGTTGCGCCACCGGAATCGGCCCCACGGTGATTTCCTGTGCAATCGCCTCGTCCCAGCTCAGCCAGCGGGAGGCGCCGACGGCGAGTTCCGGCACCGGGCTGAAGCCGCCGTCGTCGTCGTCCGCCTTTTCCGCGGTGCGGCTCTGCAGCTGCAGGAAGCGCAGGTGGATTTCCACCTCCGCATGTGGTCCGGGGCTCAGCAGACAGTCGGCGAACATGCCCGGTTCCTCCCCGGCGCCGGCCTCCGCGGCCCCGGGCGGCCCGAGGATTCCGAACTGCCAGCGGGCCTGGTTCTTCTGGGAGGAGGCGCGGTAGGGGTAGAGCAGGTAGCCCTCGTAGAGGACGGCATCCGCGACCGCCCTGGCCAGGCTCAGGCTCATGGTCATGGGAGCCGCTCTCCGCCCACACCCGTCGCGGCAGCGGACAGCAGGGACTCGACCGTGGCCTCCCAGGACGTCAGGCCTCGCGCGGACTTGTACTGGGACAGAGCAGCCAGGACATCCCGGTCCAGCCGGATCCAGCCCGCATTGGGGAAATACTGGTCCATCAGCCGCTGCCAGGCCGCTACAGGGAGCCGGTACGACGCTTCGAGGTGCCACGGGACCTGCTCCACCCCGAATCCCGTCTGGCCCCTCGTGAAGACAGTGCCGGAGAACAGCAGCTCCAGCGGGATATCACCGTCCCTGAGGGCGTGCAGGTACTTGGACGCGGCGACGTCGAAGTCGAAAGTGCAGGGCAGGGGCAGATCCGCTTCGGTGCTGCCCGTGAAACCCTGCACCATGGTGCCGCACTGCAGCCAGAGGAACGATTTGAGTGTGTTGGGCCAGCGGCCGCGCCCGCCGAACAGGTCCAGGAGTCCGCGTTCCTCCTCTTCCGCGTAGCCCCGGCGCTGCGGCAGGATCCGTACCTGGCAGCGCAACGCGATGGCGTGGATGGTGGCTCCGGTGGACTCGGTCAGCTTGAGCCGGGCGGTCAGCTGCGGGGCCGCCGCGTAGGGCTCCGGCTGGATGTCGACGACGGCGAACGCCAGTTCGGTCATGGGGATCCTCCCGCCAGGGACCTACTCTTGTCCTCCGGCGCGGGCCGGCTGCGGCTGTCCAGCCGCGCGAAGAAGGCGGCGAGCTGCCCGCGGGCCTCCTGTCCGCCGTCGAACCCGCGCCAGAGTCGGCGAAGCTGCCCCACGAGTTCGTAGCAGGCGTCCACGGGGACCAGGTGGCAGTCGGCGCGGGAACGGTCCGGTCCGGGGCCGCGGATCAGCAGGGCCTCCGTGTCCGGTACCGCCAGTGCCAGCGCCGGGTTCTGGGCCAGCACCGTGCCCCAGGCGCCCAGCGGAAGCTCGGATTCGGTGGCGCCGGCGGGGCCCGGGTAGAACGCGACGGTCCGGTCCAGTCTGGAACTGTGGAAGAAGAACGCCAGGCCCACCGGGATTTCCAGCTCGTCCCACTGGCCTGGGCCAAGTTCGAAATCGGTAAAGAGCAGGTACCGGTCCGGCACCGAACGGTAGCGCAGATGCGCGGTGGCGTCGGTGAACAGGAGGTAGCAGGGCCGGCACGTGCACATCATGGCGTGGCTTTCCAGATCGACGACGTGCTGATGTTCTTCCGGAATGGGTTCCCCGCACATCTCGCAGCGCTCGCCGGCGGGCGGCGCGGGCGGGCTGGCGGCAATCCTGCGCAACAGGGCCACCGGCAACCCGCCGGGCGCGCGGGCCCGTCCGGTTTCAGCGCTGCGTCCCGGGTTCATTCAGGCGTCCTGGCCGGTAACCAAAGGCACAGCCACGGACATCACGCCGGACCGGACCAGGAGCGGCAAGGGATCCAGGTGCAGGGTCCGGTCCTCAAGGCAGCTCCCGGCCTGCCGCACGTCGAAATGGGCGCGGCACGACGGGCAGCGCAGCAGGCCGCCGCCCACGGGGGCGGCAAGCGCACGCTGGAGGGTGGCGCCGGACATTGACGCAGTGCACCGCGGGCAGTAGTCACGGTAGGCATAGACGTCCTGCCCGGTCCGGCAGGCCAGCACCGGATACCCGCCCACCAGGAAGCCGGCAACGTCGCCGGGCTCCAGCCCGGCAATCTCCGGCACCGGCTCCCAGGATCCGGCGGCGTGCTCCTGCCACCCGCCCGCATCGGCCGGCCCAGGGCCCGCCGCGCCATCGGCAGGGTGGTTCAGCCGGACCAGCAGCGCCTCCACCGGAATCATGGCCGGGACGGCAGGACGGGATTCCTCCTCGACCACCTCGATGGCCGTGACCTCCGGCGCCGCCGACTCGATCGCCTCCTCGACGGCGAACTTGAGCGTGACCGACGACGACGGGCAGCCCTGGCAGGTGCCCAGCAGCCTCAGCCGGACCACGCCCGCCGGGCTGATGTCCAGGAGTTCCACGTTTCCGCCATGCGAGCCGAGGTAGGGCCGGACACTGTCCAGCGCCGCAGCCACCCGTGTTTCCACATCCTGGGGGTGCAGCCCGTGGATCACCAGCAGGCTGGAGACCAGCTCGTCGGCGGTCAGCGCCTCCAGCGTTCCGCCGTCCAGTTGTCCGCGGTCGTCGAGGATTTCCAGGATCCGGGCCAGGCCGGAGCCGTACAGCTCCGTCACCTGGCGGACCAGTTCCTCGGCGCGCCCGCGGGCAACCGCCCCGCCGGCTCCGAGGGCGTCGAGGAGACTTTCAATCCGGTCGCCGGCCTGACGCGGCCGGTCCTCGCCAGGCATGGCTCCTACTCTGCGGTCAGGGTCTGGGTGGGGGAGTGCAGCTTCTCCAGGGTCTGGCCGTTGCCCAGATACATGTGGACCCCGCAGGGCAGGCAGGGGTCGAAGCTGCGGACGGTGCGCATGATGTCGATGCCCTTGAAGTGCTCGCGGTCGTTCTCCTCGAAAATCGGCTGTCCCTGGACGGCGTCCTCGTAGGGGCCGGCGGTCCCGGCGGAGTCCGTGGGGCTGGCGTTCCAGGGCGTCGGCGGATACGGATGGTAGTTGGCGATCTTCCCGTCGCGGATCACCATATGGTGGGACAGGACGCCACGCACGGCCTCGGTGAAGCCGCAGCTGATTGCCTCGTCCGGGACCTCGAAGCTCTCCCAGGTCTTGGTGCGCCCGGCGCGGATCTCCTCCAGGGCCTTCTCCGCGAAGTGCAGCGCCGCCGCGGCGGCATAGGCCTGGAAGTACGTGCGGGCCCGGTTCCTTTCTAAGGTGTTGCTCCATTGCGGGATGTTCCACTCGAAGGACACGGGACCCTTCAGCGCGGTCTTGGGCAGGTTGATCTGGACGCTCCGGCCGGTGGCCTTGATGTAGCCGATGTCCACCAGCCCGGCGAGCGCTGTCGCCCAGAGGCGCGCCAGCGGGCCGCCGCCGGTGTCCAGCGCCAGGTTGTCCTGGCCGTCAAACCAGCGCGGCGACATCACCCAGCTGTATTTCTCTTTCAGGTCCCGCTTTTGCGGCCGCGGATTGGTGTGCTGGTTCCAGGGATGCCGGCGGTCCACGGGGTTGCCGAGGGGATCGTGGGTCACAAACATCTCCTGGTCTTCCCAGTCCTCGTAGTAGGAGGAACCGAGCATGATCCGGATGCCCAGGTTGATGCGGACCAGGTCGGTCGTGACGAGTTTGCCGTCCACCACGACGCCGGGCGTGACGAACATCTTCCGGCCCCACTCGGTCATGTCCTTGTACTCGAAGTTGCAGTAGTCGGGATCCTGGAGCGAGCCCCAGCAGCCCAGCAGGGTGCGCCGCAGCCCCACCTGTTCGTAGCCCGGCAGCGCCTCGTAGAAGAAGTCGAACAGGTCGTCATGCATAGGGACGACCTTCTTCATGAACTCCACATACCGCATGAGCCGGGTGATGTAGTCCGTCATCAGCTGGATGGTGGCAACCGTTCCCACCCCGCCCGGGTAGAGCGTGGACGGGTGCACGTGGCGGCCCTCCATGAGGCAGAACATTTCGCGGGTTGCCCGGCTGACCTGCAGCGCCTCCCGGTAGAACTCCCCGGTAAAGGGGTTCAGGGACCGCATGATGTCAGCTATGGTCCGGTAGCCGTGGTCGCCCTCGTGCGGGGCGCGGGTGTTCTCCGCCTTGGCCAGTACTCCGGGGTTGGTCTCCGAGACCATCTTTTCGCAATAGTCCACGCCGACGAGGTTTTCCTGGAAAATGTTGTGGTCGAACATGTACTCGGCGGCCTCGCCGAGGTTCACGATCCATTCGCCCAGGTTGGGCGGCTTCACGCCGTAGGCCATGTTCTGGGCGTAGCACGAACACGTGGCGTGGTTGTCGCCGCAGATCCCGCAGATACGGCTGGTGATGAAGTGCGCGTCCCGTGGATCCTTGCCCTTCATGAAGATGGAGTATCCGCGGAAGATCGAGGACGTGCTCTTGCACTCCACCACCTGGTTGTTCGCGAAGTCGATCTTGGTGTAGATGCCGAGGCTGCCGACGATCCTCGTGATGGGGTCCCACGCCATCTCCACCAGATTGCTGTCACCTGTTCCGCTTCCGGAAGGCATTGGAATCGTTGAGGTCATGTTCTTCACCTGTCTGGATGTGGGTGCTACCAGGTGCGCTTGGCACCGGTAAGGAGCTCAGTACCGGGCCGGCGCCACTTGGGCTCCTGGTCCAGGGTGTGGGTGGTGATTCCACGCAACGCCCTGATGGCCGAGCCGTACGGGCGGATGGTGCTGGTTGAAAGCTTGCCGCCGGGAGGCTCATCCATAAAGGGCATGAATTTGTCCGGGAACCCCGGCATGGTGCAGCCGATGCAGATGCCGCCGACGTTCGGGCAGCCGCCGACGCCGTTCATCCAGCCGCGCTTGGGGACGTTGCACTTGACCACGGGGCCCCAGCACCCGAGTTTGACGATGCACTTGGGGGAGCCGTACTCGGTGGCGAAGTCACCTTGTTCGTAGTAGCCGGCCCGGTCGCAACCCTCATGGACGGTCTTGCCGAAAAGCCAGGTGGGCCGCAGGGCGTCGTCCAGCGGAATCATCGGAGCCTGGCCGGTGGCCTGATAGAGCAGGTAGGTCATCGTTTCGGAGAGGTTGTCCGGCTGGATGGGGCACCCCGGGACACAAACAATGGGGATCCCGGCCTTCGACTTCCAGTTGTAGCCGAGGTAATCCGGCACGCCCATGGCCCCGGTGGGGTTTCCCGCCATCGCGTGGATGCCGCCGTAGGTGGCGCAGGTCCCGGCCGCGATGATGGCGGTGGCCTTGGGTGCCAGCCGGTCCAGCCATTCGCTGGTGGTGATCGGCTGGCCGGTCTCGAGGTCGTTCCCGAATCCGCACCAGTAGCCGCCGGGGGCGTGGAGCTTTTCGTTGGGGATGGACCCCTCCACCACCAAGACAAACGGCTCCAGCTCGCCGCGGTCCGCCTTGCGGAACCACTCCAGGAAGTCGTCGGCCCCTTCCTGCGGGCCGCATTCGAAGTCGATCAGGGGCCAATGCATGGCGATGCGCGGCAGGCCGGGCAAGGCGCCGAGGGCTATCTCCTCGACACTGGGCTGCGTGGCCGCGGTCAGGGCCACAGAATCTCCGTCGCAACTGAGCCCTGCGTTGATCCACAGCACATGAATAAGGGTTTCTTCGGCCTTCAGGGAAGCTTCAGTAGGCATTGTTGCCTCTTTCGGAGGCCCTTACGGGCTTAGTGTGTCCGTCAAAGATCCGGTCAAAGTGGATGACCGGGAATTGGTTCCGTCGAGCCAGTCATACCAGCCGGCGAGGCCATCGCCGGTGGTGGCCGAAAGGACCAGGAAATCGGTGCGCGGATTGATCTGCCGGGCCCTGCGCCGGAACCCGTCGACGTCGAAATCAACGTAGGGGAGCAGATCCGACTTGTTGATGATCACCAGATCGGCTGCCCTGAACATGTGCGGGTATTTCTGCGGTTTGTCATCACCTTCCGTCACGGAAACGACTACTACTTTGGCTGCCTCGCCAAGGTCAAACAGCGCAGGGCAGACCAGGTTGCCCACATTTTCGATAAACACCGTGGAGCCGGTCGCCGGGTCCAAAGCGTCCAGCCCGCGCCGGAGCATGTCGGCGTCCAGGTGGCAGCCGGCACCGGTGTTGATCTGGACGACGGGCCGTCCCACCGCGCGGATGCGGTCCGCGTCCAGGGATGTCTCCTGGTCTCCCTCGACGACGCCGGCCTGCAGCCGCTCGCCGAGGTCCGCGAGGGTGCGGACCAGCAGGGTGGTCTTGCCCGCGCCGGGCGAGCTCATCACGTTCAGTGCCCGGATTCCCCGGCCTTCCAGCCAGCCCCGGTTCCTCGCGGCGAGCAGTTCGTTCTTCGCGAGCAGGCTCTGTTCCAGCGGGATGGTCTCGGAGTGGTGAACGTGCGGGTGCTCGTGCTCGTGGCCGTGGCCGTCGTCCGGGCCGTGCGTGTGCCCGGGGTCATGGGGATGGTCATGCGGGTGCCCTGGCGAGAGTGCGCTTGAGGGTTCCTGAAGGGTGGAAACCCTGATGTTCGTCTCGTCGCCGCATCCGCAGGTTGTACACACTTGCTAAGCCACCTCCACCGACATCAGCATGAGTTCGCGGCCGCTGAGGACTTCGACGTCGGCGCTTCCGCAGGGACACAGCAGGATCAGATCGGCCGGCTCGAATTCGTCGTGGCAGCTTCTGCACCGGGCCAGGCCGCGCGGTTCGTCGATCATCAACTGCGCGCCGTCCAGGAGGGTGCCCGCGGAGGCTACGTCAAAGCAGAAGCGCATGGCATCCGGCAGAACACCGGAGAACGGTCCCACCTGTACGTTGACCGCAATGACTTTCCGCTCGCCGATTCGGTCGAGGACGGTTTCAACAAGGCTCTGTGTTATAGAGAGTTCGTGCATAGCGGCACCCCTTCCTGCCAAGATAGGCGCGAGCCGGATAAAACACAACCACCCTCCGGCAGCGACAGGAGGACCACCGCCGGGTGTTGTTCCGCTCCCTCACCGGCCTTGATTCGACCAGGATCCTCAGGTGCTGCCCGGCGGGCTCCAGCGTTGCTCGATCCGGCCAAATTTCCAGACGGAGAGCGCAACCAGCCACGTGAGCACAAAGAGTCCCACGATGACGTAGCCGACGTTTTCCAGCTCCAGTGCCCCCATTGCGGCTGCCGGCCCTGACTCGATTCCCAACTTGTCCACCAACAGCCCGGACAATACGATGACACCGACGGCCAGCGCCACAACAACCGAGAGAACCGTGATGGTCAGGTTGTAGAACACTTTGCGGACCGGCTTGAGGAATGCCCACCCGTAGGCCCTGGACATGAACACGCCGTCTGCCGTGTCGAAGATGCTCATTCCGGCGGCAAAGAGCACCGGCAGGACCAGAATGGCGTACCAGGGCAGGGAGAAGGTCGCCGAACCAGCCGCGAGCACCAGCAGGGCTATCTGGGAAGCGGTGTCGAATCCCAGGCCCATCAGCAGGCCGACCGGATAGACGTGCCACGGTTTGGCGATCCGCCGGATCGATCCGCCGAGCAGCCGGGCCAGGAAGCCGCGGTTGTTGAGCTCCCGCTCAAGCTCGGCCTCGTTCAGTTCCCCGGTCCGCATCCCGCGGAACACCCGGACGATGCCGATCACCGAGACGAGGTTCATCAGTCCGATCAGGATCAGGAACGCTCCAGCCACGACGCTGCCGACCATCCCCAGGGTCTGCGCCAGGGCCGAGTCCTCGTTCTGCACGGTGCCCGCCAGTGCCCGCACGCCGAGGGCCAGGAACAGTGCCGCCCCGAAAACCACGGTCGAGTGGCCCAACGAAAACCAGAAACCCACCCCCAGTGCGGTCTTTCCCTCGCCGACCAGCTTCCGGGTGGTGTTGTCGATGACGGCGATGTGGTCGGCGTCGAACGCGTGCCGTACCCCGAGCAGAAAGGCGGTAAAACCCAGGCCCACCCCGAATACACCAGCGCGGCCCAGGGAGAAGTTTTGCGGAGCCACGGCCAGGATCAGCACGCCCCAGCCGACGACATTGAGCAGGATGACAAAGCCGGTGATGCCGGCGAGATGGAACTTGTCCCGGCGGTCCCAGCGACTGCTTGTTGGTCGCTCCGGCTGCGCTACAGGCAACAAGTTGCTCATAGTCCGTAAGGGTAGGCGCGGGCGTCGCCGCTGCCAAGAGCACGCGTTTCGGGCCGCCACGCACCATGCATCTAGGCTTGAGCCTATGCCATCGTTCCAGACCAGACTCAAGATCACCGGGCTCAAGCCGGGCAACCCGCCGGAAACCGTGATGGCGGCGGCCGTGGAGGCGCTGGAGACGAGGCACCATGTGGAGTCGAACCAGCTCGAGCTGTCCGGCGGTGTGCCCCAGCTGAACCTGCGCTTCCTGGTCGATGCCACGTCCTACAGCGGTGAGAACAGGCAGGCTCTCGAGTCGGCCGCCATGATGCGTGACGCCGTCGAACGCGTTGCCCTGACCGGAGCGCTGACAGTCCTGCGCCGCAACCGCGGCCGCTGGGCGCCCGTTTAGCCGGCCTCCGGCCTCAGATATCCAGTTCCTGCTCGGGTCCGTCCACCACCGGGGACCGGTCGCCGCGGCGCCGTGTGACGATCACACCCACGACGGCGCCGATCACCAGGCCGACGCCGACGCCGATCAGCGAACTGGCCCAGAACGGAAGCTTGGTGGCCGCGCCGGTGAAGTAGCCGAGGCCCACCGACCAGATGGCCCAGAGGAGGCCGCCGAGGGCTGCGCAGAGGCTGAAGCCGCGGGTGGAGACGTTGGCGATGCCCGCGGCGGCCGTCGTTCCCAGCCGTCCGCCGGGGATGAAGCGGATTCCGATGATGGCCCCGTAGGTGGAAGACCGGCCGGCCTGGGCGATGGCCCGGTGCACGGCCAGGTGGAACGAGCGTCCCCATTTCCAGCGGTCGAGCACGTGGCTGAGCCGCCGTTTGAAGAGCTGGAACACGAGGATGTCGCCAAGCCACGATGCCAGGGCGGCGAGGAGCACCACAAGGAAGGCATTGGCGCGGCCGTCCGCGGAGAGGGCTCCGCCGGTGATCACGACCATTTCGGAGGGGACCGGCGGGAAAATGGCGTCGCCCATGACTATCGGGATGATCCAGAAATAGATCGCGTCCCCCCAGCTGTCAGCGTTGCCGAAGTCCATGGGCACAAGGTACCGCACTTCCGGGCGGCCGGAGGTCCGGACGTCCGTGGCGGCCTAGCGTGCCTCGCTGAGCTCCAGCCCGCTGCGGTATTCGACCGGGCGGCCCGTGATGGGGTCGACGAAGCGGATCCCGCGGGCCAGCAGCTGCAGCGGTCTCGAGTAGTCGTCCGGGGCTTTGTCAAGTAGTTCGGGGTAGAACGCGTCGTTGACAATCCCCAGGCCCAGCGATGCCATGTGCACGCGGAGCTGGTGGGTCTTGCCCGAGTGCGGCTCCAGCCGGTACAGCGCCCGGCGGCCGCCGTCGTCGTCCGTGCCGGTCGCGGGGCCGGTCGCCGCGCCGGTCCTGGGGCTGTGGTCGAAGGTGCGGAGCCGCTCGATGCGGGTCTCGGCGTTGGGTTCGCCGTCGATCACCTCGGCGAGCAGGTAGCTGCGCGACTTGGTCATCCGGTTGCGGACCACCACGGGGAAGTCGACGGCGGGGTGCCCGGCGGCCGGCTCGGCTGCGGCCACGCACTCGTATTCCTTCTGGACCTGGCGCTTTTCGAACAGCACCTGGTAGTTGCCGCGGGTCTCCGGGTTGGTGGAGAGCAACAGGATGCCGGCGGTCATTCGGTCCAGGCGGTGCATGGGGATGAGGTCCGGAAGGTTGAGCCGGTTCCGCAGCCGGACAAGGGCCGATTCCTGGATGTAGGTTCCGCCGGGCGTCGTGGGGAGGAAGTGCGGCTTGTCCACGACCAGGAGGTGCCCGTCCTGGTGCAGGATGTCCAGTTCCACCGGGATCCGGGTCTCGGGCGGCAGCGTGCGGTAGTACCAGATGAAGGTGTGGTTCCGCAGCGGCGTGGTGCGGTCCAGCGCGATGCCGGCCTCCCCGACGATCTCGCCGGCGTCGAACCGGTCCTCGATGCCCTGCGGGTCGATGTGCCCCCAGCGGTGCATCATGTAGTCCATCGCCGTGTCCCAGGGCCCCTCGTCCGGGAGGCGGAGGCGGGTGGCGTTGACGCCTTCGCGCACGGGGAGGGGGGATTGCATCACCGGTCCATTCTACTTTGCCGGGGTTGGCCTGCCTGCCTGGCCGCGTGGTTGGTGCCGCCGATCCCGGCCGCCGGGGTTGCCGCCGCCGGACCCCGGCCGCCCAATTCGCCGGAAGCCTGCGGATTCGCCGTACTCCTCCGGCGAGCCCGCATGCTTCCGGCGATCTCGGCGCACAGGAACTCAACCGACGGTAAAAAAGTTCTTGACAAATAAAACTGTCGGTTGGCAGGCTGGACGCATGTTGGACATCGAAGTGATCGAGGACCCGGCCGCGGCGGAGGCCTCGCTGGATCCGATCAGGACCAGGATGCTGCTCGAACTCGCAGAGCCCGGCTCGGCCACGCAGCTCGCCGCCAGGGTGGGGTTGCCGAGGCAGAAGGTGAACTACCACCTCAAGGCGCTGGAACGGCACGGGCTAGTGGAGCTCGTGGAGGAACGCCGCAAAGGCAATGTCACCGAACGCATCCTGCGGGCAACCGCGGCCTCCTACCTGATTTCACCGGCGGCCCTGGCCTCCGTGGCGCCGGACCCGCGCCGGTTCTCGGACCGGTTCTCGGCCTTCTGGCTGCTGGCGCTCGCCGGACGTATGGTCCAGGAGATGGGCCAGCTCATTGCCGGGGCCGCCGCGGCCAGGCAGAAACTCGCCACCTTCGCCATCGACGGCGAGATCACCTTCCAGACCGCGGCGGACCGGGCCGCCTTCGCCGAGGAACTCGGCGTCGCCGTGACCCGGATTATGGACAAGTACCACGACGGCGGCAGCGGCACCGGAGCGGGCGCGGGGCGCAGGCACCGCCTCGTCGTCGCACTCCATCCCACACTGAAGACCCCGCCACTCAAAGCGACACCCGCAAACCCGCCAGCTAAGGAGCAGGACAATGACTGACAAGCGGAATTTTGAGATCGTCTACGACACCGAGCTCCCCGGCGGCCCCGAGCGGGTCTGGGAAGCGGTCACCGCCGGCACCCCGGCCTGGATGTTCCCCACGGACCAGTGGCCGGCCGTCCGAACCGTCGAGGAGTATCCGGCCCATCTGGTGTCCCGGATGGAAGGCTCCGACGGCTGGTTCAACCAGCTCGAGCACATGCTGGAACCACTCGACGGCGGCCGCGCCCGGCTGCACTACGTCCACAGCGGCATCTTCGCGGACAACTGGGACGAACAATACGACGGCGCCAGCAAGCACACCGAGTTCTACCTGCACACCCTGGGCCAGTACCTGCAGTATTTCGACGGCAAGCCCGTGGTCTTCACCGATATCCAGGCCCCGGCGGCCTCGCAGACCCCGGACGGATTCGAGCGGCTCAAGAAGGCGCTGGGAGTGGCCGGCGCGGCCCCGGGCACCGCCGTGGAGCTGGAGCTCGACGGCGGCGGGGGGCTCTCCGCTGAGGTGGACTTCGCGAACGAGAACTTCCTGGGCCTCCGCACGGCGGACACCCTGTACCGCTTCTTTGGCCGCAACGCCTTCGGCGCCCCGGTTGGCATGACCGTCCACGATTTCAGCGGCAGCGGTGATTCCGGGGCCACGGCCAAGGCCTGGGCCGGATTCCTGGGCAAGGTCTACGCCTAGGAGGACGACGGCGAGGACGACGGCGGCCGGCTCGCCGGCTCGCGACGCGCAACATGCCTCGCGACTCGAAAATGCCTGGCGACCCGGGAATTCCGGCCGCGCCAGGCATTCTGCGCGTCGCAGGGGAAAGCCCGGTGTCGCAGGGACGGCTGCCCGTCGCCGGAAACCCGGCCGCGCTCAGGCGATGGCGACGGCGGGCGGGCTGGTGAGATCCCGCCGCAGCTGAGGTGATGCCTCCAGCCGGTCCTGGGCTGAGCGCAGCGCCAGCACCGCGGTCTCAAGCTGCTCCGGGGCCAACGTGAACGGCACCCGGAGGAAATGTTCGAAGGCCCCGCCAACGCCAAACCTGGGACCGGCCGCGAGACGGATGCCGAAGTCCGGGGCGATCACCGTCAGTGCCGTACTGAGCGGTGCCGGCAGCCGGCACCAGACCGACAGGCCGCCGTCGGGCCGCTCCGCCCGCCAGGTCGGCAGGTTCCCGGCGACGAGCGCCAGCAGGGTGTCCCGGTTGGTGCGGAGCGAGGCGAGCCGTTCGGGGAGCGGTTCCGTCAGGTCATTGACCAGGTGGGCTGCCGCAAGCTGCTCCACGATGGGCCCGCCCAGGTCCATGGTGGTGCGGGCGGCGGCGAAGCGCTGGATGAGTGACTCGCCCGCCCGGATCCACCCGGTCCGCAGGCCGGCCCAGTGCGACTTGCTGAGCGAACCGATGGATACCACGGCCGGGCCGAACGCGGCCAGCGGTGTGGAAGGCGCGCCGTCGAGGTTGAGCTCCCGCATAGTCTCGTCCACCACCAGCAAGGTGCCGGAGGCGGCCGCTGCACGGACCAGTTGCCGGCGTTGGGAATCCGGCATCAGCCGGCCGGTGGGGTTGTGGAAGTCGGGGACCACGTAGGCCAAGGCGGGCCGCTGCTGCTTCAGGGCGGTCTCCAGTGCCTCGATGTCCCAGCCGGCCCCGCCGGCCTGGCGTGCCGGGGGCATGGCCACCGGAACCGGGCGGCAGCCGGCCGAACGGATGGCGTCGAGGGCGTTCGGGTAGCTGGGGTGTTCCACGAGCACCTTGGCGGAACGGCCGGCGAGGGTCCGCAGGATGATGTTCAGCGCGTGCTGGGCTCCTGAGGTCACGAGGATCTGGTGCGCGGTGGTGGGCACGCCGGCGGCGGTGTACCGTGCGGCGATGGCCTCGCGGAGGGGGCCGATGCCGAGAGCGTCGTACCCGAATCCGGGCAGCAGTGCCGGCAGCTCCGTCAGGGCGGAGGCGAAGGCCCGGTGCACTACCTCGCCGCTGGCCGGCAGGGAGGCGTAGGCAAGGTCCAGCAGCCCGTCCGGAATGGCCAGTCCGGGCGCCCCGCTGAGCTCGGATCGGCCATCCGGTGCGGTGCCGCGGGGGCTGCGGTGCGGAATGCATGTCCGGCCCCGGCTGCCCTGGCCGCTGCTCAGGAACCCCTGGTCGCGCAGCAGGCTGTACGAGGCGGTCACCGTCGTGCGGCTGATGCCAAGCGCGGCTGCCAAGGACCGCTCGCTGGGCAGCGCCATGTCGAGGGGCACGCGGCCGTCAAGCACCAGCAGGCGGACGACGTCGGCCAGTTCCCGGTACGCGGGGGACGCCCCAAGGTTCCACGCACCCAGCAGGCGGGTCAGGGAACTCGGATTCAGGGAGCCGGACATAAAGCCAGTATCTCAAACTGGCTATGGATTGCAAGGCCAGTTTTCCGGGAGGATGGGTGTCATGATGACCCGAAGGCTCCTCCAGCTCCTCATTGGCCTCGCCATGTACGGCCTATCCCTCGCGATGTTTATCCGGGCCGGACTGGGTCTGGATCCCTGGGATGTCTTCCACCAGGGACTCGCGGTCAAGACCGGGCTGAGCATCGGCACGGTGGTGGTGATCGTCAGTTTCCTGGTCCTGCTCCTCTGGATCCCGCTCCGGCAATGGCCCGGCGTCGGCACGCTGTGCAACGCCGTGCTGGTCGGGGTGTTCGCCGACGTCGGACTGGCGCTCATTCCGGAGTTCTCACACCTCGGCGGCCAGATCGGAATGCTCGCCGGGGCCATCCTGCTTAACGGCATCGCCTCGGCCTGCTACATCGGCGCCCGCCTCGGGCCCGGAGCGCGGGACGGACTTATGACCGGACTCGCCCGGCGCACGGGCTGGTCCGTGCGGGTCTCCCGGACCGGCATCGAAGTCGTGGTGCTGGGCGCAGGCTGGCTGCTGGGCGGCTCAGTGGGCATCGGGACCGTGCTCTACGCGCTGGCGATCGGACCGCTTGTGCAGCTGCTGCTGCCGCGGTTCACGGTACCGGAACTGAAGAATCCGAAGCTCCCGGTGGCGGCAGCCGACCCAGCCGTCGCCGCACCCTAGGCAGCGGCACCCTAGGCCGGCGCCGGAATCAGGCCTCCCCAGGTAGTCAGCGCGTCGCGGGCCCGGTGCCCGGTGGCGCCGGCTGGCACGTGGGGCAGAAGTAGATGTCCCGTTCCTCGGTGCCCGCGGCTGAGCCGAGCACGCCGCGGCGGATCGGCGTCCGGCACTTCAGGCAGGGTTGGTGCTCGCGGCGGTAGACCCAGTAGCCGGGCAACCCCGAGGTCCGGCCCACGGCGACCCCGCGGGGATTGAGCACCGTGGTCCGGCGGCCGGCGCCCAGGTTGGCCTCCAACAGCACCTTCGCGTCGGTGATGATCGCGGCCAGCCCGGGCACCGCGGAGACGGGTGAGGCCGGGTGGACGCCGGAGAGGAAGCAGGCCTCGCAGCGGTAGATGTTCCCGATCCCGGCAAGGTTCCGCTGGTCCAGCAGGGCGACGCCGATCGGCACGTCGGGGGCCGCACCGATCCTGCGTTCGGCCTCGGCCGGGTCCCAGTCCGGGCCCAGGAGGTCCGGACCCAGGTGCCCGACGATGGAACCTTCCTCGGACGTGCGCACCACTTCGAGAATGCCGAGTGAGAAACCGACGGCGTCTGCCGCGGCCGTGCGCAGCACGCAGCGGGCCGTGAAGCCTGGTTTCCTCCAGCGGCCGCCCGGCGGGTAGACCTGCCAGGTGCCCTCCATCTTGAGATGGGAGTGGATGGTCAGCCGGTTTTGCTCGGCAGGCCCCCGATCTGTGGGTCCCTGCAGCCGCATGAGCAGGTGCTTCCCGCGCGGCACCACCTCGGTGACGGTCCAGCCGCCGAGCTTGAGCGTGGCGAACCGGGGCACCCGGAAGTCGGAGGACAGGAGCTGCTGGCCGGCCAGTGCGGCGTGCAGCTGCGCGGCGGCGCGGAAGACGGAGTCGCCCTCAGGCACGGATTCTCAGTCCCTTCGGTGTGGAGTAGGCGCCGGCCTGGGCTAGGGCGGCGGCCACCGGGGTGTCCAGGATGCCGTGGCCGTTGACCTTTTCCATTATCAGTTTGTCGATCGCGCCGCGGGTCACGACCCCCACCAGGGCGGCCCCGGCCGAGGCCAGCACCTCCGTGTCGTCGCTGAAGGCCAGCAGGGTCTTGCCGCCGCGTTCCACGTAAAGCACCAGGGCGCCGTCGACCAGCACCACGAGGGCGCCGGCCTTCCGCCCCGGCCGGTGGCCCGTGCCCGCTTCGACGTTGAGGGCGGGCCAGGGCAGGGCTGCGCCGTAGGGATTCGCCGGGTCTGTGGCCGCGAGGGCCAGGGCACTGGGTTCGGGTTTGTGCAGCTGGGTGTCCTCGGCGTAGGAACGCAGCCGGTCCACCGTGGCCGGCACCGCGAACTGCGCCGCGCCAAGATGCTCGATGAAGTAGCCCCGACGGCACCGGCCTGCTTCTTCCAGCCGGGCGAGCACCTTATACATCAGCCCGAAGCCGCCCAGGATGTTCTCCGCCATGACCGAGCCCCGGGTGACCACCCCGTACCGGTCCAGCAGGAGTTCGGCGGTGGCCCGGGCATGGATGGTTGCGTCCAGCTCCGGGGCGGGCAGGGCGGACCAGCGGCCAGCGGCCAGCGGGGGAGCCGGGGCAGCGCCGGTGGCGGACCCGTAGCGGCCGCCGGTCAACCCGGGTGAGCCTAAAAGCCCGGTGCCGTGGGCGCGCCCGAGCCGGCTGAGCCGGGGTGCGCGGGCCCGCGGCGCCCGGGCTACCTGACGGTGGGCGGTGTGGCCGCCGGCGATCAGGGCGCGGACCGGCGAAAACGTGTCACCGGTGATCCGGCCGGCCCAGGCAAGGTCCCAGAGCGCGGAGACCACGTCCTGGTCGCTCAGCACCGTGTCCATGCCGCCGGCTATCTCGGTCAGCTGCCGGAAAAAGTACCCGCCGCCGTTGTCCCGCAGATGGTCGAGCAACCGCTGCTGCGCGTCGCCCGGGTCGAACTCCACGGCCGGGTTCAGGGTCAGCTCGGCCGAATCGGCCAGATGCAGGCTCACCCAGCCGTCATTGCCCGGCAGCGACCCCGCGCCGGACCAGAGAACTTCACCGGCAGCCATGAGCTCGTCCAGCATGGCCGGTTTGTAGTCGGCCACCCTGCCCGCCAAAACCAGCGGTTCCCAGGCCGATGCCGGAATCGGCACGCCGGAGAGCTGGTCGACGGCGGTGATGATGCCGTCCAGCCCGCGCAGCGCGGACTGGCCGCGTTGCCCGGGGGTGCGGACGTTCTGCCAGGCCGGCAGGAACCGGCCGTACGCGGCGGCGTCCACCGGCTCGACCTCGGCCCGGAGCGCCGCAAGGGAACGGCGGCGGAGCTTGCGCAGGACTTCGGCGTCGCACCACTCGCTGACTCCGACCAGTGACGGGGCGGAGGGGGTGGCTAGTGGTGCCTCGGCTACGACGGCGTTATCGGCCGCATCCGGGCCGGCTTCCGGGACGGCGGCCGTTTCCGGCCCTGTGGCGTGGGGACGGAACTCGCCTTCCACCACGCGGCCGTCCGCGGCGAGCCGTTTCAGCGCGGTGCCGACGACGGCGACGCCCAGTCCCAGCCGGGAGGCCGCCTCGGCGGAGGTGAAGGGCCCGTGGGTGCGGGCGTAGCGGGACACGAGGTCACCCAACGGATCCGCGACGGGCTCGATGAAGGCCAGCGGAACACCCATGGGCAGGGGGACGCCGAGGGCGTCGCGCAGCCGTGCGGCATCCTCCACCGCGGCGAATCGTTCGGCGCCGCCGATGTTTACCCTGATGGCGCGGTTGGCGCGCTGTAGCGCGGCCAGGTGCGCGGCGGCGTCGGCGACCGGCGCTTGCGGACGGGGCCCCGCCGGCGCGGCCACTGGAACAGGCCCGTCCGCCAGGGTCCCGGGCGCTTCAGCAGCGGCGCCGGACTCGGCGGCCGGTTCCAGGCGTGCGGCGACTTCCTCCGGCGTGAGCGGGCCGAGCATGCGTAGCAGGTCCGCCACCCCTTCCAAGCCGCGGACCTTCCGGTCCGCGGCGAGGCGCTGGAGTTCGCGTTCCGTGGCGTCGATGACCTTGGCGTCGAGCAGTTCGCGGAGCTCCACCCGGCCCAGGAGCTCGTTGAGCAGGGTCGAATCCAAGGCGAGGGCGGCGGCGCGGCGCTCGGCGAGCGGGGAATCGCCTTCGTAGAGGAACTGCGCCACATAGCCGAACAGCAGCGACTTGGCGAAGGGGGAGGGCTGCTGGGTGGTGGTCTGCACGATCCGGAGTTCGCGCCGCTCCACGGATGCCGCGATGTCCTTCAGCGCCGGCAGATCGTAGACATCCTGCAGGCACTCGCGGACCGTCTCAAGCACGATCGGGAAGGTGGGGTATTTCCGGGCGACGTCCAGCAGCTGGGCCGAACGCTGGCGCTGCTGCCACAGCGGCTGCCGCTTGCCGGGGTTCTGCCGTGGCAGCAGCAGCGCGCGGGCGGCGCATTCCCGGAACCGGGAGGCGAACAGGGCACTTCCGCCGACCTCGGCCGTGACGATCTGCTCGAGTTCCTCGGGGTCGAAGAGGAAGAGCTCGGCCCCCGGCGGCTCGTCTTCCATCATGGGCACCCGCAGCACGATGCCGTCGTCGGCGGCCATCGCGGAGCCGTCCATGCCGTAGCGCTGGTGCAGGCGCTGTCCGACAGCCAGGGCCCAGGGCGCGTGGACGGGCATGCCGAAAGGGCTGTGCAGCACCACCCGCCAGTCTCCGAGCTCGTCGTGGAACCGTTCCACCACGAGGGTCGTATCACTGGGCACCACCTCGGTGGCGAGCTTCTGCTCGGCGAGGTACTGGATCAAGTTGTTGGCGGCGAAGTCATCCAGCCCGCTGGCTTTGCAGCGTTCGGTGGCGGGTCCGACGTCGGACGCGGACAGCTCGCGCACGAACGCGCCGAGGGCGCGGCCGAGGTCCACCGGCCGGCCGAGGGAGTCGCCCTTCCAGAAGGGGAGTTTCCCGGGCTGGCCGAAGGCGGGGGACACGAGGACCCGGTCGTGGGTGATGTCCTCGATCTTCCAGCTGGTGGCGCCCAGCGCGAACACATCGCCCACACGGGATTCGTAGACCATCTCCTCATCGAGTTCACCGACCCGCCGGCCGCCCTTGGCCGCGGCGGCAGCGGGACTCGCGGCCCGGCCGTCGGCGCTGGCCGCACCGGGAGACGCCGAGCCCTCCACTTCGGTGCCGATGATGTAGACACCGAACAGCCCGCGGTCCGGGATGGTGCCGCCGGAGGTCACGGCGAGCCGTTGGGCGCCGGGCCGGCCCTCGATGGTGCCGGCGTTCCGGTCCCAGATGATCCTTGGGCGCAGCTCCGCGAATTCATCGGAGGGGTAGCGTCCGGCCAGCAGGTCAAGGGTGGCCTCGAAGGCGGAGCGGGGCAGCGAGGCGAACGGTGCGGACCGACGGACTGTGGAGAACCATTCCTCCACGTCGATGGAGCCGAGGGCGGTGGCGGCGACGGTCTGCTGGGCCAGGATGTCCAGCGGGTTGGCCGGGACGCTGAGCCGTTCGATCTTGCCGCCGAGCATCCGCTCCACCGTGATCGCGGTGTGTACAAGGTCCGCGCGGTGTTTCGGGAACAGCACGCCCTGGGAGATCTCGCCGACCTGGTGCCCGGCCCGGCCCACCCGCTGCAGCCCGCTGGCCACCGACGGCGGTGACTCCACCTGCACCACAAGGTCGACGGCGCCCATGTCAATGCCGAGTTCCAGGGAGGAGGTGGCCACGACGCAGCGCAGCCGCCCCGACTTCAGGTCGTCCTCGATCAGGGCACGCTGGTCCTTGGAGACGGAGCCGTGGTGGGCCCGGGCCAGCACCGGATCGGCGCCGGCGGTGCTGCCGGCCTGCGCCATCATGTGTGCCGGGGTCGCGGTGGACGTCGCCGCGGCTCCCGGCAAGGTGCTGCCCCCGCCGGGCTGGCCCCGGCCGGTCGGGCCTCCGCCGGACAGACCCGCACCGGGCCTTTCGAAGGCCGAGGCACCGGCGCCGAACTCGTCCCAGCCTCCGCCGGCGGCCATGAGTTGCCGCTCGGCGTAGATCTCGTTCAGCCGGGCCGTCAGCCGTTCGGCGAGCCGGCGGGAATTCGCGAACACGATGGTGGACTGGTTGGCCAGCACCAGGTCCACGATCTTCTCCTCCACGTGCGGCCAGATCGAAGCCTGCGGCTGGAGCCCGGACGCCGGACCGGAATCGAACGCCCCGGCCGCCCCCTGGAGGTCGGACATGTCCTCGACCGGGACGGAGACGGTCAGGTCCCAGTTCTTCTTTGACGGCGGCGCCACGATTTCCACCGGGGCGGACCCGGCGAGGAACTGCGCGACGAGCTCCTTGGGCTCCACGGTGGCCGAGAGCCCGATCCGCTGGGCGGGCTTGGCCAGCAGGGCATCCAGGCGTTCCAGCGAAACCGCCAGATGCGCGCCGCGTTTGGTGCCAGCGACGGCATGGACTTCGTCGATGATGATGGTGTCCACCTCGCTGAGCGTCTCGCGCGCCTTGGAGGTGAGCATGAGGAACAGCGATTCGGGCGTTGTGATCAGGATGTCCGGCGGATGGCTGAGCAGCGCGCGGCGGTCCGATGCGGGGGTGTCGCCGGAGCGGACGCCGACGGTGATCAGCGGTGCGGGCAACCCCAGACGTTTGGCAGTCTGCGTGATGCCGATCAGCGGCGCCCGCAGGTTCCGTTCGACGTCGACGCCGAGTGCCTTGAGCGGGGAAATGTACAGCACCCGGGTGTTCCGCTTGGGCGCTTTCCGGCGGGTGCCCTTTGCCGCGTCCTTGGCTGCGCCGAGGCCCGGCAGTTCCTCGGGCTCGGCCGGGGCCGAGATCAGCAGTCGGTCCAGCGCCCAAAGGAAGGCCGCCAGCGTTTTGCCTGAGCCCGTAG
This sequence comes from Arthrobacter sp. UYCu712, assembly GCF_040547005.1. Taxonomy (NCBI): domain Bacteria; kingdom Bacillati; phylum Actinomycetota; class Actinomycetes; order Micrococcales; family Micrococcaceae; genus Arthrobacter; species Arthrobacter sp. UYCu712. The sequence goes on from NZ_JBEPOZ010000010.1 coordinate 135,852, forward strand.
GAGCCACCACGAGGGCGTGGGTACCGGAGGAGATGGCGCTCCAGGCGCCGTTCTGGGCAGGGGTGGGCGCCGAAAATGCGCCCAGGAACCAGTCCCGGGTCGGCCGGCTGAACCGGTCCATGGCGGCCTCAACTGTGCCGCCGGAGAGCTCCTGCCCCTTCATGCCTCCATCATGCCTTACAGCACCGACAGTATCCGGCGGGCTGCAACCAAGGCAGCGGTGGACGTTCGGTTTGACCGATCGCCGGGCAGTAGATGCTATTTGGCCTGGAAAGCCCCAATTGTCAGCAAATCAATGCCCGTGTTGTCGCAGGCATCGCGGGGATCTGCAACGAACAGGGATGCGGTGTCCTCCGGCGGGTAGATTCGGAACCCGGCGGCCGGCGTTTTGGCGCAGTCCGGGAAGTTGCCGGCCTGCGTGTACCGCAGGGTCGCGGTGCCTGCCTTGCCCGGCGCGAGCAGCACGTCGGCGACCGGCGTCGACTCGTCACGGCTCGCAGGCGCACCGATCGGCTCGCCGTTGGCGTCCGCAGTGAGTGAGACACCGGCGAAGCCCTTAAGCAGGCAGGGTTCGGCGCCGGAGTTCGTCATGATCAACTCCATATAGACGCTGCCGGCAGCGCCGCCGCCGGCGGCATCCGTGCTGCCTTTCAGGTTCGCAGCCTTGCACAACGCCGGGCCCGCCTGGGTGGCGGCAGCCGAGGATGGTGCGGAGGATGCGGGGGCAGGCGCCGCGCTCGACGCGCTGGTCGTTGCGCTGGCCGAGGGCGTTGATGTCCCGGTGTTCTGGGATTGCCCGGTGGCGGCCCCGCAGCCGCTAAGCAGGAACGCGGCAGTCGCTGCCGTGATGACCAGTCCATGATTGATGCGCTGAGACCTCATGGCTCAAACCCTATGCCTGCCATTGCCTGAGTCAACAATGCCACGGCGGCAGCGCCCGATTGATGCCCGGATTGTGATTTCCGGGCATCAACCGAGGTCAGCTACTCTTTCGGCGCCGGAGCCTGCGCGGTCGCGGCCCGGGAGCCCCGGCTCCGCATAAGGGCGGCGCCGCCGAGCGCCAGGCCCCCGAGGCCGGCCACAAGGCCCGCCCAGCTCCGGGCGGTGGCGCCGTCGTCCGTCACCGCGGCGGCCGGGGTGGCGCCGTCGGCGGGCGCAGCGGTGCCGGCAGCGGCCGCCGGATGGGCGCTGTGGCCGTCGTCCTCGGCAGCGGCTGCGGTGACCGCAACGGAGGGGGCGGGTGCCTTCAGGGAGTGCGCGTCCTTGCCGGCCGTGGGGATCTCGGCCCAGTCCGTCTGTCCCTGTTCGCAGTTCTGCAGGGCCGGAAAGTACAGGGTCTTCCCCGCGGTGTCAGGCAGCTTCACGGACAGCACCAGGGCGTCCCGGAACTCCGGGTTCAGCGGTGCCTTTGCGGTGTAGACGATCTGGCTGGTCCGCTTGGTTATGGACGTGCCGTCCGCCAGTTTCTTCGGTTCGGGCAGGTGCTGGACCACTTTTTCCGCGGTCCAGTTCGGGTTCACGGTGGGCTGGGCATCGTTGAGCTCGGCCGGCAGGGTGATGGTCATTTTGGTCGTCGCGGATCCGTCGCAGCCGTGCGGAATGCCGAAGGTGAGCAGGGCATAGGAGTTCGCGGCGGTCTTGTCCGGAGTGACGCCGACGTGTGCCGAGGCGCCGGTGATGCCGGCGAGCATCAGGGCGGCAGTACCGCCTGCCACGGCCGTGGCGGAGAGGGTGCGTCGGCGGAGGGTCGATTTCTGGGAGGTCTTCATGAGTGGGGGCCTTTCGGGCGTGCGCGGGCTTTGCAGCGGCGCGCAAAAGCGGGAGGGGCCGGCAAAAACCCCGCCGTGTTTTCGGCAGGATTGGCCGCGGCCAATGAGGAAGGTCAGGAATAGACGACGACGGCGGGCGGGCCGCGGCGGCAATCGGGCCGGAGGTTCCGCCAGGGCAGGGGCGCAGCGTCCGCCGGCCAGCCGGGCACGGCCGGCGCCGCGACGGCGTCGGCCGTTACCGGAGTGGGGAGCTGGACCAGGGGGCGCAGCCACGCCGCGAGCGACCACAAGGCGTTCTCACCCTTGGCGAGAAGCAGGGCGCACGCGATGGTTGCCACCGTGTGCCCGGTGAGCATCGCGAGGGCCAGCGGGGAGTCCAGGTCGTGCGGCTGGAGCTGTTCCGCCGGGAGCGGGACGTTGAAGGCGTGCTGGTGGTGCGCCTGGGCGCCTGACCCGGCGGATCCGGCCGGGCCGGACGCGGAACCGAGAGCGGTGAACAGTTCGTGCAGCACAAGCTGCCCGGCGCCCAGCAGGCCCGCCATCGCCGCCATGTTGAGACGGAACCGGGTGGCAGTCGTCGTCGCGAGGCACGTCAAGGCGAGGATGGCGAGCAGGATGCCGGGGCCGGGAAGCTGGCCACCGGCCAGCACGTGGGCGCCTGCCGCCAGCGTCACGGTGGCGGTGGCGAGCATGGCCGAGCGGACGGCATGGAAGGGTGTCCGGGCGGTTTGTGGGCGCACGGGTCCTCCCTCGAAGCTCGTCGTGGCGGCGGTTCCCCAAGTCTACCGGGGAACCGGGGAGGGCCGACCGCTAGTCCGTCTCCGGCCCCCAGCAATAGTGGCAATCCTCAGGGCACGAGTCATTGATCGCGGGCCGCGCCTTGGCGCGGGCGGGCAGCCCGCGGGCGTTATCGTGCGTCTGTGTTCCGGCGAAGCCGGTGGCGTTAGTTGTCCTCATGAGGGGTCCCTTCGGAATCGGCTGCGGTCAGTTGGTAGCCATCGGACACGTGGAACAGCTGCCGGTTGCCGCCGTCGGACATGACCCACACGACGGCGCCGTCGGCGGTCCTGTCGTCCACCTTTCCGAGGTACTCACGGTGGCCGTTCCGCCGGAGCTGGACGCGGTCACCAATCTGGACGTCGTCCCAACGGGCGGGGTTTTGGGTGGCCCGGTTCTGCTGCAAAGTCACGATGGTTCCTGGAGGTCAGTGGCGGGAAACGCTGTTGTGACCTAGCTAACCCCGGCAAGCATCCGTCCCTCAATGGACCAACTCACGGTGGAGGCGGCCTTTTGTTGTGCAGGCGTCCAGCCGCTAGGCGGGGCGGCGGGCCAGCCGCCGGAACGTTGGGGCCGGAGGCAACGGAACGGCCTCCGGATCACCCGCGTGCCGGCGGCGCCGCAGCTCCAGGGCCAGGCTCTCCTCGCCCCGGGCCATGGCCCAGCGGTGGTTGGCCGCGAAGGCCGGTTTCAGCAGCCAGCCCAGGCGCCGCAGCAGGGGCTTGGCTGCACTGACGCGCCAGTCGTAGGTGATGACTGTTTCCGGTCCGTCCTGCTCGAACGTCCAGCGTCCGGTCCCGTTCAGGTCCCCGCGCGCGGTGAGGGCGAAACCGCAGCTTGTGACGGGCTCGGTGACCGTCAGCGTCCAGCGGAGCGTATAGGGCAAGCCACCCTTTGGTGTGCAGCCGGACGGGCCGGGGGATGCCGGGCCGGGGGCTTCCCCCGGCGCCGGCTGCCGGTTCGACGCGGAGATAGACGGCGGGCCACCAGCGGGGGAAGCTGGCGGCGTCGCCGAGGACATCCGCCACGTCCTCCGCTGCGCCGGCCACCCGCCACACGGTCTGGAATTCATAGACCGCGCTGCCCATCTGGTGTCCCGCCCGTCCTTTTCCAGCGATGTACGGTCAGTGCGCCTCTGCGCCGGCTGCGGCACCGACATCGGCGCCGCCTGCCGCGCCGGCGAGCCGGAGCCAGGTATCCACCACGGTGTCGGGGTTCAGGGACACGGAATCGATGCCTTCCTCGACCAGCCACTCGGCGAAGTCCGCGTGGTCGCTGGGCCCCTGGCCGCAGATGCCGACATATTTGCCGCGCTCCTTGCAGGCCTTGATGGCCATGCTGAGGAGCTTCTTGACGGCAGGGTCCCGTTCATCGAAGCCGCCCGCGACAATCGCGGAATCCCGGTCCAGGCCCAGTGCCAGCTGGGTCATGTCATTGGAGCCGATGGAGAATCCGTCGAAGTAGTCCAGGAAATCGTCGGCGAGCAGCGCGTTGGACGGAATCTCGCACATCATGATCACCTCAAGTCCGTTCTCGCCGCGGGTGAGGCCGTTCTCCGCCAGCAGCTCGATGACGCCGCGGGCCTCGTCCAGGGTCCGCACGAACGGGATCATCAGCTTGACGTTGGTCAGCCCCATCTCGTTGCGGACGAAGGACAAAGCCTCGCACTCAAGGTCGAAGCAGTCCCGGAAGGACGGCTCCAGGTACCGCGAGGCGCCGCGGAAGCCGATCATCGGGTTTTCTTCGTGCGGTTCGTAGGCGGGTCCGCCGATCAGGTTGGCGTACTCGTTGGACTTGAAGTCGGACATGCGCACAATCACCGGTTCCGGCGCGAAGGCCGCCGCGATGGTGGACACCCCTTCGGCCAGGCGCTTGATGTAGTAGTCGCGCGGGCCGTCGTACGCGGCAATCCGTTCCCGGATGTCCGCGGCCACGTCCGCCGGCTGGCTGTCCAGGTTCAGGAGCGCCTTGGGGTGGATGCCGATCTGGCGGTTGATGATGAATTCCAGCCGGGCCAGGCCCACTCCGTGGTTGGGCAGCTGCGCGAAGGTGAACGCCTGCTCCGGGGTGCCGACATTCATCATGACCTTGACCGGGGCCTCAGGTAGCTGGGCGATCTCGGTTTCCTCGACGCTGAAGTCCAGGAGTCCTTCGTAGATGGTGCCGGTCTCGCCGTCGGCGCAGGAGACGGTTACCTCGAGTCCGTCGGACAGGGCGTCCGTGGCGTCCCCGGTGCCGACGACGGCGGGAATCCCCAGTTCCCGGGCAATGATGGCCGCATGGCAGGTGCGTCCGCCGCGGTTGGTCACGATGGCGGAGGCACGCTTCATGATCGGTTCCCAGTCCGGGTCGGTCATGTCGGCGACGAGGACATCGCCGGTCTTGAAAGCGGCCATCTGGTCAATCGCGGTGAGGATACGGACGCTGCCGGCACCGATGCGCTGGCCGATGGCGCGGCCCTCGACCAGTACCCGGCCGGTGCCGTTGAGGCGGAAACGGCTCAGGCTGCCGGAGGCCCGGCGGGACTGCACTGTCTCCGGGCGGGCCTGCAGGATGTACAGGCCGCCGTCGGTCCCGTCCTTGCCCCATTCGATGTCCATGGGACGGCCGTAGTGGTTCTCGATGGCGACGGCGTGCCGGGCGAGCTGCTCGACGTCGTCGTCGCTGAGGCTGAAGCGGTTCCGCAACGAGGCCTCAACCGGGACGAAGTCGATGGTGCGGCCGATCTCGCGGCTGCTCGTGTAGGTCATCTGGAGGGCCTTCTCGCCCAGCCCGCGCTTGAGGATGGCGGGGCGGCCGGCCTGCAGCGCGGGTTTGTACACGTAGAACTCATCGGGGTTCACGGCGCCCTGGACGACGGCCTCGCCCAGGCCGTAGGAGGACGTGACGAACACGGCGTCCTGGAACCCGGACTCGGTGTCCATGGTGAACATGACACCGGAGGCCCCGACATCGGAGCGCACCATCCGCTGGATGCCGGCCGAGAGCGCCACCTCGGCGTGCTCGAACTTGTGGTGCACACGGTAGGCGATGGCCCGGTCGTTGTAGAGGGACGCGAACACGTCCTTGATGGCGAGCAGGATGTTCTCGATGCCGCGGACGTTCAGGAAGGTTTCCTGCTGCCCGGCGAAGGAGGCGTCGGGCAGGTCTTCCGCCGTGGCGCTGGAACGGACGGCCCAGGAAAGGTCCTCGGAGCCCCCGTGCTTGTCCACCAACTGCTGGTAGGCATTCCGGATCTGCGTCTCGAAGTCCGGCAGGAAGGGGGTCTCGCGCATGAGGGTGCGGATTTCCTGCCCGGCCGCGGCGAGGGCCGTCACGTCATCGGTGTCCAGGCCGACCAGCCGGTCCGCGATCTTCTGGTCCAGGCCGGAATCCGCCAGGAAGCTGCGGTAGGCGTCCGCTGTTGTGGCGAAACCGTCCGGGACCTGGACGCCGGCGGAGGTCAGGTTCTGCACCATCTCACCCAGGGAGGCGTTCTTCCCGCCTACCCGGTCCAGGTCCTTGAGTCCGAGTTCTGAGAACCACAGGATGTCTGTCGTCATGGTTGCTGCTCCTTTGCAGATGATGGCATGCAGATGTTCCGCCCAGCGTGAGGTTATGACCGTTGCAGGGCGCGATTCTTGTCCACATTGACACGTCTCCGCCCGGGTTTCCACACGGGCTGCGTCACACCGAGCTTGTGAAACTTTTCCCTAATGTTTGAGGTTCATGCGCTGCAGGATGGTGGCGGCCATTTCCTCCACCGACACCGTGGCCGAATTCAGGTACGGAATCCCGTGGGAGATGTACAACTGCTCGGCGCTGCGCAGTTCGAAGCCGCACTGCCGCAGCGACGCGTAGGGCGAGCCGCGGCGGCGTTCGGTGCGGATCTGGCTCAGGCGCAGGGGGTTGGAGGAGAGGCCGAAACACTTCTCAACGAAAGGCCGTAGCGGCTTGGGGAGGCCCTCACGTTCAAAGTCCTCGTCCACCAGCGGGAAGTTCGCGGCGAAGATGCCGTGTTGCAGCGCCAGATACATGGTGGTGGGGGTTTTTCCGCAGCGGGACGGTGCCACCAGGATGACCTGCGCCTTTTCCAGCGCGCGCAGGCTCTGGCCGTCGTCGTGCTCCATGGCGTACTCGACGGCGGCCATCCGGGATTGGTACCGCTCCGCGTTGCCCAGGCCATGGGCCCGGCCCGGTTCGCCGCTGGCCGCCGAGCCGAGGGCCTGCTCCAGCTGTCCCACATGTGTCCCGATGAGATCCACGATGATTCCCTTGCATTTGGCCAGGGCCTGGCGGATGTCGTTGCTGACGGCGGTGGAAAAGACGATCGGCCGCAGGCCGGTGGTGGCCAGTTTGTCGATGGTGCCGACCACCGTCCTGGCCTGATCGACGGTGGTGATGAAGGGGACCGTGATGCGGTCGAAGTTATTAGCGGGGAACTGCGTCAGCAAGGTGTTGCCGAGCGTTTCCGCGGTGATGCCGGTGCTGTCCGACAGGAAGTAGACAGGCCGAAGATCGTCATTGGTCATGAACGCATTCTCCACCAGGGCCGCCCCGGTCCGGTATCGGAGCGCCGGAGACGTCGGGCCCCTACCCGGTCTCCGGGCTCAGACGTAGACTGCTCGCGTACAACCCCACCAACGCCACCAACTGTCGGGAGACGGACATGAGCTATGCAGGGACCGGTAACGAGAAGGCCGTCGCAGCAAGCGACCTTAACCGGACACATGTCGGACTGACCGTGAGCTTCGAGCCGGACGGATTCACCGTGGTCTTCGGCCGGATCGCCGCCATTGCGCGCAAGGAGGGCGGCGTGACCATCGCGCTGGAAGGGGTGGACGGTACGGGCGGCCTGCCGTCCAATTACAGCCTGCCCCCGACCCAGCTGGTCTACGTCCAGCCGGACATGCTCACCAACACGGAGTCGACTATCAAGGATTTGTTCGGCAAGGTGCAGGAGAACCTGCGCAGCCACAAGGGTGACCAGCGGCCGGACTCGGTGTAGGGATCGGCTCCGGCCCGGCTTCGGCCGGAAATTGGAGCGGAATGTTGCCGCTGTGAGCTGAGAGGGAATCGAACCCCCATGTGGCCAGACCCAAGAGTTCCCTGGCATAAACCGTTCAGCACGCTGTTGGGGTTGCCCGCAAATCGTGGACAGTTGATCAGGCGGCTTGTGCCGGCTGAGGTTTTGTTATGGCGAGGAATCGTTCGTGTTCCACGGGTGTGGTGTAGCCCAGTGCTGAATGCAGCCGGGCACGATTGTAGAACTCCTCGATCCAGCGGCCCGTAGCCCGGATTGCCTCGTGTCTGGTTGCCCAGCGGCGGCGGTCGTAGAACTCGGTCTTTAGAGTGGA